>JAJTGP010000164.1 GCA_021299265.1 Hyphomonadaceae bacterium | reverse complement strand
TCAAGACGCGGGAGAGTCGGTCGCCGCCGAGCCACCATACAGGATCATACAAAACACATCACCCAACGCGGGGTGGAGCAGCCCGGTAGCTCGTCAGGCTCATAACCTGAAGGTCACAGGTTCAAATCCTGTCCCCGCATCCATCTTAATTTGCACACCAAACATACCAAGAACATCCAGAGAATCACCAGGCATCACAACGCCTTGGGCAACAGGTCCGGTACCAGCACCGGCACCATCCAGCGCAGCACCGCCCGACGCCAGGTGCAGAATACCAGCAAGCGCACCGCGAACCTCCACACGAAGATCCTCACCCTCCGGCACCAGGCGGACCTCATCCACCAGTGACCGAAGCCGCGTCCGTAGGCCCTCGCTGTCATCGGCCTGAAGCTCATCAATCAGCTCGGCCACCCGCTCACGGTAGAGTTGACCCATATTCGGGAAGAGCCGCGGGGCAGGCTGCTCCGCCTGCTCCAGCTCCGCCATCAGCGTGAGCTTGCGACCCTCAAGCTCCGCCATGCGATCCTTTACGCTATGCACAGGGGCCCCATCCGCCAAAGCATCCACAAGTTTCGAGAGTTGCAGCTTGAGCCGGTCAACCTCAGCGCGCTTGACGGCCAATTGAGCCGAGGCCTCAGACTGCTGGCGGTTCCACTCGGCGACAAAATGCTTCGCGTAAACCTCAAATTGCCCCGGATCCAAGAGCTTACTGCGCAGCGCGGCGAGAACGGTGCTCTCAAGTGCGTCCCGGCGGATTGTCAGGCGATTGGCACATGCCGTAGCCCCCTTGCTGCGTGCGGCGCTGCAGGAGAAATGCTCAACCCCGCTTTTTGAGTAGCCGCTGCCGCAAGCGCCGCAGCGCATCAGCCCAGAAAAGAGGAATTTCGGGCGCTGTTTGCTCCAAAATGCTACTGGCCCGCCGGAAGAGCCCCGCCCGGCCGCGGCCTGATCCAGCTTGGCCTGCCTGGCCTTGACCGCTTTCCAAAGCTTATCGGGGACAATCCGCAACGAAGGCACCTCGGTCACAATCAAGGCGTCATCACTGTTGGGCCGCGCAACCCGCCGACCCGTGGAGGGATCCTTGATCCAGCTCCGGCGGTTCCAGATCTGCTGTCCAATGTAAAGCTTATTATTGATGATACCCGTGCCCTGCTTGCGGTTGCCGTTGATCGCACTCGGCCCCCACTGACCGCCCGCCGGACCTTTGATGCCATCATTGTTCAGGGCAACCGCGATCGCTTTTGGCGACCTGCCATCTGCATATTCCTGGAAAATCCTGTTGATGACCGCTGCCTCGCTCGTTTCGATGACGCGGCCACCGCGTTTGCCGAGGCCCTTAAGGGCCATATCCTTGGAAACCAGAACAGCACGATAGCCATAGCAAAGGCCGCCAGCGCTGCGGCCCTCATTTGCCACGGCAGTAAGACCCCGGCGCGTCTTATGACGGAGCTCATTCAGAAAAAGCTGCGACATGGTGCCCATGATGCCCACTTGAAGGGGCTGAATCAGGCCGTCCTGCAGCGTGTGAATTTGAATATTGAGAAATGTCAGCAGGTCATACAGCTGGGCACCATTCGCCAAGCGACGATTCAGACGGTCCAAACCCTCTGCAAGCAGGACATCAAAGCCGCGTTGCTGAGCAAGGGCCTGCATTCGCTGGTACGCCGGTCGGAAGCTGCTGGCACCGCTCATGGCCAGGTCCTCGAACACCGCCACGACGGTCCAACCCTGGGATTCGGCATATTTCCGGCAGGCGGCAGTTTGATCAGACGCCGATCTGGCGTTCTGCTGGTCGTCGGAAAAGCGGCTGTAAATGGCGCAGCGGATGGGCTTATTCGAGGCAGTCGGGACATGGTGCATGGCGATCACCTTAGGAGTCAGGCGGAGAGAGGGGCGTCGACATATGTTGGCGGCGGCCCGGATTACCAGGGGGAGCGTTTGCCGGATCGGCCAAACTGGTCTTGATTCACTTGCGAGGGGCGCCTCGCTGAGAGGCGGCCAAACTCGGCGGTGAACTCGGCCAGGCGCGCCTCATCGTCTGAGGGGGCGCCGCCTAATTCGGTCGGTATGAACGCGACCGATAGGATTCGGCTGGTTCGACGCCAACGTCTGCCTGGCTTTTTTGCGGGCTGGGTACGGGTATCATCAGTGTTGCTCATGTTATCAGACCTGTATCGCTAAAAAATGAGACGAGTTTCCTTAGTCGGCAAAACGATGGTTTTGCCGTCACGCTATGGTTGAACTCTTGTTTCCTAACTATTTCCTGCAGAAAGGCATGAAGCAAGGATTATTTGCTTAAGATCAGAAAATAATTTTCTACGAAACGAGTAAACTCTCAGTTGACAAAAACATCGTTTCAAGATCCGGGGGTAACCAAAACAAGTCATGGGAAATAAAGAACAAATACACCCCAATAAATAGCCCATTAATAATCGCATAATGCCATCCTTATCTATAATGGAAATCCAGAATAAGCAGCACGAATATACGAAATTTATCCAAGTATATCTGAAAAGAATCCGAGAAACATGTCCAAAATATCCTAAGAATTACACAGATTCGACACCTATACTTCTGTTTTGACGTCTACTTAGTAATATTAGGGTTTCCTGTCCCAAAATATGAGACACCAAGACATCGGGCCACCAATGCGGCCGAATAAGCACACCAAAGCAAGCAGGTGTCTGGCGTCAGCACCTATGGGACCAAATTGGCGATTTGAGTAACGGAGGATTTCTGGCTCATCGTAACCCCAAGGAGAGTGAAGATGAGCCAGAAATCCTCTGCCCCATCCGTGCGGGTGCCAGCCGAAAAGCCGATCCGCGATATTCGCCGCGCCACGCGCAAGCACCATTTCGCCGAGGACAAGATCCGCATCGTCCTGGAAGGGCTCCGCGGCGAGGAAAGCATCGCCACCCTATGCCGCCGCGAAGCCATCGCTGAGCGCCTGTATTACGCTTGGTCGAAGGAGTTTTTAGAAGCCGGTAAGCGCCGCCTGGCCGGTGACACGTGGGCTTGCCCCTAACAAACCGAACACTCCGGCTGGGTTGGGTAACTTGCTTGCTATGAACTCACGTGGCGATCTCATGCGCAAGCCTGAATGCCGGAGATGATTTCAACACGCTCAACGGGCTTCGACATAAGCGTATGCCTAGGCTTACGCCGAGGCCCTCACAGTGACGCCAGGTGTCCGGTCGAATTGGGGGTTGGTCCAGGCTGGTCCAGCCAGTTACTCGGCTAGCCAGAGCGCAAAGCAGTCTCAAATGATTTGACGACGGACACCCCTGAACGGATCTAGACGATCGTTCCTTGGAATTCTTGGACCCCGGCGCCCGAGACGCTGTAGCAAGCAGCCGTTGCGTTAGATGCGCGATCGGTTGTCGCCGCCACTAAGACTACAGTTAGCAAACTTGAAAATATTTGAATATTTTGCCACCAAGGCTAATTCTGGGGAGAGAGCCATGTCAGACGATATTATGACCGTTCGGCAAGTAGCTGATTTTCTTAAAGTTACCGAACGGACCATTTACCGCTTGGCCGCAGACCACCAGATCCCATCTTTCAAGGTCGGGGGATCCTGGCGCTTTAGGCGAAATGATTTAGCCGCCTGGATGTCTGAGCAGGCCACCCGCGCGTTGAGCGCGGAGCACACCACAGACCAAAAGAAGGGCTAGGCGATGCTTGGACTGACACTGCGCGAAGAGTTTCGCGGCAAGCGCCTCAAGGGCACCGCCATCGAGCTGTCTAACGACCAGCACACGGGCGCGACACAAATCGCAGCCAAGCAGTTTTTGGAAATCACTTATCCTACGCACGACCTGCTGAAAGGCATCGAGGCCGTCGGCCCCAGCCAGGGTCGCCCCGTGGTCGTGATCGGCGAACGCGGCCTCGGCAAGTCGCACTTGATGGCCGCGCTCTACCACGCGGTGACCGACCCGTCCTCGACCAGCTCCTGGCTCAATGCATGGGCAACCAGGCTCGCTGACGCCAGCATCGGCAAGATCGCCCTGCGCGACGGGATGCACGTCATCGGAGAAAGCCTGCATCGCCACCGCTACAAATTTCTGTGGGATGTCCTGTTCGAGAACCATCCGCACGGTACCTTCATCAAGGGCAAGTGGGACGGCCAGGGAGCGTCCAAGACCGAGATCCCGTCTGACAAACTCATCATTGAGTTGCTCGAGAACAAGCCGACGATGCTGCTGCTGGACGAGTTCCAGACGTGGTACGATGGCCTGACCAACAACAAGCAGTACCCTTGGAAGAACTGGGCGTTCAACTTCATCCAGATCCTTTCGGAAATCGCCAAGGAGCGCCCCGACCTGCTGGTGCTGGTGATCTCCGTTCGCAACGGCGGCAGCGACGCCTACCACCAAGTGCATCGCGTCAATCCGGTCGCAATCGACTTCAAGGCAGGCGGCAGCGCCGAGCGTATCCAGCTGGATCGCCGCCGGATGCTGCTGCACCGCCTGTTCAACAACCGCCTGCAGATCGCCAGCGGCACCATCGAATCGTTGGTCGCGCAGCACGTCGCCGAGTCCTTCCGCTTGCTCAACGTGCCTTCTGCCGAGCAGGAACGCAAGCGCCGGGAGTTCAACGAAGCGTGGCCCTACTCTCCGCACCTCCTGCGTCTGCTCGAAGAACAGGTGCTCATCGCCACCGATGCGCAGGAAACGCGCGACCTGATCCGCATCCTCGCCAACCTCTACAAGAGCCGTGGCGAGGCCGTGCCCGTGCTCACCGCCGCCGACTTCCGTCTGGACGACGACACCTCGGGCATCGGCGCGTTGCTCGAAGCCGTCGCCAACCAGCAGCACCGCGCGCTGCGCGAGAAGGCGCAGCAGAACATCATCGCGGTGCAGGAAGCGCGGCACGACTACGCCAGCGTCGCACCACATTTGCAAGAAATCATCGGCGCGCTGTGGCTGCGCTCGATTGCCGTGGGCAACCTCGCTGGAGCCGAACCCGCCGCGCTGCAACTGGACATCACCCGTGACAAGCCTGTGGACGACAACGCCTTCCAGGTCGAGCTGGCGACCATCGTCGAGAACAGCCACAACATCCATCACAATCAGGACCGCACCAAGCTGCTCTTCCGCGAGCCAGAGAACCCGCGCACCAAGCTCATGGCGTACGCGCGCAACGACAAGCTGTTCGCCAACGGCGCGGATCAGGCGCAGCTCGCCAAGCAGGTGCGCTATGTCATCGGCGGCAGCGACGAGGTCGCCAAGACCTTTCGCGTGATCGCCCTGCCGAAATCGTGGGTCAACGATCCGTGGACGGCGCTCGATGGAGCCGAGCAGCCCGACAAATGGGATGACCGTCTGCCCATCCTCGTGCTGCCCGAGGAAAGCGACAAGCTCGATGCCACGCTGGGCCGCTGGCTCAAAGACCAGTTGCAGAAGCGCCGTAACACCGTGCGCTTCCTGCTCCCGCGTGCGGGTAGTACCAACTCCTTCATGGATGGCGACCTGCTCATCCTCGCCCGCGCCGAGATGATTGCGCAGGAATGGAGCGGGCAGAACCCCGAATACAAAAAGCTGCACAAGGAATTCGAGAACGCCTTGCGCGACAACCTCAAGAAGCGC
>JAJTGP010000288.1 GCA_021299265.1 Hyphomonadaceae bacterium | reverse complement strand
CGAAACACCTTTGCCAGCAGGGCAACAGGCAGGTGGGGCCGTCTCGCCAGAGGTCTTGGCCCAGATTGAGCGTGAGCGTCAGGCCAGCATGGCCCGTCAAAAGGCGATCACTGAGGCGCAACAGCGTCAGATCAAAGAGATCGAGAAAAACCGTACGGCACCCGCGGCGGAACCTGCTGCACCCGCGCCTGCTGAACAGCCAAAGTCTGGAGATGGTCTATGACCTTTATGTCGCGCCGTCTGCGCTCGCTTGGCCTTGCCACGACCAGCGCTTTGGTTCTGGTATCGGGCTGTGCCTCTTTACAAGATCGTGCCTCAAGCCTGTGGCCCTTTGGCGGGGATCGGGCCAAGAATGCGATTGCCGAAGATAAAGAGCGCATTTCGGTTCTGGGCCTTGAGGAACAATTGACCAAGGACCCAGCGCTTGAAAGCGTGGTTGTCACCGTGCCAGACGCGCAAGACTTAACGTCTTGGCCAAATGCCGGTGGCGTGGCCAGCAACGCGCCGCAAAACGTCGCAGGCTCTGGCCCGCTGGCGATTGTTTGGCGCAAGAAAATCGGCCAAGGCGCTGGTGCGCGCGGTGCAATCACCGCGACCCCCATCGTCGCCGATGGCAAGCTATTTGTCTTCGACTCCAAAAGTACCGTTCATGCGGTGGATCAGGCCAATGGTCGCGAGATTTGGCGCAAGTCGCTGGTGCCGACCTCAAAGGCACGCAGTCGTTTCTTCAATCGCGATGAAAGCACGGCCATTGGCGGTGGTATCGCCTTTGGTGATGGCCGGGTTTATGCTGCGACAGGCTTTGGCAATCTCGTCGCCCTCAATGCCGACAATGGGCAAGAGGCTTGGCGCGTAGATGCAGGTTCGCCCATTCATGCCTCACCCTTGGCAGGTGGTGGCCGGGTTTTTGTCACCAGCAATGACAGCGAATTGTTTGCCGTTGAAGCCGCAACAGGCCGCATTCAATGGACTCAGTCGGCGATTGCCGAGCCTGCCCGCATGCTCTCCAGCCCAAGCCCCGCTCTGGTTGGGGAAACCTTGGTAGCCCCCTTTGCTTCAGGTGAAGTGATTGCTTATCTGTCCGCCAATGGTCGCAGGCTTTGGTCTGAAGCTTTGACCCGCGCGGGCTCCTCCAACTCGCTTTCCACCATCAATGACATCGCAGGCCGCCCAGTTGTGGCTGGCGGTATCGTGTTTGCTGCCAGCCAGTCGGGCACGTTTGCGGCCATTGAATTGCGCACGGGCACGCGGGTTTGGGAAAAGCCAATCGCCTCGATCCAAACGCCTTGGGTGGCGGGCGACTTTGTCTATGTTGTCTCAACCACAGGCGAGTTGGTCGCCATGGACGCTAAGACTGGCGGTATCAAATGGACCCGCCAATTGCCCAGCTATCGCAATGAGAAGAAGAAAAAGAATCTGATTTCTTGGACTGGCCCCGTCATGGTCGGTGGGCGTCTGGTTCTGGCTTCCTCCCTGGGCAAGATCGAAGTGGTGAAGCCCGAAGATGGCACGACCCTGTTCACTCGGGATGCTAAGGCTCCTATCTTCGTGCCGCCCGCCATCGCCAATGGGACGTTGTATTTCTACACCCATGACGGCGTTGTTGTAGCTGTCCGATAGGTCGTGGCCGCACCTCTCAAAATCGCGGTCGTTGGTCGACCCAATGTTGGCAAGTCCACCCTGTTCAATCGTTTGGCTGGGCGCAAGCTCGCTATTGTCGATGACACACCAGGCGTCACCCGCGATCGTCGCGAAGCCAGTGGTCGGTTGGGCGATCTCGACCTGACTTTGATCGATACGGCAGGCTTTGAAACCGCCGCGGATGAAAGTCTTGAAGCGCGCATGCGCCTTCAGACCGAAGCCGGCATTCAAGAGTCGGATTTGTGCTTGTTCCTGATCGACGCGCGGGCAGGTATCACGCCAATCGATGAAGTCTTTGCCGATATTTTGCGCCGCTCTGGCAAGCCTGTCATCCTGGCGGCCAATAAGGCGGAGGGCAAACTGGCCGACGCCGGTGTGATCGAAGCCTATGGGCTGGGGCTCGGCGAACCCATCCCGATTTCGGGCGAGCATGGCGAAGGGATGTCCGATCTCTATTCCGCCATCCTCACATTGATGGGCGACCGAGCTGCAGCGCCGGTGGTCGCGGACGAATTTGACGACGAAGATGAGGCCGAAGAAGAGGCCCCACAAACGGGCGAATTTGTTGAAGATGATGACGACCTAGAGGGCTTGGGCTTTACCGATATTGCCGCCAGCGAGAATAATCTGCCGCTGCGCATTGCCGTCATTGGTCGCCCAAATGCGGGTAAGTCGACGCTGGTCAATGCCTTGATCGGGGAAGAGCGCCTATTGACGGGGCCAGAGGCCGGCATCACGCGCGATTCAATTGGGGTGGACTGGGTGTGGGACGGACGGCCCGTGCGCTTGGTCGATACGGCCGGAATGCGGCGGAAGGCCAAGGTTCAAGAAAAACTCGAGACGCTATCGGTCGCCGATACCTTGCGCGCTATTCGCTTTGCCGAAATCTGCTTGCTGGTGATGGATTCCGACGAGGCTTTCGAAAAGCAAGATTTACAGATTGCTGATTTGGTCGCGCGCGAAGGCCGTGGCCTTGTCTATGTGCTGGCAAAGTGGGACCGGGTGGAAGATACCCAAGCCCGCTTGGCGATCTTGCAAGAGCGGGCCGATAAAGTCCTGCCGCAGACGCGTGGTGCGCCACTGGTGCCGATCTCGTCCCTGTCTGGTCGTGGCCTCGATAAGCTGATGCCCGCCGTGCTGGATGTGCATGAAGACTGGAATGCCCGGGTCAAGACGCGCGACCTCAATGACTGGCTCAAGGAAGTGGTGACTAAGCAACCACCGCCATCCGTCGATGGGCGCAGGGTTAAGCCGCGCTATATTGCCCAGATCAAGGCCCGACCACCTACCTTTGTGTTGCTTGCAAGTCGTGCGGCGCAATTGCCGGATACCTATGTGCGCTATCTGGTCAATGGCATTCGCAAAGCCTTTGATATGCCAGCCGTGCCGATCCGCTTCATGGTGCGCGCGCCCAAGAACCCCTATGCAGGCGATGAAAGCGGACGACCAAATCTATCGCGTAAGAACCGCGAGGCTGCTGCTAAACATGCTCAGTCTTCTGATCGTGCGCCAAAGGCGGCGGAAAAGCCAAAGCCAGCCAAGCCCAAAAGTGCGACTTTTGCCCCCAAGGCCCGCATCCCGACCGGCGGCAAGAAGCTGGGCAAGAATGCATCGCGCGCCAACAAAAAGACGCGCTAGTCCTTTAAGTTTCGGCAAAATCAAGCTTTAGTCCTGTCTCGGAAACGGGATTATGATTATGGGCTTTTACCCACCCAAAGGGTTTGTGAGATGAGGCCGTCGCCTGCCAGCGTGACGGCAATCATTGTCACTTATAATAGCCAAGCCGTAATTGGACCGTGCGTTGAAGCCCTAAAGGCCCAAGGCGCAGCGACCTTGGTGGTTGATAATGCGAGCCGGGATCAAACCCAGACAATCGCGCGCAAAAAGGGCGCAACAGTCCTCGCGTGTGAAACCAATCTTGGATTTGGCGTCGCCAATAATCGTGGCGCAGAAGCAGCTCAAACTGATTGGCTGCTCTTCATCAACCCAGACGCGGTGGTCCAGCCCGGCGCGATTGAGCGCTTTTGGGACGCCGTTGAAACCTATCCTGAAGCTGGTCTATTCGGACCCAGAATTTATGAAGAAGACGGCTCTTATTTCTTTCAACCGCGCTCCATTCTTTCCACCTATCTAAAAGGCAAAGCCAGCGGCAAGACGGTGCCAAGCGGGGATACGTGTGTGCCAGCCTTGTCTGGGGCCTGCATGCTGATGCGCCGGGATATCTTCCTAGCTTTGGGCGGCTTTGACCCGGATATCTTTTTGTTTTTCGAAGATGATGATTTGTGCCGCCGCGTGGTCGATCAGGGCTATCCGATCCTCTATGTGCATGAAGCGGTGGTCTCTCATTTGCGCGGCAAGTCCAGCGCACCCAATCTCAAAACCGCCTTTTTGATGCGTGCCTGTCAAGCGTGGTCGCGCGCCTATATCTCACGCAAATATGGCCTAGCCTATAATCCTGCCTCGATCCTTCTGATCAATGGTTTGAAATATCTGGTGGCGCTTGTGACCTTCAACGCGAAGCGACGTGCCCGCTATGGCGGCACGTGCGCTGGAACTCTTCGCGGGATGATGGGGCAAGCAAGCCCGCGCTGATTTCTAGCTGTTCGGCTGGTGCGCGGCTTGCCAGGCCTTGAAATGCTCTGTCTCGCGGAAATGCACCGTTGTTCCGGTCTGTGTATGGCTCTCGCTCATCAATTCCAAAATCATGCTGGACAGATGTTCGGGCTGGGGCAAAGTGGCTTGATCTTCGCCTGGGAAGGCATTTTTGCGCATCATGGTCGCCACACCGCCTGGATTGAGGACCGTGACCACGACCTTCTTAAACTCAATCTCGTCGGCCCAGCATTTCGCCATCGCCTCAACACCGGCTTTGGTGGCGGCATATAGGCCCCAATGGGCGCGTGGGTGATGGGCAACGCCAGAGGTGAAAAAGATCACCCGGGCAGCGGGGGACTGGATCAATAAGGGTTCCATCGAACGGATCAAGCGCCAACTAGCTGTTAGATTG
>JAJTGP010000008.1 GCA_021299265.1 Hyphomonadaceae bacterium | reverse complement strand
GTTGGCACGTTGGGGGCGCCTTATGTGTTTTTGTCGCCTTTGGGCGGCGCACGTGTCATGGAGACTTGGGCTAAAGTCATGCGCTTTGGCGCAAAATGGATCGCCGGCATTACCTATGAAGTGCGAGGTCTTGAGCATTTGCCCAACGGCCCAATCATGATCGGTGCCAAGCACCAAAGCGTCTTAGACACCATTATCCCGACGCTGTTCACCAATATGCCTGTCTATGTGCTGAAGCAGGAACTTTTAAACCTGCCGATCTTTGGCTGGTATTGCCGCAAAGCCGGGCTGATCGCGATTGATCGTTCGGGCCATATGAGCGCGTTGAAAGCCATGGTCGCCCAAGCCAAGGAAAGGTTTGAGCAAGGCCGCCCGCTAATCATCTTCCCAGAAGGCACACGCCAAATGATTGGGGCAGAGCCTGATTATAAGCCCGGTGTCGCCGCGATTTACATGCTGCTGGGCGTACCTTGCGTGCCCTTGGCGCTGAATACGGGTACATCTTGGCCTGCAAAGGGCTTTATGCGCTATCCCGGCAAAGTGGTGTTTGAATTTCTGCCCGTCATCCCGCCCGGCCTAAAGCGCGGCCCCTTTATGGAGCTGTTAGAAAGTCGGATTGAGGGCGCAAGTCAGGCGTTACTGGAAGAGCATTATGACCAAATTTCTGCTCGCGAATCCCGCAAGAAGAAAGACAATGACGGTGGGGACGGCGGCGGTTCGGCAGGTCCGGTTGATTCCAATGGCGATCAAAAGTCTTCAGGCAAGACAGGCAAAGGCGATGAAGCCGAATTCGACTGGAAGGCCTATGGGGAACGGGCTCGCGAAAGCAATGGGATGGGAGATCGTGACTTTGACGGCGGCGGCGGCGGAGATGGCGGCGGCGGAGATGGCGGTGGCGGTGGCGGCGATTAATGACTGAAACCAAGCGCACGCCACTCAGCGGCCTTATCCTCCCCCTAGCTATGGGAGCCCTCGTTCTGGGGGGCTATTATGTCTATTGGAGCCAGACCGCGCAAAGAATCCAGGCCCAGGTGGCGCAAGCCTTGCCCGCCCTGCCCAAGGAAAGCATCGTCGTCACCGGCTTCCCATACCGGTTTGAAACCAAGATCACAGGGTTTCGTGTCCAAACGAGCACCGGCTTTGTGTTTCAAGCCTCGCGCTTTGTGGCCGTTGCTTCGCCGTTCAACCTGAATCTCTGGGCGCTTGAAGGCGCGCTAGAGCCCCAGCTGAAGTTGCCCGGCGGGCCGATGCGCCCGTTACAAGCCAGCGACCTTAAGGCCAGTCTTCGCTATAAAGACGGCCAGCTGGCGCGGTTTTCCTTGACCTTTGAGGCTTTACAGGCGGGTGCCGCCGACCCTTCCGGGCTGGGACCCGCACCATGGCGAACAGGTGCTGGGGGCATCCACTTGATCGCAGACCCCCAAGACGCCAGTCGGCTTGCCTTCGCGCTGGACCTGAAAGCTTTGGAACTGAGTGCGCTGCCCGAGGGTCCAGCCGCGATTCTGGGGGCTAAGATTGATCATCTGCGCCTAACAGGCCCAATCAGCCAAGGTCAGACTTTGTTGCAATCAACCAAAGCGTGGGCACAGGCGCAGGGCGAGTTCACCATCATGGCCGCCCAACTCAACTGGGGGCCGTTGTCCTTCGATCAAGGCACAGGCCGCATGCAGGTGACTCCTGAAGGGCAATGGCAAGGCGAAATTCGCGGCCAAGGTGCGATTAAGCCAAATGGTGTGGCGGTACCTGGCCTGTCGGCACCGATAGAAATTGGTATTGAGAATGGGCAAGCGCGCCTGCTTGGCTTTTCTGCTGCGCGAGTGCCAAGAGCCTATGACTAGCGTTGCTGGTTTTTCCTGCGCCTAAGGCGCCATAAACCGCCGCGAACATCAGCATTCTCAATTGACTTCGGGCGCTTGCGACTTTAAGGACACCCTCCCTAACGCTCGCCGTCATGGCGGGCGCTTTCGTTTATTCCGCGAACCCCATCCCGATCCCCGGTCTGGTCCGTTCGCCCCTTATCAAGGAACAGCGCGATGTTCGCGGTGATCAAAACTGGCGGCAAGCAATATAAAGTCGCTGCAGGCGACAAGCTTGTGATTGAGAAATTAGAAGGCGAAGCAGGCAGCGCCATCACTTTCAGCGACGTGCTGATGGTTGGCGGTGAAGCTGGCGTAACCGTCGGTGCCCCACTTGTGGCTGGCGCAACGGTTGCCGCAACTTTGCTCGAAACCCGCAAGGGCGACAAAGTGATGGTGATGAAAAAGACCCGTCGCTCGACCTATCGCCGTCGTAACGGCCACCGCCAATGGGGCAGTGTCGTTCACATTACCGCCGTCAACGCGTAACCAAGCGCACAGGAGACTGACACATGGCACATAAAAAAGCCGGCGGCTCGTCACGCAACGGTCGCGACTCGCACTCCAAGCGTCTTGGCGTCAAGAAGTTCGGCAACGAGATGGTTGTTTCGGGCAACATCCTCGTGCGTCAACGCGGCACCAAGTTCTTTGCTGGTGAAAACGTCGGCCTTGGCCGCGACCACACCCTGTTTGCGACTGCCAATGGCCAAGTCGTATTTACCCGCAAGCGCGACGACAAATGTTTTGTCTCCGTCATGCCGATTGCGGAAGCAGCAGAATAAGGCGGTCCTGAACCACTCCGGATCGTCCCCCTGAAAGGGGTGATCCGGTCAAACAGACCATTTCCCGCGCGGGGGGCCGGATCACCGGCCCCCCGTTTGCGTTATGCCCTGATGCATACGGGTCCTTTGAGCCAGACTTTGGTTCGGGCCAGTCTCCCCCCACCCCGCGCGGGTTTCCTGACGGAGACTTTGCCATGCGTACACAAATTGACACGAGCCGCCTTACCCTGCGCCCAATGCAGATGACTGACCTTGCGCGCGTCGTATGCCTGGCCAATGATCTCCGCGTATCCGGCAATCTGTCGCGCATGCCCCACCCTTACCGCGAAGAAGATGGCGAAGAATGGTTGAGCAAACAGCCCGAGATGTGGGCTGGCAAAGAAAACTATGTCTATGCGATTGAGCATAAGGTCGAGGGCTTTATGGGTGCCATGGGTCTGCACTGGATGGACCGCATGACACTGGATGGCAGCTCCGCCTGGGAACTCGGCTATTGGCTGGGCGTTCCATACTGGGGTCAGGGATTCGCAACCGAAGCCGGGAAGGCCCTGATCGCCGCTGCGATCCACGACCTCAATCCTGTCTATTTGGTGGCTGGCTTTGCCACGGCAAACACACAATCTGGTCACGTGCTTGAAAAACTTGGCTTCTACAAGGTCGATGCGATTCGCGAGATGAGCGTTTTAGCAACAGGCAAAAACTCGCCCACGCAAGTCATGCGTCGCGATATCGCTGAAGCAGAAAGGAGACCTAGGTCATGACGCCAGCTTTATTGACCCCGCGTCTCTTGTTGCGCCCCTTGGAGCATGAGGACAGCTTAGCCTTGGCGGACCTTTTGAACCGGCCAGAGGTGGCACGTGGCCTGTGCACCATCCCCAAGCCCTTCACGGCCTTACATGCGAGCGCCATGATCCTGATGATCCGGGCAGCCGAAACCCGAGGCCTAGAGTTTGTCTGGGCTGTTGAGAACAGTGAGGGTGACGTGGTGGGCCAGATCGGCTTGCGGCAGACCCACCCTAGCAGCGCCAAACTAGGCTATGCCTTCCTACCTGAGTTCTGGGGCCAAGGCCTTGGGAGCGGGGCAGTGCAGGCCGTACTCGACTGGGCGGCGCGCCATGCAAGCTTCATCACGATTGAGGCCGAAGCCCATCACGACAATCCGGCAAGTCTTCACTTGCTGGAAAAGCTGGGCTTTGTTCAAACAGGTCCTATCCAACGCTTCAGTCTGGCCCAACAAGGCCAGATCCCGCTGATGGCTTTTCAGAAGAGCCTCGGTGACGCTGTCCAATTGGCAGTAGCGTAAACGAAGAAGGCCCGCTGATCGCTCAGCGGGCCTTTCATTTTGTGTTGAGGCGGCCTGATTAAGCGGCGCGGACGCGTTCCAAGAATTCTTGGGTCTCTTGATCCAGCTTCGCAGCTTGAACCGAGAGCTCGCGGCTGGCAGCCAGCACTTGGCTCGCAGCGGCGCCAGTTTCCCCTGCGGTTTCGGTCACACGCGACACGTCCGAAGCCACCGATTGGGAAGCTGCAGCCACTTGCGTGATCGCGCTGGCGATCTCTTGAGTTACGGTTGCCTGCATATCCACCGACTGGCCGATCATGCCCGCATTTTGGTTGATGCGGGTGATAACCGCTTCGATGCGCGACATGGCACCGACTGCACCATCGACCGCACCTTGGATCGAACCAATTTGAGCGGCGATGTCCTCAGTCGCATTGCCGGTTTGGCTGGCGAGGTTCTTCACTTCTTGCGCCACGATGGCGAACCCGCGACCAGCTTCACCGGCACGTGCCGCTTCGATGGTGGCGTTCAAGGCCAAGAGGTTGGTTTGATCGGCGATACCCTTAATCAGCTCAACCACTTCGCCAATGCGACGGGCCGAATTGGCCAATTCGCTCACAGCGCCTTGGGCTTCACCGCTCAAGCGAACCGCTTCAATCGCGACCGAGCTCGATTCAGAGACGTTCGACTGAATGGTCGAGATCGATGTGGTGAGGCTTTCAGCCGAACCAGCAGCAGTTGAGGCACTAACGGTGCTTTCTTCTGCGGCAGCAGCCACGCTGGAGGCCATCATATTGGTGCGGTCAGCTGCAGCCGTCATGGCTTGAGCGGTTGCTTCCAACTCTGCCGAGGCCGCAGCCACGGTCCGCAGCATGTCACCCGCCACTTGCTCGTAAGCTTGGGTGGCCGAAGCAATCGCTTCTGCACGGCGCATTTGGATCTTTGTCTCTTCGCTGGCGGCCGCTTCAAGCGCAATGCGCTGAATGGCGTTTTCACGGAAGACTTCAACCGCTTCAGCCATTTCACCCAGTTCGTCGCCACGATCGCGGCCTGGGATCATCATGTCGGTTACGCCGCTCGCCAAGGTACGCATGGCGTCAGTGAGGTCAGCGATTGGCTTGGACAAGCTGCGAGCAAACCAGAAGCCAGCGGCAGCCGCAGCGCCAATTGCAACCAGCGTGGCCAATAAGACGTTGAGAGCCAAAGCCTGCAATGGCGCTTGGGCCTCTGCAACCGTTTCATCGGCAGCGACGACAAACTTAGCTCCAAGTGCCGTGAAGGGCACAAAGGCTGAAATAACAGCATTGCCATCTGCGTCGTTGGTGGTGGTGGTGATGGATTGGCCTTCAAAGCCCTGCTTAACGAAGTCGTTTTCAACTTTTGACTTAAGGATTGTTGGTTCTTTCGCGTGTGGCGAGTTATTGCGCACCAAGAAATCTTCACCAATCAGAGTATTTTCGCCGGTCTTGCCGTTAGCAGGCTGTGGCTTCATCGAAGCATCGATTTTGTTGATCGACAATTGGATGGCAAAGACACCCTTAAGCTCGCCATTCGCGCCCTTGATTGGCACAGCGATAAAACCTGCTGGCACATCAGCCGAAGGCGCATAGGGCTTAAAGTCAGCCAGCTTTGGCTCAGCATTCGCGCCAGCGGCGATCACGTCACGGACAAGAACGCCCAGACCGGAATCTTTCCACTTGCCGTTTGCCAATTGGGTCGCGAAGTCGCGCTCTTTAAAGACGGTATAGACGTTTTGCCCGTTCGCATCGAACAAGAAGATGTCATAGAAGTCGTTGGTGCGCAGGATGTTACGCAACCAAGGATGCAGTTCGGCATGAACAGCGTCATAGGCCGTGCCATTGTTGGCGGCGTCCCACTTTTCCTTTTGGCCCGCAGCATTGGGGTTTTGGTCAATATAGGTGGCTTGAAGTTGGGCTTCAGCATCTGGTCCCAATTGCGCGTAAGCGGCAGAGAAGCGATCTAGCGCCGTGGAAATGATCGCGCTGGACGCCAATTCCTTGGCTTGTGCACCGGACGTGTCGAAGAAGGCTTTCGCTGCTTCAGCGCGCGATTGCGCGGTCGCCGTCAACAAGTCCTTGGACTGGGAAGTGATGTTGCTTTGGGAGTTTAGATAAGCCGCTCCACCCGACATTGCCGCCGCGAGCGCCGCAAGGCCCGCAATTACCATTGGCAGCTTTTTGGATATCGCCACCTTATTCAGCCCAGACAACATTACTACTCTCCCCGGTCCAGTGCTGATATCTCCAGCCATCGAGCCTGCCTCGATAGCACTCAGCGCTATAGATTCTGGGGAACATCCTATCCGGTAAGTGGTTACGTTAAAGTTTACAAAGGTTGACGCCATGCAGTGTTCAACTGCTTTGTTGAATACCTGAGTTTCAGATTACTTTGTTTGTCGAATGATCGCTTCAATTGCCGTCCATGCCTCAGGTTCCTCAAGAGTTGGCGCATGACCAACATTGGGGACCTCGGCCGTAATCAGATCAGGTTTAGCAAGCTTCATCCGCTCGACAATATCTGCGGACAGGAGATCGGATAACGCGCCTCGGATCACAGCCGTGGGGATAGGGGCCAAGGCTGCATATTGATCCCACAAGGTTGGAATGGCCTCAGTGCCGCCCGAGCTGGCCACTTGGGAGATAGCCGGATCATAATCGAATAAAATGCCTTCAGGCGTCTCTATGCAGGTTTTTCGGGCAAAATCGTCCCAAAACGCGGCATCCTTGCCCGGAAATGCGGATTCGCCGATGACGGCAATCATGGCGGCAGCCTCCTCCCAATTCGAGGCCCGACCAATTTTTCCGACATAGCCTTGGATGCGCTTCAGCCCGGCAGGATCCACTTCTGGACCAATGTCGTTCAAGATCGCGCCGGCCACCGTCGTTTGAGAGAATGCGGCGACCAGCATGGTGATGATGCCGCCCATGCTGGTGCCAAGGAAGACCGCCCGCTTTAAACCCAAACGGTTCAAAATCGTCAGCACGTCTTGGGCATAGACCAGTGGATTATAATTGCTGGGATTGGGGTCCCAATCGGAACGACCACGACCGCGAACATCGATGGCCAGCACACGACGACCCATCCGCCGAATCGGGTCGATCACCCCAAGAAAATCTTTGTGGTTCCGTGTCAGGCCATGCAAACACAAAACTGGCGGGCCCGTATAGGCCCCGACCGGATCAAAATCAGCGACGAAAGTCTTCACCCCGTCGTGCCCAACAATCATATGTTCGTTCATGCCCGCTCCCAACAGCGCCCCAAACCTTCTTATGTCATTGTTTAAGGCCTAATTGGGGGTGCGAAACAAGGTCTGAACAGCTTGCGCCACTGAATCGTTATCATGAAACGTCACTCCCGGACGTATGTCGGCGCGTGTTTTGGCGATTTCTCTTGCAGACTCGCTTTTTTGTTCCTATCTTGTTCCTGCCAATCACAGCGAGATCAGAAAGGAATGGCGATGCAATTATCTCTCTTGCCAGCCTTGGAGGCAGAACGCCCCCGCACCAAGCCCGAAGCCCCGTCGCACCGGCAAGATTCCCCCTTGCCTGCGGTTAGTCGGCCAACCTCTGCACAGATCAATTATCTCAAGCGGCTCACCGGCATTCGCGCGGATGCGCAATTGCAGCGCTATGTCGCCCGCAAAATCGGCAAGCAGAGTGTGGACCAAAGTAAAGTGGTCCTTACCAAGCAGGACTTTGCCCAAGCGATTGACCGTGAACTGAATGAAAAGCGCTGGGCGGCTTAAAGTGCGGCTTTAGGCCAGCACGAGGTCATCGCGGTGCACCAAAGCTGGCCGGCCCGCATAGCCCAAAATGTCTTCAATCTCGTCGCTGTGACGGCCAAGGATCTGAAGCGCGTCGGATGAGGAATAAGCGGAAATACCATGTGCCACGATGCGGCCAGCTGTATCCTTGATGGCAATCGCGTCGCCGCGCTCAAATTGTCCTTCGACGGAAGTTACCCCGATAGACAAGAGACTGGCTCCGCCCTTGAGGGCCTTGGCCGCCCCGGCATCGACACAAAAACTGCCAGCTGGATTGAGACTGTGGCCCAGCCAAGCCCGCCGTGCGCTTTCGCGGTCAGCTGCGGGGATAAACCAGGTCGAGCGACCGCCTTCTAAGAGGCGGCGGAACGGATGGTCTAAAAATCCGTCCTTGATAGCCACGCTGCAGCCAGCAGCGGTGGCGATCCGAGCTGCCTCAATCTTGGTGCGCATCCCGCCAGAGCCAACACCGGCTTTTTGATTGATGCCGCCAGCCATGGCTTCAATCGCGTCCGTAATTTCGCGTACTTCGCCAATATGCGCGGCATAGGGATTTTGCCGTGGGTCGGCCTCATAAAGGCCATCGACATCGGAGAATAGGATAAGGGCATCGGCGCCAACCATTTGCCCCACACGCGCGGCCAGCCGATCATTATCGCCATAGCGCAACTCATCTGTCGCGACCGTATCATTCTCGTTGACGATCGGTACCGCACCACACGCCAGCAGGGTGTCGAGCGTGGCCCGCGCATTCAGCCAACGACGGCGCCGTTCGGTATCATCCGGTGTCACTAAGGCCTGCGCCACGGCGATGCCTTGCTGGGCAAATGCCTCACCCCAAGCCGCCATCAGGCGGACTTGGCCAGCTGCTGCTGCGGCCTGTTTTTCTTCCAGCTTCAGCTTGCCTGCTGGCAAGCCAAGAGCGCCACGGCCGAGTGCCACCGCACCGGAGGAGACGATGACAATCTGCTGGCCCTGGCTGCGGGCCAAGGCCACATCCTGCGCCACCGTAGACAGCCAAGCAGCGCGGGCTTCCCCGCTGGAAGGATCAATGATCAGCGACGAACCAAACTTTAGAACAATGCGCTTGGCTTGACGCAAAGCCCGATGCGTCATGGTGCCCAGCCGTCCTCATTGGCCTCGGCCATCGGCTCACCGAATGAGTCCACGTCATCCAGATCCGGCGACAAGATCCCACGCGACTTCGCAATCTCGCGCCACAGCAAGCCCAAAGCGCCGCGCACACCAGAGTTGGACACGCCAGATATGGCCAGCACAGTGCGGCCGGCCTCTTTCGACAAAGCGGCCCGCTTTTCGGCAACTTCCTCGGCGCTCAACGCATCAATCTTATTGAGGGCGATAATCTCAGGCTTGTGAGCGAGGTCCTCGCCATAGGCCTCAAGCTCATCCCGCACAGTGCGATAGGCTTGGGCGACATCTTCCTCGGTGCCATCGACGAGATGGATCAAGGCCGCGCAGCGCTCCACATGGCCTAAGAAGCGAGTTCCAAGTCCTGCACCTTCGGCCGCGCCTTCGATCAGGCCAGGAATATCAGCCAAGACAAAGCGTGTGTCGGGTCCAAGTGTCACCACGCCAAGGTTCGGGTGCAGCGTGGTAAAGGGATAGGCAGCCACCTTCGGATTAGCCGACGACACTGCCGCCAAAAAAGTAGACTTGCCGGCATTCGGCAGACCCACCAAACCAGCGTCGGCGATCAGCTTAAGTCGAAGCCAAATAAACTTCTCTTCGCCTTCAAGGCCGCGATTGGCGCGGTCGGGTGCTTGATTGATCGAGCTTTTGAAATGCAAATTGCCCCAACCGCCATTGCCACCCTTTGCCAGCACGACACGGTCTCCAATTTGGGCCAAATCCGCAATCAAGGTCTCGCGGTCTTCTTCCAGAATCTGCGTCCCGACGGGCACTTTCAAGACGAGATCTTCCGCGGAAGCCCCATGCTTTTGCCGACCCATGCCATTTTGGCCGCGGTCGGCTTTGAAGTGCTGCAGGTAGCGATAGTCGATGAGGGTGTTAAGGCCGTCCACGGCTTCGACAACGATGTCGCCGCCGCGACCCCCGTCACCACCGTCAGGTCCACCATATTCGATGTATTTCTCGCGCCGGAACGAGGACGAGCCATTACCGCCGTCGCCGGAACGGATGAAGATTTTTGCTTGATCAAGGAATTTCATAACGCGCCTAGATTAGCGCGGAACGCGTTACAATGAAAGCCAAGCCAGTCAGGGGCGAGAATTCAGACTGTCGGCGGCGGCGTCAGGGGCACAAAGGGGGCATCTGGCCGATCCGGCATGACCGTTTCCACATGGGCCTTTAGATGCTCGGTGACCTCGGCTGCATCGCCTAAAAGATGTTCAGGCGGGATGGCAGGACCGGCAGTCAAAGTGAAAAGCTGCCCCTTTTTGTTCAAGAGTTCTTTGAACAAAGTAATGTCGCGCAATTCCTTTGAGAAGCTATCAAAGAAGTGAAACCAAAAGCTCCAAGGACCTGTCATATGGATGGGCACAATTGGGGCGTGGTTCTTGCGGGCGATCGAAACAGCGGAACTCATCCACTCTGGGTCTTGAAGTACCCCATTCACATGGCGCGCCAATCGACCAGCGGGGAAGATGAAAATCGCCCGCTCGGCCTGAAATGCCCCTTGCGTGAGGCGCAAGGTCTCGCGCGTTTTTTCTCTTGTGCGCTTATGCTCTTCCCACTCCACCGGCACTAAGACGTCCGTAAAGCCAGCCGAGACGCGGTGGGCATCGGCATTGGCGTAAAAGATCAAATCGGGCCGGATCGGCTTGATCGCATCCCAAGCTGCTATGCCATCAGCGATGCCTGTGGGATGATTGGCGACAATCACGCAGCGACCGCTTGGGGGAATATGGTCAAAGCCATGGGTTTGGGTGCGAACAGATAGCCGGTCCGCCACTTCTTCCAACGCGGGCAAACCCGGCAATGAAGCGATGGTGTCGGCCATGGTGACCGCCTGATCGTAGTCGAGCAATTTGTTCAGTGACGCTCGGATAATCGGCCAGAAAACCGATTTCGCGAGTTTGGGCGCACGCTCCTCAATCAGGATATCAATGATATGCTTGTCGGGATGGGTTTGCTGTTCAAACATCAGACAGTCCAACGACACCTACGGCCAGTAGCATAAAGCTGCCATGGACAGGTCAGACTTGGCAAGCCCAAGTCTGTTGTCTCCAAATATCATCGCCAAGCCCAAGGCATTTGCCCCAGACTTGGCTGTAAGAGATCGGGTGTAGGTTAGAAGGCGACGCGAACCCTTGCGCGAACCTGTTCCACCCGCACGTCGGTGCGGTCAATCGTGGTCTCATAGCTGAGGCCCAAGGTGGCCGACTTCACTTTCGCCTCAACACCGAGGCCAACTTCACCCCAAGATTCGTCTTGGTCGAGGCCGGCTACATTGGCCAAAGTTGAGTTGGTGGCCGAGGCAAAGCCAAGACCGGTTGCGCCCGTGTCAGAGGCTTGGAAATCGTGAGCAACGGCAACTCGAACCCAAGGCTTAATCGTGCTGCCAGAGCCAAAGTTACCATAAGCTGTCACACCCAAGCGTGCTACGAGCGATTCAACCGTGCGCTCACCGACCGTGAGGCCAATTGGTCCGGACTCACGGTAAGCGTCGATCTCAGCCTTATCATAGGCCATCGACACGCTAGGCACATACGAGCCCCAGTTTGTCTTATTGTTGGCGCTGAGGGCTGCACCAAAGCTGGTCAGCGTGCTGTCAGTGGAGGCCGAGGCCGCCAACGGACCCGCAAAGCGAGTCATGTCCAAATTGCCAACACCACGTGACAGATACGCATCCAAGGCCAAGACTGGGCCGGAAACGCTACCATATACCGAGAGTGCGGCTGCATCAGACTTGGTCTTTGCGGTCCGGCTCGACAGTTTGCTGGTGCCATTGGCCAAATGAAGCGCAGCACCCAAGACGTAGTTCTTCTGGGTGTAATCAACGCCGACAAGACCCGTTACCGTCTCCGTGCGCGCGCCAACAAAGCCTTTTTGGGCCTCTGCACTCGCCCGCAAGCCACGCACTTCGCCAAACGCGCTCCAACCTGGCTTCATGTTGCTGGACCCACTGATGGCCGGCAGCACATCGCCAGCGTCAGTCATAACGCCTGACCCGCCACTGATGGCCGCCATTTGAATACCACCCCAATTCGCGCCTTGCGCGCCGGTTTGGCGAACTTGGGCAACCCGCCCCATGACCATGGCGCTCATGGATTCAGACGTCCGCAACATGGATTGCGCGGCAAGCTGATTATCCCAAGGGGTCAAGGCTTGCAGGAAGTTGCCAGCTTCTAGGGAATTCAGACGGTCCGAATAGCGGTAGATTGACGCCAAAGAGCTGTAATTGCTGGCGCGGTTGCTATCGAGAAGGCTTGCGAGGCCCGAGCATTGGACGCTGGCACAGGCCGCAAAGGACGCATAGGGCACAGCCGTAATGTCGACGAAGACATTGGTGCCCGCCACTCGAGGTGTCGCGCGCAGAACGCCCGGCAGGTTCGACGCGATCATGGCGAATGCACCGTTCGTCGTGCCCGTTGCGGATGCAACGTTCCAACTGGTGCCAAAGTCCGGAACAAAGCCATTCAGGAAGTTAGCGGCAAACCCGCCACCGAGCACCAAATTGCCGGTGACGTTCAATCGGTCGGCAGAAGTTGCGCTGGCGAAATCAACGCCAAACATGCCGGTGCTGCCAAAGCCTGCACCACCGCTGATGGACAAGGTACCGACGCCACCGACAGCCCCCGGAGTCAAAATGCCCCCGGCAACCAAGACACCAGACTGGGTCAAGATTGAGCCCGAACCCGACACCGTACCGCCCAGAACATTAAGCTGGCGCGGCGCGAAGATGCCGTCAACATTGAGCACACCGGCGTCGACAAAGGACGAGATCGTCGTATTGAGGCGGCTGCCGACTTTGATAGTGAGGCCCGACTGCGCGCCGCGCACATTCAGCCGGTCGATCGTGGCGGTAACGCCGGTCATGGAAGTTGTGCCAGCGGCGCGCAAATTGACTTCAAAATAGCGGGTAGAATTTTGAACGCCCGCCACGCCATCGGTATTGTTTGGCGTAAAACCGCTGGAGCCAACACCCGTCAGCGCACCTGAGTTCAACGCGAGACGGCCAGCCGTCCAAGCCTTCGTAGTTTGAGCCTCGCTGACCGCTTGACCCGCAATCGGAGCGGGATTGTTGGCGACTTGCGTTGCGCTGACTTGGCTTAATGCCATCGTGCCCGAGGCCGTTGTAGCCACCGCTGTAGATCCGCTAATTTGTCCATAATAGGCGGAACCTTGATCCGAGCCGGCTTCATCGCCGTCTACTATCAGACGGCTTCCAGAAAACGCTTGGGCAACCATTTCGGCAGAAACCGCCGGACCCGCAGTGCCGCCAGTTGCCGGGCAGCTTCCAAGGAATGCGCAGGTGGCAGGCGGAGTCGGGTTTGGATTGACTGTTCCAAAGTTAGGCGCAGCCGCGCTATAGCCCAATGCTGCACTGGTCGGAACCGCATTCACCAAAGTATTGCCCGCGCCGAGCGTGAAATAGAGCGGGTCCAGCTCCTGGGTCCAACGCGTGCTATCTGTCCATTCGCCGTCCCCGGCCCGTGTTGTTACGTATTTGTACGGGTTGTTGATGAAAATCTGATCCCAGTACAGGAAAAGCGGATTATAGCCCGCCAGCGAACCATAGTTAGAAAACGCCTGTCCAAAGACAAAATTGTCATTTGGATTGCCAACAGCGTCAAAGAACAGACGACTGCCTTGGCTCAGCACGCCCAAAGAAACGTCGCGTCCAAACGCCGAAGTCAGCAAGGGAGAACCCGAATCTCCAGATCCCGTGATTGCCTCGCCGGCCACAGCGCGGCCGCCCAAGGTGTTGTAGTCGAGCGTATTGGAAGCCGTCCGCGTTACGCTGGAGGAAAACGGCTGAGTTGCAAAATTCGGATTGTCAAAATCCAGCCAATACAAGTCTTGATAGCGCAGGCCATTGGGGTCCAGAATATCACCAGTGGCTTGACCATAAATGCCGATGCTCAGAGTACGTTCGTCACCCAGAAAGTCGACAACGTTTTGTCCCAGCCGACGGAAGAAACTTTCTTCAGCGGTCCCGGCTGTACGCGCACCCGTTAAGCCATTGCCCGAGGTTCCATAACCACCAATCGTGACGGGAACCATGCCGTTGACTTGAGAGAACAAGAGGCCAATGCCATTTTGTGCATCGCGTCCCAAGATTTCAGTTGGCGTGCTAAAGCCAGCGAGGGCAATGTCGGCAGGCAAAAACGCCCCAGAACTTAGATCAGATTCAGATCCAAACCGCGAGCGGGGATCATACCAAACCATGGTGGAGGAAACCATGGTGCGACCGTCACCTGCCGGCACAAGGAAGTCCTGCCCAAAAAGCCAATTGCGAAGATTGGTGCGCCCAAACGTAGCATCCGTTGTGTAGCCAACTTGTGCACGATTACCACGCGAATTGCCGTCATAGGCTGACGGGGCAAGGTCGTCGACGCAATGGGCCGCAAAGAGCACGGTGCGAGGATTTATGAGCAGACCCGTACAGGTGCCGCCGCCGTTCCCGGCCTCATTGCGGATACCCAAGCCCACCCAATAGGGCCGTGAATTGCTGGTATCGACCACCGACGCCGGAGACGTTGTTGCAGGAGTCACCAAAGCCATGGCAGGCGCGCCAGCTGTTACACCCAGCCCCAAGGCCAGGCCTGCGACTGTATTGGTTAAATTTTTTCTGGAAATCTTCATCTTTGAGCCCCCACAATTCAAATCAACCTGGACAAAGAATTTAGGT
Organism: Hyphomonadaceae bacterium; assembly: GCA_021299265.1. GTDB lineage: Bacteria > Pseudomonadota > Alphaproteobacteria > Caulobacterales > Aquidulcibacteraceae > Aquidulcibacter. The sequence goes on along the minus strand of JAJTGP010000008.1, from coordinate 24,870 downwards.
GCCAGTGACTTTAAGTATTTGAAAACGTAGCCGTCCGTTCGAGCTAGTCAACCGGCCTTGTGCGTAAGTCAAAGTTTTTTGAACGAAGCATTGTTAATCGTCGCTTTCCCGAGCTTCGCGAGAGATGACGAGGGCTGAGCTGGTAGAGTTTATCTCTCGCGCAGCACAGGCTAAGGCTTGTTCAAACAAGAGGCAGGACCATGCGCGAAATCCATCATTTCATCGACGGGCAATCAAAAGCGGCCAATACGGGTCGCTTCCACAATGTCTATGACCCTTCAACCGGCAAGGTTCAGGCGCTCGTCGAACTGGCATCGGCTGAATTTCTGGCTGAAGCGGTGGCCGGTGCGAAAAAGGCTCAATCTGTGTGGGCGGCCACCAATCCACAAAAGCGCGCCCGTGTCATGTTTGCGTTTAAGGGCCTCTTGGAACGCGACATGGAGGATTTGGCGCGGCTATTGTCCTCCGAGCACGGTAAGACGGTCCCAGACGCCAAAGGCGATATCCAGCGCGGTCTGGAAGTGATCGAATTTGCCTGCGGCATCCCGCATTTGCTGAAGGGCGAATTTACCGAAGGTGCAGGTCCCGGCATTGATATGTATTCCATGCGCCAGCCCTTGGGCGTGGTGGCAGGTATCACCCCCTTCAACTTCCCCGCCATGATCCCGATGTGGATGTTTGGTGTGGCTATTGCCTGCGGCAATGCCTTTATCTGTAAGCCCAGCGAAAAGGACCCTTCGGTGCCGATGCGCCTGGGCGAGCTCCTCCAAGAAGCGGGTCTGCCAGATGGCATTTTTCAAGTCGTCAATGGCGACAAAGCGGTGGTGGATGCGATCCTTGAGCACCCCGATGTGAAGGCCGTCAGCTTTGTCGGCTCATCGGCGGTGGCCGAATATATTTATGCCAAGGGCGCGACCTATGGAAAGCGCGTTCAAGCGATGGGCGGGGCGAAGAACCATGCCATCATCATGCCGGACGCTGACCTCGACCAAGTCACCAATGACCTCATCGGCGCTGGCTATGGCAGTGCGGGGGAGCGCTGCATGGCGATCTCAGTCGCCGTGCCCGTGACCGACAAAGTGGCCGACGCTTTGATCGAACGCCTGAAACCCCGCGTCGAGGCCTTAAAAGTTGGCCCAAGCCTCGACCCCGATGTCGATTACGGCCCGCTGATCAGCCACGAACACCGCCAAAATGTGATCCGCTGGATCGATAAATCGGTGGAGGAAGGCGCAAAGCTGGTCGTCGATGGGCGCAAAGTCTCGTTCCAAGGCTATGAGAGCGGCTTCTATCTCGGTGGCTCGCTGATCGATCAGGTCAAGCCGCATATGGATAGCTATAAGACGGAAATCTTCGGGCCTGTCTTGCAAATCGCACGCGCAGAGGACTTTGAAAGCGCGATTGCCCTGCCCAACGCCCACCAATATGGCAATGGGACCGCCATCTATACCCGCAATGGCCGCGCCGCACGCGAGTTCGCCAGTCGCGTTGAAGTCGGCATGGTCGGCATCAATGTACCCATCCCCGTGCCCTTGGCCTATCACAGCTTTGGCGGCTGGAAACGCTCGGCCTTTGGCGACGCCAATCAGCATGGTAGCGAAGGCGTGCGCTTCTTTACCAAGGTCAAAACCGTCACCGCCCGCTGGCCAGAAGGCGCGGGCGCGGCTGAGTTTGTCATCCCGACGATGAAATGAGGGTGGGGGGCGGCGCGCAAAGACAAAGCCCCTCGCCCCTTTTGGGGGAGAGGGATTGGGGCGAGGGGGTTGCTGTCACCCGCGCTTATTCTGCGAGCTTGTGCTTGCTAAACCACCCTCCTCACCCCCGCCCCCTCTCCCCCAAGGGGGCGAGGGGAGGTAATCGAGTTGCGCCATCCCCATGATCACAGCCCTCTACCGCCAAAAGGCCGAGCAAGGCCTAATCAAGTTCGATCCCGCGCAAGCGGCGGCCGTCGAACTGTTGGGCGTCTTACAAAACCGTCTCAATGACTGGCGGCCCGGTAAAGCGCGGTTCCTGTTTGGCAGGCCTGAACCTGCGCCTGAAGGCATTTATCTTTATGGTGGCGTGGGGCGCGGCAAAAGTATGCTGATGGACCTCTTCTTTGAAGTCGCGCCCGTTGAGAAGAAACGGCGGGTGCACTTTCATGAGTTCATGGCCGAGGTGCATGCGGGGGTGAATGCTTGGCGCGCGATGAGCACTGCAGCGCGCAAGCAACAAGCCCATTTCGTTAAAGGTGCCGGCGACGATCCCATCCCACCGGTCGCCAAAGCCATCGCAAATGAGGCTTGGCTATTGTGCTTTGACGAATTTCAAGTGACTGACATTGCCGACGCCATGATCCTTGGCCGCTTGTTTGAACAATTGTGGATGCGCCAAGTCGTGGTAGTCGCCACGTCGAACCGCCACCCGCGCGACCTCTACAAAAATGGCATCAACCGGCAACTCTTCTTGCCCTTCATCGCCATGTTGGAAGAAAAACTGGAGTTGCACGCCTTGGATGGCCAGCGTGACTATCGCTTGGCGCGGCTTGAAAGCCAGCCCGTCTATCATAGTCCACTCGATGGCCGCGCCTTTACCGCCATGGATCAAGCGTGGGCGGCCCTGACCCAAGGCGCGCAACCCCGCCCGACCTCGCTGATCGTCTCAGGCCGAGAGGTGAAGATCGCACGTGCCGCCGCAGGGTGTGCCCGCATGAATTTTGAGGATTTGTGCGTCGCTGCCCTTGGGGCCAGCGATTATTTGGCACTCGCCAAACGGTTTGAGACCCTGATGCTGGACGGTGTGCCGATCATGGGCCCCGAGAAGCGCAATGAAGCGGCCCGCTTCCGCACGCTGATCGATGCGCTCTATGAGAATAAAACCAAGCTGATCATGAGTGCCGAGGCCGAACCTGATCGCCTCTATGGCACAGGCGACCAAGCCTTTGAATTTGAACGCACCGCGTCGCGCCTCTATGAAATGCGCTCCCGCGAGTATCTGGCGGCTGAGCGAGGTGGCGATGAGCCTATAGGCTCCTAACCGACCACCCGCATCGTCAAATTGATCCGTCCAACGCCCGGCACCAAGGTGGAGGAGCCTGACAGGACCCGGTCGATGCCATGGTAGAAATGCCGCGAGGCACCGCCCAGCACCACGACATCGCCAGAGGTCAACTTTAAGGACGATGTCGGCCCACCGCGCTGTGCCCCGCCGAGACGAAACACCGCGCTATCACCCAAGGAAACCGAAACGACCGGGGCGGCACGATCGCGCTCGTCACCATCCACATGCAAGCCCATCTTGGCCCCGTCGCGATAGAGATTAACGAGGCAGGCTTGCGGCAGAAGCGGGTAGTTGGCTACCGCCTGCCACAAATCGAGAAGAACCTCCGGAATAGCTGGCCATGCTTGGCCCGTGACGGGGTGGGTTGCCTGATAACGATAGCCGCCATCGCGGTCCGACACCCAGCCGAGCGGACCTAAATTGGTCATCTCAACACTGAAGGGCTTTCCTGTTTTCGGCATGCTTGGACGATAGAAAGGCGCAACCTCAATCAAGGGTGCCAAGATCGCCAATAGGGCTTCTTGGGCCGCCCGATCCAGATAGGCGGGATAGAAGTCAAAACCTGAATGCAAGTGGTTGCGCACGCATTTCACCTTCTAGCCTTGCGGTCCAACAGAGCGACACCATATGAGCCTCAGCGCCCTTCACGGGCATTTTACTGGCAAAACAACATAGCCGTTCTTTTGGGCTTCCGCATGGGGGACAAAAAGATCGGTGTCCGCTTTTAAGGGACTTGAAGAACATGAGCAAAGTCATCGGTATCGACCTCGGGACCACCAATTCCTGCGTAGCCATCATGGACGGCAAATCGGCCAAAGTGATTGAAAACTCTGAAGGTGCGCGCACCACACCGTCGGTTGTCGCCTTTGCTGCGGATGGAGAGCGCCTGATTGGCCAACCAGCTCGCCGTCAAGCCGTCACCAACCCAGAACAAACCTTCTTCGCCATCAAGCGCCTTGTCGGCCGCACGTTTGACGATCCGATGGTCAAGAAGGACATCAATCTGGTTCCTTATAAAATCACCAAAGGTCCCAGCGGCGACGCTTATGTCACCGGCCGCGACAAGGATTACAGCCCTTCTGAAATCTCGGCCATGATCCTAACCAAGATGAAGGAAACGGCAGAAGCCTATTTGGGCGAGACCGTGACCCAAGCCGTCATCACCGTGCCTGCTTATTTTAACGACGCCCAACGCCAAGCCACCAAGGATGCGGGCAAGATTGCTGGCCTTGAAGTGCTGCGCATCATCAACGAGCCAACCGCTGCGGCTTTGGCTTACGGGATGGATAAGGGCGGCAACCGCACCATCGCCGTATACGACTTGGGCGGTGGTACGTTCGACGTGTCCGTGCTGGAAATCGGCGACGGCGTGTTTGAAGTGCGCTCGACCAATGGCGACACCTTCCTCGGCGGGGAAGATTTCGACATGCGCATTGTCGACTATCTGGCTGACGAATTCAAAAAGGAAAAAGGCGTCGACCTGCGCAATGACAAATTGGCGCTGCAACGTCTGAAGGAAGAAGCCGAAAAGGCAAAGAAAGAACTGTCGACCACCGCTCAATATGAAGTGAACCTGCCGTTCATCACCATGGACGCAACCGGCCCACTTCACTTGAACCTGAAGCTGACCCGCTCGAAGCTGGAAGCCTTGGTCGACGATCTGGTTTCGCGCACGATTGATCCGTGCAAAGCCGCGTTGAAAGATGCTGGCCTGACGGCAGCTGACATTGACGAAGTCGTGCTTGTAGGCGGCATGACCCGCATGCCAAAGGTGCAAGAGGCCGTGAAGCAATTCTTCGGCAAAGAGCCACACAAGGGTGTGAACCCGGATGAAGTGGTGGCTTTGGGTGCGGCAATCCAAGCTGGTGTGTTGCAGGGCGACGTCAAAGACGTGCTGTTGCTGGACGTGACGCCATTGTCCTTAGGCATCGAAACCAAGGGTGGCATCTTCACCCGCTTGATCGAGCGCAACACCACCATCCCAACCAAGAAGAGCCAAGTCTTCTCTACCGCTGACGACAACCAGTCAGCTGTGACCATCCGCGTGTTCCAAGGCGAACGCGACATGGCAGCAGATAATAAGTCGCTCGGCCAGTTCGATCTCGTCGGCATCCCACCCGCGCCAAGCGGCGTGCCGCAAATCGAAGTGACCTTCGATATCGACGCCAACGGCATCGTGTCGGTCTCGGCCAAGGACAAGGCGACCAACAAAGAGCAATCGATCCGCATACAGGCCAATGGCGGTCTGTCCGATGCAGACATTGATCAAATGATCAAGGACGCTGAAGCCAACGCCGACGCCGACAAGAAGAAGCGCGACTTGGTGGAAGCCAAGAATGGCGCGGAAAGCTCGGTCCATATGGTTGAAAAGCAATTGAGCGAATTCGGCACCAAGCTGGAAGTCGCTGATCGCGAAGCCATTGAAGCAGCCGTTGCTGCCACCAAGGAAGCGGCTTTGGGTGAAGATGTCGAAGACATCCAAGCCAAGACCCAAGCTTTAATGCAGGCCGCCATGAAGATTGGCGAAGCCATGTATGCTGAGCAACAAGCCGGTGCGGCGGAAGCCGATGCCAAAAAAGATGCGGGCGATGACGGCGTTGTCGACGCAGACTTCGAAGACGTCACCGACGACAAGAAGTAATCGAAACAACCCCCTTGCGGATGGGCCCTGAAGGCTCGTTCCCAAGGGGGTTCGCTTCGGGTCTTGGTTGATGGACGCGCTGCCTCTCCCGCTTTCCCACCAAGCCTAACGTGTTCGCTAATGCCCGTGGTCCACACCCAGAGCGCACACACAGCGACTTTTGGTAAACAATCCAGCTCTATTTCGGGGATCCTATGAGCGACGATTATTATGATCTTCTGGGCGTAGCCCGCGATGCGGATGAGGCAGTGCTGAAAAGCGCCTATCGCAAGAAGGCCATGCAATGGCACCCCGATAAGAACCCCGGCAATGCCGAGGCTGAGGCAAAGTTCAAAGACATCAATGAAGCCTATGCGGCGCTGTCTGACCCTCAAAAGCGGGCAGTCTACGATCGCTATGGCAAGGCCGGCCTCAATGGCGGCATGGGCGGCGGCGGCGGTGGCGGCTTCCAAGGCGATGCGGGCGACATTTTCGAATCGGTCTTTGGCGACATTTTTGGTGAAGTGTTTGGCGGTCGGCGCACGCAACAACGCGCGGGCCCGGCGCGTGGCGCTGACTTGCGCTATGATTTTGAAATCACGCTTGAAGAATCTTTCCGCGGCAAGGATGCCGAGCTTAACATCCCCACCAATCAAGTCTGCGAAGTTTGCGACGGCTCTGGCGCAGAGCCTGGCACCCGCCCAGAGGTCTGCCCGACCTGTAGCGGCACGGGCCAAGTGCGCGCCCAACAAGGCTTCTTCATGATGCAACGGACCTGCCCCACTTGTCATGGGCGCGGCACCATCATCAAAAAGCCCTGTAAGTCCTGCCATGGCCATGGCACCAAGCAAGTCGAGCGCACCTTGTCGGTCGCGATCCCAGCTGGCGTTGAAGATGGCACGCGGGTGCGCTTAACGGGTGAAGGCGAATTGGGTGCACGCGGCGGCCCGCGCGGCGACCTCTATGTCTTCCTATCGGTCAAAAAGCACGAATTGTTTGAGCGCGATGGCCCAAGCCTTTATTGCCGCATCCCGGTCACCATGACGACGGCGGCTTTGGGCGGCAAGATCGAAGTGCCGACGATTGATGGCGGCAAGGCTGAGCTTGATATCCCAGAGGGCAGCCAGACCGGTCGCCGCATCCGCCTGCGCCATCATGGCATGACGACTTTGAAGTCGGCCCTGCGTGGTGACATGCATGTCGAACTTTTCGTCGAAACCCCGCGCAGCCTATCGGCGCGTCAAAAAGAACTCTTGCGCGAGTTTGCTGGCGAATGCGGCGAAAAGAGCCACCCTGAACACACAGGCTTTTTTGATAAAGCCAAGGGCTTTTGGGACAAAGTGACCGGGACGGAGTGATCAGTCCGCTTTGGGTGGCCGCTTGGCCATCAGGGTGCGGGTCATGACACTCATGACCAATAGGCCGTCTTGATCTTGCACTTCATGGCTGGCCGTCAGCACGCCTTCGCGGTCATTGCGGTCTTCTGTCGCCAAAAAGGTCAGGCGAACGGATAATTCCTCGCCGGCATAGACCGCCTTGTAATAGCGCAGCGCATCTTGGCCCAAGCGCTGTAACACGGGCCATTCGCGAGTCTCTTCCCATAACATCCGCCGCCAGAGGGCATAGACATGGCTTTCTGCGGCGCGCGGCCCGGCCCCTTCGCGACCCTTTTCGCTGGTCTTCAAAGGCAAATTCGGCGCAAAACGCTCGTGAAATAAGCTGATATCCTCTGCGCTTACCAAGGCCGCGCCGAAATCATAGGTTCGCCCGACGATGATATCCTCAAACCACCAACCCGGTTGTCTCGGCAAAATGCTCACGCAGAAGTCCTTTCCGTTTTCGGCCCCCTAAAGGGGTTCAGACCCGAAGGTCCAACGGTGGTTTATTTCGCTTGGTTTTTCCAGCCCTAGTTTCCGTCATCACAGTGTTTTTCTGCGCGACCCAGACCCGCACCATTGGCCAGCACCCCGAAGGACGCTAAGTAACGGTGGAAAAGGACTTTATGCATGAAACGCGCGCTCTTGGCTCTCTGGCTCTTGTTCTCGTGGGTTGGCTTCGCGCAGGCGCAAGTCCCCGCTGGGATCTCAACGCCAATTGGCATCAGCGCCAGCTCGCAAAATGTCGAGATCACGCTGATCAGCGAGCGGGCAGCCGTTCAAGCCGGTGACGTCTTCCACGTTGCCATCCGGCAAAAGATTGCGCCGGACTGGCATACCTATTGGCGCAATCCCGGCGATTCTGGCGAGCCAACTTATTTGAACTGGACTTTGCCCGACGGCGTCAAAGCAGGCGAGATCAAATGGCCCGCCCCCACCGCCATCCCCTTTGGCCCATTGGTCAATTACGGCTTCTCAAAATCCGTTGTTCTGCCGGTGGAAGTGCAGATTCCGGCCTCCGCCAAGCCTGGCACCAGCATCTCGCTCAAAATTGATGCCACCTGGCTTGAATGCGCCGATGTCTGCATTCCTGGCGAGGGCAGCGTAGCGATCACTCTGCCCGTTGAAGCCACAAAGCGCGACAGTGGCGATGCCTCGGCCATCCAAGCCGCGCTCGCGTCTCTGCCCAAGCCCTTGCCGGGCAAAGCTCATTTGACCGATCTGGGCGCTGGTGGCCTGCAATTGGTGGTCACGGGCGTACCCGCAAACGGCAAAGCCTATTTCTTTCCCCATGAACTGAAACTCGGTGCGCTGGTTGATTTTGCCGCGCCACAAGAATTCGTGCGCGGCAAGGATGGCTTTGGCTTGAACCTTGTGAAGTCCAAATCCTTGCCAGACCCCTTTGTCGGCCCGTTTGGGGGTGTTTTGGTGATTGGCGATGGCAAGGATGCCAAAGCCTATAGCCTTAGTGCGGAACTGATCGCAGCAGCCCCCATGGCGGCCGTTGCGGGATCAAAGCCAGCCGGCGGGACCGATGTTGGCCTGATGCAAGCGCTGTTGTTCGCCTTCTTAGGTGGCCTGATTTTGAACCTCATGCCATGCGTCTTCCCGATCCTATCCATGAAGGCCTTGGGCCTATTGGAAGCCTCGCACGGGGATAAAGCCGAAGCGCGCAGCCACGGCCTGTGGTACGGGTTTGGAGTATTGGCCTGTTTTCTGGGGCTTGCAGGGCTGCTGATTGGGCTACAGGCCGCTGGCATGGCCGTTGGGTGGGGCTTTCAGTTGCAGTCACCCGCCATCATCGTTGGCCTTGCGGTTTTGATGGTTCTGATCGGCTTCAATCTGTTGGGCTTTTATGAGATCGGCACCTCTCTGCAAGGTGCCGGCGCTGGCCTTGCCAGCAAAGGTGGACATGCAGGCTCGTTCTTTACCGGCGTCTTGGCCGTGGTGGTCGCGGCCCCCTGCACCGCCCCCTTCATGGGCGTTGCCTTGGGCTTTGCCGCAACCCAGCCTCCGATTGGGGCCTTGAGTGTGTTTGCAGCCTTGGGCTTAGGCTTTGCCGCACCTTTTGTCGCGCTTACCTTTATGCCCGGCCTGATGCGCGCTTTGCCAAGACCGGGGCCTTGGATGAGCCGACTACGGGAAGCTTTGTCCTTCCCCATGTTTGCAACGGCCATTTGGTTGATCTGGGTCAGCAGCGCGCAAGTCGGTCAAGCGGGCGTTTTGGCAGCTCTCGGTGGCGTCTTGGCTGCAGGCTTTGCCGTTTGGATTTGGCGGACTTGGCCAGGCCATAAAGGGCGCGCCATCGCCTTAATGGTCCTGACTGCGGGCTTGGTTGGGGCGGGAACCTATGTCACCCAAGCCCCCGCAAAAGCCACAGAAGCCGCCTCCTCCAGCTTTGGTGGCGAGCCTTGGACGCCCGCCCGCGTCGAAGCGCTGCAACAAGAGGGCAAGACCGTCTTTGTCAATTTCACTGCCGACTGGTGTGTGACCTGCAAGGTCAATGAAGTCACCGTCTTTGCGGACCCTGCGGTGCGCGAGGCCTTAAATGGCGACAAAGCGGTCTATCTGGTGGCGGACTGGACCAGTCGCGATGATGTGATCGCCAAAGCGCTGGCAAGCCACGGGCGCGTGGGTGTACCCCTCTATCTGGTCTATAAGCCGGGCGTCGCCGAACCCCAGATCCTGCCGCAATCATTGAGCGCTGAGGTCGTCAAAACCGCCCTGAACTAGGAGGAGAGCCGATGAGATTTGTTTGGCTGACAGCCGCATTGGCTCTGGCGAGCTTCACTTGGATCGATAGTCGCGCGGGCGGCATCTATTCTCCAACCGAGCCCAATTCTCACCCCAAGACCAAGGGCGTGCCGCCAGTACCCGGTGCCATGGCCCCTAGCATTTCTATGCAGGATACCAATGGGCGTAAGTTTAATTTAAGCGCCTATCGCGGCAAAATTGTCGTGCTGGAATGGACCAATTTTGAATGCCCCTATGTCGCCCGCCATTATGGCAGTGGTGCCATGCAGGCGGTGCAGGCTGCAGCGCTTAAAGATGGTGTCGTCTGGCTGACGATTTTCTCCTCAGCCCCCGGCAAGCAAGGCTATCAGGACGCTCGCGGTGCCGACTATTTCACCGCCGAAAAAGGCGCCAAACCCACCGCCAAAGTGCTGGACCCAACAGGCGTGGTCGGACGGGCCTTTGGCGCACGCACTACCCCGCATATGTTTGTGATCGATGAGACGGGCCATATCGCCTATGCCGGTGCAATTGACGACCAACCCCGCGCCGTCCTGCCCGCAGGCGCTGTGCCCCGCAATTATGTGCGCGAGGCGATTACGGCAGTCAAAAGCAAACAAGCCCCGGCCATCCGCGCCACTGCGGCCTATGGATGTTCGATCAAATATTCGGGAAGTTAGTCGTCGGCTTCCGCCAAACGACGGGCGGTATCATCGGCGATCAAAGCCTCGACCATTTCTTCTAGGCCACTGCCTTCTAAAAGCGTATCGAGCTTATAGAGCGTCAAATTGATGCGGTGATCCGTCACGCGGCCTTGCGGGAAATTATAGGTGCGGATGCGCTCAGACCGATCGCCTGAGCCGACTTGGCTTTGACGGCTGGCAGAGCGCTCTGCCGCGAGCGCGGCGCGCTGTTGCTCATAGAGGCGCGCCTTCAAGGTTCGCATCGCATTGGCGCGGTTTTGGTGTTGGGATTTTTCCGACGAGGTTACCACGATCCCGCTGGGGATGTGGGTCAGACGGACGGCGGAATCGGTCTTATTGACGTGCTGACCACCGGCCCCGGACGAGCGATAGGTGTCGATGCGAATGTCTTTTTCGTGGATTTCAATTTCCACATCTTCGCGGGCGGGCAATACTGCGACGGTCGCAGCAGACGTATGAATACGACCACCAGCTTCGGTCACCGGTACGCGTTGGACACGGTGCACGCCGCTTTCAAACTTCATGCGACCAAAGGCCCCTTCGCCCGAAACCGAGGCGATGATTTCCTTATAGCCGCCCATTTCGCCGTCTGAGACGCTTTCAACTTCCACCCGCCAGCCACGCGTGGCGGCATAGCGCTGATACATGCGGAATAAATCACCTGCGAACAGGGCCGCTTCATCGCCACCGGTTCCGGCGCGCACTTCCAAGATGACGTCAGCCTCGTCATCGGCATCCTTGGGCAAGAGCAGGATTTGCAGACCCTGCTCCATCGTCGGAATAGACTCTCGCAGGATCTCCAGCTCGGCCTGGGCCATCTGCGCCATTTCGTCGTTATTGGGCAGATCGAGGATCATTTGCTCAAGCTCAACGCGTTCGGCGCGCGCTTTTTCCAGCGAACGGATCGCATCGGCAACCGGGGCGAGGCTGGAACGCTCTTTCGACAGGCGCATGATCTCACCCCCGTCTGAACAAACAGACAAACGGGCATCAATCTCGTCAAAGCGGTCGAGAACACGAAAAAGGCGATCTTGGGTCAGGCGCATGAGACCGCGGCGGTTAGCATGACATGGGAGGGTCGGTCGAGGGATGGACACACAAGCGCGGCGCTAGTGGCCGCACCCATGCGTGGCTCAAACGAAAAACGCGACCCCGAAAGGTCGCGCTTTGAAGGCTGTGAGGCTTGGGCGGTGGACACCCAAGGCCCAACACCAAATTTAGGCAGCGGCGGTTTCAGCAAGCTTTGCTTTGATGTCGCGGCGAATCTTGCGCGCACGATCCGACATCTTGGTCTCATCGATCTTCACGATGAAGCCATCGAGGCCACCGTTGTGATCGACCGAGCGCAGAGCTGCCATGGTGATACGCAACTTGAAAGCACGGCCCAAAGCATCCGACGCCAAGGTGACATCTTGCAGGTTTGGCAAATAGCGACGCTTGGTCTTAATGTTGGAGTGGCTGACGATGTGGCCAACCATAGGTCCAGTTCCAGTCAATTCGCAACGGCGCGACATGGCGATTTCTCTCTTGCTAAAGCCTTGTCACCCTCGAATAAGAGTGTTCATCGGCGAATTCGTGATTTCTGCCTTGTCCAGAACCCACAGCCCACACCATCGTGGGCCGGGACAGGATTGGACCAGCCAGAAGAGGGGCGCGGATACGGGTTTGTGAGGATAAAGTCAAGACAAAGGGCGGTTTCAAACTGCCAAACCGATGTTGAGCGTGGCAGCTGTGCCCTCTGACCGCAAGCGACCGCTTTTTGCCGCTTTCTCATAAGATATTAACTTTATCGCCGCACTGAGGCCGTATTCCTTGTCTAGGTGTCGATTCTATCAGTTTCGTTCCTAATTTCTGTTCGCGCGAGCAGAGCTGACCATTGAACCCATTAGTGAGGCGTGCATGGACGCGGTAGCCACAGTAACAAGCTTTTCCTTCCTCGATTTGTTCCTCAAAGCTGACTGGATCGTTAAGGCGGTGATGATCGGATTGGCCTTGGCCTCGGTCTGGTCTTGGGCTGTTGCGATCGACAAATGGCTGCAAATCCGCAAGCTGGAAGCTGGCGCTCGCATAGTTGAGGCTGCTTTGGCTGAAGGTCGTGGGATCGATGCGATCGAAGAAAGTGCCAAGCCCGGTGACGCGATGGCACGGGTTGTCGCCGTGGGTATGGCCGAAGCCCGCCTCGCCCGCCGCATTCCTAATCAAACAGAGATTGGCCTTAGCCGCGCGATTGAGCGGATGGAACGGGTGATGCAGGCCGCGACTGCACGAGAAATGGCACGCGCTGAACGTGGTCTGGCTATTTTGGCAACCATTGGCTCGTCCGCGCCCTTCGTCGGACTGTTCGGCACAGTCTGGGGCATCATGAATGCCTTCCGAGGGATTGCCCAATCGCGCGATACGAATTTGGCGGTCGTAGCCCCGGGTATTGCTGAAGCCTTGTTTGCCACCGCACTGGGTCTGTTGGCGGCTATCCCCGCTGTTATATTTTACAATTGGCTCGCAGGCAGCCTAGACCGGTTTGCCACCCGCTTGGACGCATTGAGTGACGATGTGATTGCACGGGTTTCCCGCCGCTTGCAGGACCCGAACTAATATGGCGATCGGGATTGGATCTCGGCGCGGAGCCGGTAAACGCGGCCGACGCAGCCGCCGTCTGATGGGCGAGATCAACGTCACGCCCTTTGTCGACGTGATGCTGGTGTTGTTGATCATCTTCATGGTCGCGGCGCCCCTGTTGACCGTAGGCGTGCCGGTAGATCTGCCCAAGACGGAGGCCAAGAGCCTGCCCAGCGAACAAGAACCGCTGACGGTGACCATTCTCGCTAATGGCCAAGTCTATTTGCAGAATGAAGTGGTGGCTTATGATCAATTGCTGCCACGCCTGACCGCTTTGGCTGGCGAAGGCTATGATCGCAGAATCTTTATTCGCGCTGCCGAAAAAGCCCCGTATGGGATTGTGATGCAAGTCATGGCTCGGGTGAATTCAGCTGGCTATCGCAATCTGGGATTGGTGACCGATACGGTCGAGGAATAGGATAGGCCCCGAGCGCATGCGCGCCAGTGACCCCCATATCGCCAGTCTGAAGTGGCAAGAGCCCAGTCCGTTTGGGCCGGGCGTGGCCGTGTCGGCTGTGGTACATGCGGGGATTATCGCGTTAGGCCTTGTGCTCTGGCAGAGCCCGCCCACCTTCACACCCGAAGATGTTATCCCCGTTGCCATAGTCGCCGACACACCCAGCGCGATCGGACCGGAAACCGCGGCAGAGACGGTGCGAACCGGGGAAGAGACGAGCCCGTTGACGGTGGCGGAGGCCCCGGTGTCTGATGCCGCGCCGGCTCCAGAGCCGACACCCGTCACCCCTCCGGCACCTGCACCACAACCAATCCAACAGGCACCACCACCCAAGCCAACCCCTGCGAGCGCGCAGAAAGCTGCTACCCCACCGCCAGCACCCGCGAAGGCCAGTCCACAAAAGGCCTTACCCAACCGACCTGCGCCCAGCCTGCCAGCTAAGGCCAAAACCAAGGCACCCGCCCAGCCGACCCCTGATCTTCAATTTGACTTCGCCGCCGCCAGCAGAGCAGCGAGCCAAGCAGATTCTGGTGGCCGCAGTGCACCAAAGCTCGCCGCCTCAGGTCAGTCCGCCAAACAGGGTCGTGCCGGTGGCGGCACCATCCTCGCTGGCGATCTTGAAAGCGCCCTGCGGGCACAGATTTACCAATGTTGGCGACGGCCAGCGGATACATCGCCCCGGTTGGTCGTCCGTCTCCAAATCGAATTGAAGCCAGATGGAAATTTAGCGTCGGTTCCGAAACTAATCCGCCCGTCTACGAAAGCAGGGGCCGATGGTAAGCTTTTGGTTGCCATTGAGGACGCAGTGCGGGCTGTCCAGCAATGCGCGCCGTTTTCCTTGCCTGCTGATCGTTTTACCCAATGGCGCTTAGTGAATTTTGACTTTGACACCCGCAAAGCGGATCGGCCTTAATGTAAAGCTGTCTATAACGAAAATTTGTCCTACCTTGCCGCAAAATATTCATCTTCTAGGGTCAAGAAAACGATAATGACATCACGCCTTCTCTTGTTTCCGACCCTGACCCGCGCAATTCGCGCGGTGCTGACGGGGATTTTGCTTACTCTGGCTTGTCTGACCCCGGCATTCGCGCAATTGAATGTGAGCGTGACCGAAGGGCATCGGCGGCCGATGCCGATAGCGATTGCAGATTTTTCCGGGCCACATGGCAGCTCCATCGCCGGCGCTGTACGCGACAATCTTGCGCGCTCAGGCCTGTTCCAAGTCCAGAATCCAGACTCCTTCTTGCAGCGCGATATGGATGTAAACGTCGCGCCCCGCTTTGCCGATTGGCGGATCACCAAGACCGAAGCTTTGGTTGTTGGGCGTGGTGGCGTGAATGCAGGCCGGTTGCGGGTCGAGTTTCGCTTGTGGGATGTCTATGGCGAAAGCCAGATGTTGGGGCTGGAATTTGCGACCACCGACGAGAATTGGCGCCGGATCGCGCACAAGGTTTCAGATGCCATCTATCGGCGCTTGACGGGTGAAGTTGGCTATTTCGATAGCCGGGTTGTGTTTGTTGCCGAAAGCGGCAGCCGGACCAATCGCGTCAAACGCCTTGCCGTCATGGATCAGGATGGTGCCAATCCCAGCTATCTGACCGATGGCACCGAGCAAGTACTCAACCCGCGCTTCAACGCACAGGGCCAACAGATCGTCTATTCAGCTTTGACAGACCGCGGCATCAAACTCTGGGTTGTCGATATTGAGACCGGGCGGAAAGAGGCTGTGGCCATTCCAGGCAATATGGCGTTTGCGCCCCGATTTACCCCGGACGGCCAGTCCATCATTTTCAGCGCGGACCGCGACGGCGATGTGGATGTGTTCATCAAAAGCTTGCGGACGGGCAAACTGACGCAACTGACCCGCAATCCCGCTATCGACACCTCGCCCGATATGTCGCCAGACGGCAGCCAGATCATCTTTACCTCAGATCGCGGTGGCAGCACACAAATCTATGGCATGAATGCTGATGGATCGGGCGCTCGTCGCCTGACCTTTGGCGAAGGCCGTTACTCGACCGCCGTTTGGTCGCCTAAGGGCGATTTGATTGCCTTTACCCGCCAATTGGGTGGGCAATTCCAGATTGGCGTGATGGCAGCCGATGGGTCGAACTTGAAGATATTGGCAGAAGCCTATTTGGTTGAAGGCCCGACTTGGTCACCCAATGGCCGCGTCATCATGTTCCAGCGTGAAGGAGGCCCCGGCCAATCACCCAGTCTATGGACCGTCGATGTCTCTGGCACCAATCTGCGCAAATCCCCTTGGTCCGCGCCGGGATCAGATCCCGGCTGGTCCGCAACCCTGCCTTAAGCGTTTTAGTCTTGTCGCGTTCAATCCCACCTTTTGGAAACACCCCTTCACTTAGGAGCCTATTATGACCCCTTCCCAAAGCCTGCCCCCAAAAGCCCCAAGCTTCAAAGTCCGTTCGATCTCCTTGTTGTTGGTCTCCAGCTTGGCCTTGGTTGGTTGCGCCAGCACCAAAACTGCAAAGCCGCCTGTTGCTGAAACCACTGCCCCAATTGCTGCGTCGAATTCAGAAGCGGCGTCGACGATGGCGCCAACCGCACCCGTTGCCAGTGCGCCTGTGGCCTCTGCCCCTCTGGCACCGGCGACTATGGCCGATACGTCGGGCCAATCTGAGACTTCGAATTCCGCGGAAAGCCTTTCGCCTTATGCCTCTTTGGCTGAAGCCGGTGAGCGCATCTTCTTCCCAACCGACCGTTTTGATTTGACCGATGAAGCCCGCTCTATCCTGACCCGTCAGGCAGCTTGGATCAAAGCCAATCCCGGCAAGCGCGTTTTGATCGCTGGCAATTGCGATGAGCGCGGGACGCGTGAGTATAATTTGGCCCTGGGTGCCCGCCGGGCAAGTGCCGCGCGCCACTTCTTGGCTGGCCTGGGTGTTGATACAGACCGGATCGAGACCGTTTCTTACGGCAAGGAGCGCCCCATTGATGAGCGGCCAAGCGCTGAGGGCTGGGCTGTGAACCGGAACGCGCAAACCATGTTGCTGGATTAATCATGGCTACCGCTCAAGTCGCCCCTCCGATCTTAGGCCAACTGGCAACCTTCCCCCGCAAGACGGCGCAGCGCCGTCTGTGGGCTGGGGTTTGCTTAAGCGTGGTGATCATAGGGGCAGGCTTGATGCTGCATGCAGAACCTGCTCTGGCGCAGGCACGCGGCGCAAACCCGCCCGTGCCTGCTGCTAAACCGGCCGGTCCAACCCCGGTTGTGGTGCCGCCAATCTCCGCCGAACCCATTTCGGCCCGCCTGATCATCCGCCTCGAACAAGTAGAGCGCCAAGCCGCCGAACTGACGGGGCGGATTGAGGTTCTGGAAGCAGAGCTTGCCAAGCAGCAGACAGTCCATAAGCAATTGGTTCAGGAATTAGAGGCCGAGCGCGCGAACAAGGCCACGATCAGTGAGAGCACTGCGCGCGTGGCCGAAGTATCGACCGTGGAAAGTAGCCCTGCCGCTCCGCAAGAGGTGCAGGCCTTGGTCGGTGAAGCGCCGCCTGCCCCTGCCCCGCCACCGGGGGCAGAAGCCTTATTCAACGCAGCGCAATTAGCGCTCCAACGCGGGGACTATCTGACGGCTGAGACCAATCTGAACATGCTCGTCACCAATTTTCCAACCGCGCCAGAAGGCATTGAAGGCCGCTGGCTTTTGGGGGAAGCGCGTTATGTTCAGTCCGCTTGGGGCCCAGCTGCAGAAGCCTATCTGAGTTATTTGGATGCGGCCCCGCAAGGGCGACGCGCCTCGGAATCCTTGGTCCGCTTAGCAGGGGCGTTTGGTCAGTTGGGCAATGCCAAAATGCGATGTTCGGCCCTTGGCGAATATCGGCGCCGAACGCCTAATCCAGATGCAACGCTGAAGGCACGGGCAGACGCTGAAGCGGCTCGGTCGCCATGCCCGACCACCTAGCGGCCAAGGGCGCGGAATACCCCGCCTCTAGCCCGATCGGTCCGGCCCTCCCCCACATTTTCGCAAAACTCGACCGCTGGCGACAGGACTTTGGGTCTCCCATGCTGATTGCTTTGTCTGGCGGTGGGGACAGCATGGCTTTGTGCCGGATGGCTAGCCTCTGGGCCAAAGTCTCAGGTGCATCTGTTCATACCGTCTCAATTGATCACGGCTTGCGGGCAAGTTCAGCCCATGAAGCCACCCAAGCCATTGCGTGGGCGCGCGCACTTGGCCTTCCCGGCGAAGTCGTTCGGCTAGATGATCGACCCGCACAGGGCGGCCTGCAAGCTTGGGCACGCCAAGCCCGCTATCAAGCTTTGGCATCTGTCGCCAGACGCGTAGGGACCAAACTGATCCTTATTGGGCATACGTGGGACGACCAAGTTGAGACCATTTGTTGGCGCCTCGCGCGGCAATCTGGGTTGGACGGGTTGTCAGGCATGTCAGAGCTGGCATGTAATCCCTTTGCCTCGCTTGAAGCCCCAAGCCTGCTGGGACGGCCGCTATTGGAGCTGAAACGCGCCGAATTGCGTGCTTGGCTATTACGAGAAGGGCAAGGTTGGCTGGAGGATGAGAGCAATCAGAATCTAGACTTTGCCCGAATCCGTACCCGCAAGCTGGTGGGTGAGATGGCCGCACAAGGGGTAGATCTCGAACGTATCATCCGCCTCGCGGCCACAGCCGACGTGCTGCGAAAAGCACAAGAGCACGCCACGCTGGACCTGCTCAAGCGCTGCACTCTATCCCCATCGCCGGCAGGATGGCACTTAAGCGCCGCAAATCTTTTGGGTGCAGAGCCTTTGTTCGCCGAGCGCGCATTGGGATGGTTGATCTATAGCCTCACCGAAGCTGACCACCCGCCAGAGGCCGACAAACTGGGCCGTTTGCGCGCCGGCCTCCTCGCAAACCCAACCCAACGCAAAACCCTTGGCGGCGTTGTTGTCGCGCGAAAAGGTGACGCACTTTTGCTGATGCCCGCCCCGCCCCGGCGTGGACAAATCGCCTGCCTGAGACCAACAGCACAGAGCCAATGGGCGCGACTTTTTGCCGTTTCACGTCAACCACACGAATTTGTAACCCAATAAAAGCGAATTCGCGCAGATGACGGGCTTACATGATTGGATTGAACGACTATGTTAGACTCACCCCTTCCCAAAAAATGGGGCAGGGTGATCGATCATCCCCCATAAGGGGTGGTGATTTCAGAAAGAGATAACGATGAAGCTGCGCGATCTTGCAATCTGGGGATTTTTGGCTTTGGCACTGGTGACAGTGTTCACCTTAATGAACCGTCCTTCCCCATCGGCCTCGATGACAACGATGGCGTATTCGACCCTATTGACCGAGGTGGACAATGGGCGGGTCAAAGAAGTCACCATCATTGGCGACCAAGCTCGTGGCCGCTTACAAGACGACAAGGCCTTTGTCGCCATGGTCCCGTCTCAAGCGACCGATTTCGTGTCACGGCTAGAGAAGGCCAATGTCGAAATTCGCGCGGAATCTGTGCCACGCACGCCTTTCTTGAGCGCGTTGATCGCGAACTTATTGCCATTGCTGATCATGGTGGGCCTGTGGTTTTTCCTGATGCGCCAGATGTCTGGCGGCGGTGGCAAAGGCGGCGCGATGGGCTTTGGTAAGTCCAAGGCGAAGCTTTTGACCGAAAACAAGAACAAAGTGACCTTTGACGATGTCGCCGGCATTGATGAAGCGCGCGAGGAATTGCAAGAAGTCGTCGACTTCTTGAAAGACCCGTCGAAGTTCCAGCGCTTAGGCGGTAAAATCCCTAAGGGCGCGCTGTTGGTTGGCCCGCCAGGTACCGGTAAAACCTTGACCGCGCGTGCGGTTGCCGGCGAAGCCAATGTGCCTTTCTTCACCATTTCAGGTTCTGACTTTGTGGAAATGTTCGTGGGCGTCGGCGCAAGCCGGGTGCGCGATATGTTCGAGCAAGCCAAGAAGAATGCGCCTTGCATCATCTTCATCGACGAAATCGACGCCGTCGGTCGCCACCGTGGTGCCGGTCTCGGCGGCGGCAATGATGAGCGTGAGCAAACCTTGAACCAGCTTTTGGTCGAGATGGATGGTTTTGAAGCCAATGAAGGCATCATCATCATCGCCGCGACCAACCGCCCAGACGTATTGGACCCCGCTTTGTTGCGTCCAGGCCGTTTTGACCGTCAAGTCACCGTTGGCCTGCCAGACATCTCGGGTCGTGAGAAGGTCCTGAAAGTTCACATGCGCAATGTGCCTTTGTCGTCGGACGTCGACGCGAAGACCATCGCGCGCGGTTGCCCCGGCTTCTCGGGTGCTGACTTGATGAACCTCGTCAATGAAGCTGCCCTTCTGGCTGCCCGCCGTGGCCGCCGTCTGGTCACCATGCAAGAGTTCGAAGACGCCAAGGACAAAATCCTGATGGGCGTTGAGCGCAAGACCATGGCGATGACGATCGAAGAAAAGAGCCTGACGGCTTATCATGAAGGCGGCCATGCCTTGGTAGCTTTGACCGTTCCCCATACCGACCCCGTGCACAAAGCCACTATCATTCCGCGTGGCCGCGCCTTGGGCATGGTGATGCAATTGCCAGAGCGGGACAAATTGTCCTTTAGCTATCGCCAGATGATGAGCCGCTTGGCCGTTATGATGGGTGGTCGCGTCGCCGAGGAATTGATCTTTGGCAAGGACGCCATCACTTCGGGCGCCTCGTCCGACATCGAGCAAGCAACCCGCTTGGCCCGTGCGATGGTCACCCGTTGGGGCTTCTCCGACGAATTGGGTACGGTTGCTTACGGTGAGAACCAAGAAGAAGTCTTCTTGGGCCATTCGGTCTCGCGCACACAAAATGTGTCGGAAGCCACGGCTCAAACCATCGACAAAGAGGTTCGTCGCCTTGTCGAGTGGGGTAATGCGGAAGCAACCCGCATCTTGACCGAGCGTCGGGCTGATTTGGAAGTCTTAGCGCAGGGCTTGTTGGAATTTGAAACCCTGTCGGGTGAGGAAATCAAAACCTTGCTCGAAGGTGGCTCCATCAAGCGCGACGATGCCGTGACACGCCCACCGGCTGGACCTTCCTCTGCCTTGCCAACCATTGGCAAGAAAAGTGGGGGGACAACCTCAACCGGTCCGGAACCTTCCCCAGCCTAAACCAATCAAAACCCCTCCCAGATTTGGGAGGGGTTTTTTGTAGATAGAAGTTTAAACGAGGACGCTATGGCGCGCGATTTAACCAAATACACCCCCGAAGTAGCGGTCGCCAAACTTTCGGGTTGGCAAGAAGTTGCTGGACGTGCGGCGATTGAAAAGACCTATAACTTCGCCGATTTCAAACAGGCTTTTGGCTGGATGACACGTGTGGCCTTGAAGGCAGAGCAGATGGATCATCACCCGGAATGGTTCAACGTCTATGCCAAAGTCCATGTTCTTCTGGCCACCCATGACGCCGATGGCGTCACGAACTTAGACGTAGAATTGGCCAGCTTTATGGATGCCTGTGCAGGAAACTGAGAATCACGACCTCTAATTTCAGAAAAAGAGAGTTAATTTAACTCGGTGATAACCACGCAAACCCTTTTAATCCCCTAGGAAGCTAGGCCCACTGAGGCCCTTCGCTATTGGCTTATGGGATTGTGACATGGGTGCGCGCACACGGTCAAAATTGGATACCTTGCATTGGCGCCAGCGGGTAACGCGTGATGGGCTGTTGGGCGCTGGCATTCTTGGCGGTACCGTCATGAGCCTCGCGACCATGACCTTTAATGCCCAAGACCCCAGTTGGAATGTATCGGGCAGCGACAAGACCTCCAATTGGCTGGGCGAACCTGGTGCCAATTTGGCCGACTTTGTGTTGCAACTCCTCGGCATCGCCATCATCCCGGCCCTTTTGGCCTTGATCGTTTTTTGCTTTTTAGCTTTGCTCCGTGGTCCCGGTGGCGTGCCGCGCCTGCGCTTGCGCGCTTGGCTGGCAGCCCTTGGCGTCGTGATGTTTGCTGCGGCCGTATCGGGCCTGCCCCACGCGCCTTCTTGGCCGATGCGAACGGGACTTGGTGGCCTGATTGGTGATGGCATCCTGCACGTGTTGGCCATGCCCTTTGCCGGCGCGCAAAGCGGTGAAGGCTTTGGTGCCGTGATTGCTTTTGCCGTTGCAATTGCCTGCGGCATCGTCGCGATGCAGCTGAAGCGGGATGATCTCGATGCGGCCATTGATGCAGCTACTTATGGCTGGGCCAGCCTGCGGGTTGCTGCCGATGATGTGATGGCACGCTTTGGTGGGGCCAAAGCCCCCGCGCGCAAACCAGTCTCCAGCGCCCGCAAAAAGTCTGAGCGGCCTATGACCTCGCGTGAGATAGATCCCCACGATGTGGCCTCAATCGCGGCCCGCTTTGCCCCAACGGACGCCAAAGCCGGCGTGGCGCGCGATGTTTGGCGGGAGCCAGAGGTCCATACCACCACCTATGAAGCGCCCGGCTATCCCGCTGGCGATATCCCGATAGAGCGGCCCAAAAGCCCCAAGCAATCCGAGCGCGCCGGCCGTGAAGCCCAAGGCGTCCTGCCCATATATCCTGCCGGGCCAGAATTCGAACTGCCGCGCCTCGACTTGCTCGCCAAGCCAAAGCCGCGCGTTGCCCATCATGATGAGGCAGGCCTCAAGCAAAATGCCCGCCTGCTGATGACGGTGTTGAGCGACTTTGGCGTGAAGGGTGAAATCCTCAACGTGCGCCCTGGCCCCGTCGTCACCCTCTATGAGCTGGAGCCTGCAGCCGGGGTAAAGTCGGCCCGTGTCATCGGTCTGGCTGATGACGTGGCGCGCTCTATGTCGGTGCAAGCCTGCCGCATCGCCGTAGTGCCCGGCCGCAATGCCATCGGCATCGAACTGCCCAATGCGCGGCGCGAGACAGTGTATCTGCGCGACCTCTTATCCACCAATGACTACGAAAGCGGCCGCCAAGAGCTGCCTCTGGCACTGGGCGAGACTATTGGCGGCGAGCCTTCCGTGGCCGACCTTGCCCGTATGCCCCACTTGCTGATCGCAGGCACCACCGGCTCGGGTAAGTCGGTTGGCATCAATGCGATGATCCTGTCGCTTCTCTATAAGATGACGCCGCAGCAGTGCCGCTTCATCATGATCGACCCTAAAATGCTGGAATTGTCGGTCTATGACGGCATCCCCCATCTGCTCGCCCCGGTTGTGACCGACCCGAAGAAGGCTGTCGCCGCACTCAAATGGGCTGTGCGGGAGATGGAAGATCGCTACCGTAAAATGAGCAAAATCGGCGTGCGCAATATTGGTGGCTATAACCAGCGCGCGGCTGAAGCCCAAGCTAAGAACGAGACCTTCTCGCGCACCATGCAAACAGGCTGGGACCGCGAAACCGGCAAGCCCATCTATGAGACCGAGACATTCGAGCTCGATCACATGCCCTATATCGTTGTGGTGATCGACGAAATGGCCGATCTGATGCTGGTTGCGGGCAAGGATATTGAAGGCGCTGTGCAGCGCCTCGCGCAAATGGCGCGTGCAGCAGGCATTCACTTGATCATGGCAACCCAACGCCCGTCGGTCGATGTGATCACCGGCACGATCAAAGCCAACTTCCCGACCCGAATCTCATATTCCGTGACCTCGAAAATCGACAGCCGCACCATTCTAGGTGAACAGGGTGCCGAACAGCTCTTGGGCCAAGGCGACCTGCTCTATATGGCGCAAGGCGGAAAAATGCGCCGCTTGCATGGCCCGTTTGTTGCCGACAAGGAAGTGGAAGAAATCGTCGCCAGCCTGAAGGCGCAAGGCGCACCTGAGTATTTCGACGAAATCACGGCCGATGCCGACGAGGACAATCCCTATGCCGACGGGGCCGATCTGGACGGTATGGCAGGCTCTGGCAATGACTTGTTCGACCGCGCCGTCGCCATTGTTGCGCGCGACCGCAAGGCCTCAACCTCCTACCTGCAGCGCCGCCTATCCTTGGGCTATAATCGCGCCGCCAGCTTGATTGAACGCATGGAACAAGAAGGCATGATCAGCCCACCCAACCATGCCGGCAAGCGCGAGATCCTGCTGCCCGATCACGGGTGACGTGGGGACTGACCTCAGTCGCAGTCACCTTTTAGGCTTGGCCGCAAAATCGCCGTATCGGAAAGCTAAAGGGTAGCTATGAACAGACGTCACCTACTTCTTGCCGGACTTATCGGCCTGTTGCCAGCCATGGCGCAAGCGCAAGCCCTTTCGGGTGCCCAGCGCACCGCTGCGATTGCCTCGCTGACCCAGTCGATCAATGCGATCACCCGCATTCAGGGCCGGTTCCTGCAGACCAATCCAGACGGCAGCACGGTCGGCGGGCGTTTCTGGTTGCAGCGGCCCGGGAAGGTGCGGTTTGAATATGACGCGCCCTCGCCGCTTTTGCTGATTTCCGATGGCGCGACGGTCAGCCTGCAAGATCGCCGCTTGCGCACGACCGACCGCTACCCCCTGCGCAAGACCCCGCTCTATTTCCTCCTCAAAGCGAATGTGAGCTTGGAGAAGGACGTGCTGGTCACGGGCGTGGAAAAGCGCGGCGGGATGACGATTATGGCAGTGCGCGACAAGGCCCGTCAGGCCGATGGTGAATTGACCATCATTTATGACGACACCGCCAATCAATTGCGCGAATGGGCGATTGCCGACCGTCAAGGCCGCGTGACGCGCGTGCGCTTGGTCGAAGCGTCTACTGGTGCCGCGATCAAGCAGAGCCTGTTTGCTACCCCAGGCCCCACCCGCAAATACGATCCCAAAAACTAAAGCTCGCGGAATTGTGACAATTGCGTCACACGCAACAATTAAATACTTTTAATCTTGCTTTTGTTTTGGGATGTGTCTATCTTGTCACTCATGGATGCAGCACATCCGGACTGGCGTCGTCCCCCCGCTCTCAGTTCCGATGCAGCGTCCATATCGCCGGCTTTCTCCCCGGCGCAGACCCGGCGTGCCCTGCGCTGATCGTCTGAACGCCCGGCCTTCATGGTCGGGCGTTTGACGTTTTAGGCCAGAGTCAAATTAGACCAGAGTCAAAATGGTTTAACCGCTCCAAAAAAGGCAGTCGTGGCAATCCCGATCCAATAGCAATAAGCAATCAGCCGACCGCGTCCGATGGAGATTTCCAATTGTGTCTGAGCGGCTTGATTCGGCCCTTCGGCGAGCACACGGAACAAAGTCGTCCATTCCCGCATGATGAAGCGTAGGCCCAAGCCAAACACCAGCATCAAGGCATAGGTGAACATTTTGGCAGGATACCAGTAAGAGCCCGTCTCAATCGCCAAGGGCCCATGGCCAAAAAATGCCAAGATCGACACCGCAAACAAGGCGGGGATCAATACAAAGCGGACTTTCTCAT
>JAJTGP010000118.1 GCA_021299265.1 Hyphomonadaceae bacterium | reverse complement strand
ATGGCCTCTGATACTGCGACTTGATGACAAGGTCGAGAATGGCGTGTGTGGGAGAGGGGCTTGCCTCCACAATGTCATCCCCGCCGGAGCGTTAGCAAAGAGCGGGGACCCCATGGGACTTTGCGGTAGGAGGTCCCCGATTGGCTTCGCCGTCGGGGATGACAAGGCCTTTTTGAAACACCCCACCAACCTGCCCAAATCCCTGAAACCCGCCATAGACCTTTAACCATTTCCGCGCTAAAGCAGCCGCGCTGCCGGACACGGTGGCGAACCGCCGGTCGATACGCCGCTCACAAGCGCGCGACCCTTGCGGGCGAAATTTGGTTTGCTTGTTAGCCGCTGGTTAAGGGCAATCCAGTGATGATCAACTCGCTCGAACAAAGGACGGCTACCATGCCCTCACTCAATAGTTTTAAATCTCGTCAGACTCTAACTGTCGGCGACAAGACCTATGTCTATTATTCTTTAGAAGCTGCCTCGAAAAATGGTCTTGGCGATGTTTCTAAACTGCCCGTGACTTTGAAAATCCTGTTGGAAAACCTGTTGCGCGCCGAAGATGGCGTCACGGTGACCAAGGCCGATATCGAAGCGGTCGCAAAATGGGTGGAGAACAAAGGCAAGATCGAACACGAGATCGCCTTCCGCCCTGCCCGCGTGCTGATGCAAGACTTCACCGGCGTTCCTGCCGTGGTCGATCTGGCCGCGATGCGCGATGCCGCAGCAGCGCTGGGTTCCAACCCAGAGAAGGTCAACCCACTGATCCCTGTTGATCTGGTGATCGACCACTCCGTCATGGTGGATTATGCCGGTAAGGGCGACAGCTTCGCCAAGAACGTTGACCTTGAATATGATCGCAATGGTGAGCGCTATGAATTCCTGCGTTGGGGCCAAAGCGCATTTAAGAACTTCCGTGTAGTGCCTCCCGGCACCGGCATCTGCCACCAAGTGAACCTCGAATATCTGGCCCAAACCGTTTGGACCGCCGAAGATGGCAGCGATGAAGTCGCCTATCCAGATAGCGTCGTGGGCACCGACAGCCACACCACCATGATCAATGGCTTGGCCGTTTTGGGCTGGGGCGTCGGCGGGATTGAAGCTGAAGCGGCGATGTTGGGCCAGCCGATCTCGATGCTGATCCCTGAAGTCGTCGGCTTTAAACTCGACGGCAAATTGCCTGAAGGGGCCACTGCGACCGACCTCGTGCTGACCGTCACGCAAATGCTGCGCAGGAAGGGCGTTGTCGGCAAGTTCGTCGAGTTCTTTGGTCCGGGCCTTGATTCCATGACCTTGGAAGACCGAGCCACCATCGCCAATATGGCCCCGGAATATGGCGCGACCTGCGGCTTCTTCCCTGTGGCCGAAGACACGATCAACTTTTTGCGCTCCACCGGCCGCGATGCTGCCCGTGTGGCCTTGGTGGAGGCCTATGCCAAAGCCAATATGATGTGGAAGCATGATGCCGGTCAGCCTGTCTTCACCGACGAATTGGGCTTAGATTTGGGCAGCGTCCAACCCTCACTCGCCGGACCTAAGCGCCCACAAGACCGCGTCTTGGTGGCCGATGCTGCAACTGCGTTCAAGACCGCGCTCGAAGGCGAATTTGGCAAGGCTGGCGAAGTGGCCAAGCGCGTGGGCGTTGAGGGTCACAATCACGACCTCGGCCATGGCGATGTGGTGATTGCGGCGATCACCTCGTGCACCAATACCTCTAACCCTTCGGTGCTGATCGCCGCTGGCCTTGTGGCCCGCAAGGCCCGCGCCAAAGGTCTGACCGTAAAGCCTTGGGTGAAAACCTCACTCGCACCGGGTTCGCAAGTCGTCACCGATTATTTGACCCAGTCTGGCCTTCAGTCTGACCTCGATGCCATGGGCTTCAACTTGGTGGGTTACGGGTGCACCACTTGTATCGGCAACTCTGGCCCGCTGCCCGAAGAAATCACCAAGGCCATCGTGGCTGGTGATTTGGTGGCAGCCTCTGTGTTGTCGGGCAATCGCAACTTTGAAGGCCGCGTCAATCCAGATACGCGCGCCAATTATCTGGCTTCGCCGCCACTGGTTGTCGCCTATGCTCTGGCAGGCTCTATGCAAGTGGACCTCAATAAAGAGCCATTGGGTACAGGCTCTGATGGCCAGCCCGTCTATCTGAAAGACGTTTGGCCAACATCTGCCGAAGTTTCTGCCATCATGCGCGAGTATGTGACGGCAGAGATGTTTGCCCGTCGCTATGCCGATGTGTTCAAGGGCGATGTGAATTGGCAGGCGATCCAAGTCTCCGGCGGCCAAACTTACAATTGGCCCGCCAAGTCGACCTATGTTGCCAACCCGCCTTACTTTGAAGGCATGACCATGACGCCAAAGGGTGTGGAAGACATTCTGCACGCGCGCGTCTTGGGTCTGTTTGGCGACAGCATCACCACCGACCACATCTCGCCCGCAGGCTCAATCAAAGCATCCAGCCCCGCAGGCAAGTTCCTGACCGAGAATGGCGTCTCGGCCATCGACTTCAACTCTTATGGTGCCCGCCGTGGCCACCATGAAGTGATGATGCGCGGCACCTTCGCCAATATCCGGATCAAGAACCAAATGGTTCCAGGCGTTGAAGGTGGCGTCACCAAGCATTGGCCAGATGGCGAAGTCATGCCGATCTATGATGCCGCCATGCTTTACAAGGATGCCGGCACGCCGCTGGTGATCTTTGCGGGCAAGGAATATGGCACGGGCTCTTCCCGCGACTGGGCAGCGAAAGGCACCAATCTTTTGGGCGTCCGGGCTGTCGTCACCGAGAGCTTTGAACGTATTCACCGCTCGAACCTGATCGGCATGGGCGTCTTGCCCTTCCAGTTCCGCGATGGTGTGACTTGGGCCAGCCTCAATCTGGTCGGCGACGAAATGGTGTCCATTTATGGCATTAATGACATCGCGCCACGCAAAGAGATGGAAGTCGAAATCCGCCGCGCCGACGGCACGGTGGTGATCGCCCCGGTCATCAGCCGGATCGATACCGCCAACGAGCTCGATTACTATTTCTCGGGCGGCATTATGCAGTTCGTGCTGCGCCAATTGGCCCGCGCGGCTTAAGCCAACGATCCAATACAGAAAGGGGGCCTTCTGACGTCGTCAGAGGGCCCTTTTCTTGTGGGATCAGGACTTCTAATCCAAGCTATGACGAAACCTTACCAATCATTCATCAGGTCAGGCCTTTATTTTGCCCAACCCCACTCCTAAGTGGAGTCTCGAACGCCGGAACGGGAACCAAATCCCTGCCCCGACGCTCCTACTATTACCCGCCTTACAAGGGTAATTCTTTTGGGGAGTGGACATATGACTCGCGCACTCGCGCTTAATGTAGGGCCAGAACTGGGCCTTCAGCGGTATCTCACTGAGATCCGTAAATTTCCGATGCTGCACAAGGACGAGGAATATATGCTCGCCAAGCGCTGGCGTGAGCATGAAGATACCGGTGCAGCTGAAAAGCTGGTGACCAGCCATTTGCGCCTCGTGGCGAAGATGGCGATGGGCTATCGCGGCTATGGGCTGCCTGTGGCTGAAGTGATTTCGGAAGGCAATATCGGCCTGATGCAGGCGGTTAAAAAGTTTGACCCTGAAAAGGGCTTCCGCTTGGCGACTTATGCCATGTGGTGGATCCGCGCTTCGATCCAAGAATATGTGCTGCGCTCATGGTCCTTGGTCAAAATGGGCACCACCGCCGCGCAGAAAAAGCTGTTCTTCAACCTCCGCCGCATGAAATCCAAAATGCAGGCAATTGAGGAAGGCGATCTGAAACCCGAAGACGTCAATTATATCGCGACCCAATTGGCGGTTACGAATGACGAAGTCATCTCGATGAACCGTCGCTTGTCGGGCCCCGACGCTTCGCTCAACGTCCGCGTTGGTGAAGATGGTGGCGGCGAATGGCAGGATTGGCTGGCTTCCGATGATGAGAGCGCCGAGACCGAATATGCTGAGCGCGAAGAGCATGACGAGCGCATGATCTTGCTGAACCAGGCCTTGTCGACCTTGAATGAGCGCGAACAGCACATCATCCGCGAGCGTCGCCTGCGCGATGATCCGGTGACCTTGGAAGACCTCGCCGATCAATATGGGGTCAGCCGCGAGCGCATCCGTCAGATCGAAGTGCGCGCTTTTGAAAAAATGCAAGCTGCGATCAAAAAGGCAGCACTTGAGAGTGGCTTAATCGCCGCCTAATTGTGTTGCGCACTGCCAATATGAATGGTCATGTAGCCGCTTCAAGGAGTGGGTGCATGACTTTTTCTAGGCGACGGGCACTAGCCGCAGGGCTTGGACTTTTAACCGCCAGCGGACTTGTCCGGTCAGGCCTTGCAGCACCGGCTCAACAGGCCAGCCATCCCAATTTTTATTTCGGTGCGGACCTCTCTTATGTGAATGAGATGGAGGATTGCGGCGCGATCTATCGCCAAGGCGGCAAGCGCGTCGACCCCTATCAGCTATTTGCCGATACCGGCCACAATCTGGTGCGTCTGCGCTTGTGGAATAATCCCGACTGGACAAACTACAGTAATTTTGACGATGTGCGCCGCTCCATGCGTCGGGCCAAGGCGAGTAGGCAAGCGGTCCTGTTGGACTTCCACTATTCCGATGATTGGGCCGATGGCGACAAGCAATGGATTCCCAAAGCGTGGGAAAACATCCCAACCACCGAAGGCCTCGCCGCCGCCGTCTATCAATTCACCTTTGACACACTGACCAAGCTCGCAGGCGAAGGCCTGATGCCGCACATGGTCCAAGTTGGCAATGAGACCAATAAGGAAGTGATGGGGCGGAAGGATTGGAAGTGGGAAACCCGGTCCACCGATTGGGTCCGCAATGCGGCCCTTTTCAAAGCCGGAATCAAAGCCGTGCGCGATGCTGGCAAGGCCACAGGCACCGCGCCCAAAATCATGCTGCATATCGCCCAGCCCGAAAATGCCGAGCCTTGGTTTGCCAAGGCCGCTGAGGCAGGCGTGACCGACTTTGATTATATCGGCCTGTCCTATTACCGGAAATGGTCAACCCAGGGCCTAGATGGCCTAAATGCCGCCATCACGCGCCTCAGCGCCACTTATAAGGCCAAGGTGATTGTGGTTGAGACTTCTTATCCTTGGACCAATGACGGGGCCGATGAAGCCGCGAATCTATTGGGGCCAGATACGCTGATCAAGGAATATCCCGCCACGCCAGACGGCCAATTGCGCTATCTGGTCGACCTGACCCAGGGCGTGATCAGCCATGGCGGGGCTGGCGTGGTCTATTGGGAACCGGCTTGGGTCTCTACCTCCTGCAAGACGCGCTGGGGCACAGGTTCGCATTGGGAGAATGCGACCTTCTTTGATTTCAAGCGCGGCAACGAGGCCCTGCCCGCCTTTGGCTATGTCCGCCACCCCTATGTGTGGCCGAAATAACAATCTCAAGCGCCGGGCAGCCATTCCTTAACCCATCTCTGCTAGGGTATGGGCATGACAAACATGACTTTCGCTCTGAGCGACTTGCCCGATTGCGCCATTCTTGCCAGTAAAAATGGCCGCGTTTTAGAAGCAAATGACCTTGCTTCACGGCGATTTGGCGAGCAAGTGGCCTTAGGTGCCTTTGCCCCTTGGCATGAGGCCCGGTTTGGCTGGACGATCCAAGAGCGTGAAGATGGCAGTCAATTGGGTGTGTTCCGCCCCGATGCCGACGAGACGGCCCGTGGCAAGACCATGTTGTTTGCGACCCTCAGCCATGAAATCCGTACCCCTCTGAACGGGATTTTGGGTATGGCAGGCCTGTTGGCCATGAGTGAGCTGACCAGTGCCCAGCGTTCCTGGTTGGGTGCGGTCACCGATTCCGGTCAGCATTTGTTGGCGCTGCTCAACGATATCCTCGATTACGCCAAGCTGGAGAGCGGCAAGATTGAGCTGGAGACCATGGTCTTTAATCCAGCCAAAACGCTGCAATCGGTCGCCGAGCTTTGCTCGCCCCGCGCGCATGAAAAGGCACTGGAGATCGTCCTCGTAGTTGACCCCAATGTACCGGTTGAAGTCGCCGGCGATGACGGCCGCTTGCGCCAGATCATTTTGAACTTGGCCTCAAACGCCGTGAAATTCACCGAGGACGGTGGCGTCTTGCTGCGCTTGGAAGCCACAGGCGTCAATCGCCTGCGCTTTTGCGTAGAAGATACTGGCATTGGCATTCCAGACGACAAGATGGAGCGCGTATTTGAGGAATTCCAGCAAGCCGATTCCTCGCACTCGCGGCGCTTTGGCGGCACGGGCCTTGGCCTTGCGATCGTGAAGAAGCTGACCACAGCCTTGGGCGGGACGGTCGGCCTCAAGAATCGTGAGGGTGGTGGCAGTGTGTTCTGGATCGATATTCCGTTCGAGACCGTCACCCCAGCCCCAGCTCGCAGCCAGCGCTTGACAGGTAAAACCATCGCAATTCAAAGCCAATCCGCGCTTTTAGTTGAGGCGTTGAGCCTTGCCCTTGAAGATGAAGGCGCTTTGGTGAAGCGTGTAGAAACACCGCGCCAAGCCAAAGAGGCGAGCGTCATCCTGTTGGATCACCACACCGATACCGTACAAGCCGCCCCTTGGCTGAAATGTGCGAGCCCTGTGGTCGCCCTCATTCCGCAAGAGCGCCGCGATCTGATCGATGATTATCGCGCCAAGGGTGCCATCGGCTATCTGATTAAGCCCCTTCGCATCGCGTCCCTGATTGAGCGTGTAGCACTGGCGGCAGGCGAAGGCGTCGATACACGTCCTGTTGTGGCCAATGACGAGCGCGCCGATACGACCCCGATTGCAATCGGCTTGCGGGTCCTGTTGGCCGAGGACAATCCGATCAATGCGCTCTTGGCCAAGTCGCTTTTGGTGCGCAATGGATGTCACGTTGTGGCGGTTGGCAATGGGGCAGAGGCGCTGAGCGCCATACAAGACGCGCCCTATGATCTGGTGCTGATGGATGTGCATATGCCAGTGATGGACGGGTTTGAAGCCACCCGCGCCATCCGCGCCTTGGGTGGTCGCTTCCTTGAGGCACCCATCATCGCCTTGACGGCAGCCGCGATGGAAGAAGACCGTCGTGCCTGTAAGAATGCGGGCATGAATGACTTCATTACCAAGCCGCTCGACCCAGCCATATTGTCGTCTGTATTAGAGCGCTGGACGAATGCGTCCAGACAGGCCACTTTCGCCGCCTGAATCAGGACGCCTTTTTGAGGTCCTGATCCTTGTGAGGACCTCCATGGCTGGCAAAAAAGCGGAAGAACCTGAATTAGAACTTGGCGCAGATGACAAAGTCGGCGTTGGTGCCTTTTTCGAACGGCCTTCGCTGGTCATGTTCGGTCTGGGCTTTGCAGCCGGCATGCCCAATCAATTGGCTGGCTTGGCCTTAGCCATCTGGCTACGTGAAGCTGGGGCTTCGCTGGCTTTGATCGGCTTGATGGGGCTTGCCACCCTCACCTATGCGCTAAAATTCCTCTGGGCACCCTTGGTAGACCGGGTTGCCATTCCCGTGCTGGATAAGGCGTTGGGCCGCCGCCGCGCGTGGATGTTCCTGACCCAAGCCATTGTCATTGTCGGCCTCTTATTGATGGCGACCAGCGATCCAGCTCTGGCCTTCACCAAAGAAGGCGATGCGACCGCTGCTTTCATTCCCTTTGCGGGCTTTGCCGTGCTGATTGCCTTGGCAGGGGCCACCCAAGACATTGCGATTGATGCGTGGCGGATCGAAGTGGCCCGCGATGCCAATCGCTTGGGCGTTTTGACGGCGACCTATCAGTGGGGCTACCGGGTTGCGATCCTATTGGCAGGCGCGCTGCCGCTCTTCGTCGCTCAGGCGCTGAATGGCGACCAATATGGCTGGCTGGGCTGGGCAGTCGCCTATGTTGCGATGGCAGGCTTTATGGGACTGGCCATTATCTCCACCCTGTTGGCCCCACGCGAGACCACCGCGCCTGCACCGCGATGGGTTGCCCCCGCCGACGTGCCCGACAGAGGCCTTGTCGACAGCTTGGAATGGATTGGCCGGATCGCTTTGATGCTGCTGGCAGCCTGTGTGCTCGCCGTGGGCTTAGCCGGCAAAGCAGAGCCTTTGGCTTGGTTGGTTGGTGGGCTTTACGGCGGCACAAAGGAGATGAGCGCCGCTTTGGCCGCCAAGCCGTGGGGTGTCTGGCAGCAAGTAGGTTATGCCCTGATTGGTCTCAGTCTGGTTGTGGTCGCCTGCTTACAAATCCCCCGCCT
>JAJTGP010000234.1 GCA_021299265.1 Hyphomonadaceae bacterium | reverse complement strand
CTACTGGGCTTGCCTCAGAACCGGCTGGTGCGCGGGGCGGAATGCGTTTCAAATCCGCCTGGACCGCTGCGTTCGACCAGTTGTCAACAGGGCGATGCGTGGAGACTGTGGTGCAGGCCGCTGTAAGCCAAGCCATTTGACCAAGTATGAGTAAGCTGACAGACCGTAACTTCACTGAACCATCCCCCGGTTGAGAGGTCAGTGTTCCACAAACATAATAAAACTTGGATTTTCTATTTGATAAAATTTTAGATTATGGCATTAGAATTGATAAATGAAATATTCATAATAGATTATTATTATTTATATTAAATTAATTTCAAGTATAATTATTGAATTCTGGAGCCTTCATGAGTAAAAATAGATCAGCCCGATGTTGAAAAATTTGGCTTGCATGTCATGATACAGAGCCTGTTCTAATCCTCGGGCGCTTTGTAGGCGTTTCTGTAAATATCTAGCAAACTCAAACTCTATCCGAGCAGTAAGTGCAAGAAGTGCCTCCATGCCTATGGCTAAGAACTATTCTAACGGGCAGGTTTCACGCTATAGTCGAAAGTGTTGCTTAGAAGTGGGAAAGGTCTGCCAAGATTCATGAATCAGCCTTTCATTGCACTTATATTTGCCCTGGTGCTTGCTGCGCAGTTTAGCGAAGTGAAAGCTCAAAGTCCCATAACGGGCACGGGTGACCTAGGCAGCACGACGACAGACGGCAATACCTTTTGGGTGACCGCTCAAGTGGCTTTGCAACGCGGCGAAAGCGAAGCAGCGTTTACCTCTTCAGACCGTGCCTGTCAGGAAGGAACAGCAATCGCCTGCTCTGTAGCTGGCGAAATGATCGTCCAAGGCCAGACAAGAATGGGCACTCCCGAACAAAGCGTCGCCTTGTTTCAAAAAGGGTGTGATCTTGGCAATGCCAATGCCTGCCAAGGTCTAGGGCTTATGCTGGTGCAAGGCATCGGGATCACGGCCGACGCCCAAAAAGG
The DNA here is from genome assembly GCA_021299265.1 of Hyphomonadaceae bacterium. Lineage (GTDB taxonomy): Bacteria > Pseudomonadota > Alphaproteobacteria > Caulobacterales > Aquidulcibacteraceae > Aquidulcibacter. Next base: position 16,047 of record JAJTGP010000234.1, on the reverse strand, counting down.
GCAGAGCGTCATGCAGAAGGCCTGCCAGGCCAGCAATGCCATGGCCTGCGTTAATTTGGGTCTCATGTTTAAAATGGGCTTGTTTGGTTCACCCAATCACCGAGAAGCCGATCTCTATTTCAAGCGCGCGCTAACGCTGCAACCTGATAACAAAATGGCGCTTCAAGCCCTAGCAGAAAATAGCCAGGCCGCGCAGGGAAAGCCCTCCGTTAGCGGACCGCCGAAGCCTGCGACACCAATGAAGCAGACGACAGAGTTGCGCGGCAGGCTAACGACTCCGCCCGCTTCAACGCCTATCCCTGCCACAGCACCACAAATGGTCGCGACGACCTGCTGGGACAGCGTATCCACGCTATGGAACGCGGCACGCGATGCCCGACCCTCTAAGCCGACTTGGAACACAGCGGCATCGGCTCAAACTCTCAGGTTAAGTGAGGCACAAACAATCGGCCTCTTGATGCTCGCGGCAAGTAAATCAGCGACCGGGGCCTCCAGTGGTCCGCAGACGCTTGCAGCCTGTCAACGTGACGTTGAACCGGAACTGAAGCAATTGCTAAGTCAACCATGGACCATCGCGCCCAATTCTTCAGCCGAAAACACGCTGATCCAAATGAACCCACCAATCAATTTGGCAGACCGATTGGCATCCACAGATCAAACACTCTTGCTCATTATCGATGCGGGAGGGAGCACTCCAAGGCGGCATCCCCAAGCCGATAAGGCGTTTGCTCTGGTCCGGGTCTCATGTGATGGAGGCGGGGCCACACCGCTTTTCTTCTTTCAAACCGACCGACAAGGAAAAGTGCGACCAGCACTGACCGGCTCTATCGCCGCGCTGCCAACAGCGGTCACCGACCGCGCTCGACGACTGGGCTGCGCTCCCCAATCGGAGCGACGCCTCTGGACCCAATTGAGCGGCCTTGAAGCAGCCCTGTCACTTCGTTTTGAACAGGATCAACAGCAAACCCCTTGAATAGAGGCGTGCTTTCGCCCACTTGAGGGCGGCTAGTGGCGCTAGATCGACCACGCGAGGAGAAATGTCATGGGTCCACCAGGTCCAGTTGAATGGCTTTTGGGTACAGTTTTGGGTCTCTACCTGTGGGTCGTGATCGCGGGAGCTGTGATGAGCTGGCTCGTCGCTTTTGACATCATCAATCTACGAAACCGCTTTGTTGCGACAATCTATGACACGTGTGAGCGCCTGACGACGCCAGCGCTCAACCCGATCCGCAAAGTAATCCCAAATCTGGGTGGTGTGGATTTGTCTCCGGTTGCTTTGATCATTGGCATCCAGTTTCTGCAAAACTTCGCAGTTCCACTGATCCCATTTTGAGCTGAACGCAGTGCCCTGATCTTGTTTGAGCAGGGCCACACAGGATAGAGAAAAGCTTCACTGACCCTGAGGCGAGGACTTCCTATGAGCGCACGGATTATTGATGGCAAAGCCATTGCAGATGCTGTCGATCAAGAAGTTGCGCGCGTTGTTCAGAGCCTCGTCAAGACCTATGGCGCGCCGCCCTGTTTGGGCGTGGTACTTGTCGGCGAAGATCCCGCGAGCCAAGTCTATGTACGCAATAAGGGCCGACGCACACAAGCTGCTGGCATGATCTCACGCGAGATCAAACTCCCCGCCAGTGTCAGCCAAGCCGACCTAGAGAGCCAAGTGAAAGCCCTGTCGGGTGATCCCGACGTCGATGGCATTCTTGTGCAATTACCCCTTCCCTCAGGCCTTGATAGCGATGCGGTCATTGCCTGTATTGACCCTGCCAAGGACGTAGATGGCCTGACCGAAATTTCGGCAGGGAGATTGGTGCTCGGCCGTCCGGGTCTGCGCCCCTGCACACCAACTGGCTGTGTCATCTTGGCCAAGCGCACCTTGAGCGACTTGAAGGGTGCCCATGTGGTGGTGGTCGGCCGCTCTATTCTGGTTGGCAAGCCAGCAGGGCTTTTGTTTTTGGCCGAGGACTGCACGGTGACTTTGGCCCACTCTCGTACGCGGGATCTCGCCTCCGTATGTCGCTCAGCCGACATCTTGGTGCCAGCCGTCGGTCGCCCGGAAATGATCAAGGGCGATTGGATTAAACCCGGTGCTACAGTGATCGATGTGGGGATTAACCGAGTCGACAATCCGGCAAAAGGCGGCGGTTCCACGCGCCTTGTCGGCGATGTCGCCTATGGAGAGGCTCTTGAAGTCGCAGGTGCCATTACGCCTGTTCCGGGCGGCGTGGGGCCGATGACCATTGCCTGCCTCTTGCAAAACACACTGCAGGCCGCTTGTGCGCGACGTGGCTGGTCCGTGGGCTAGCTCGACAAAGACCCGCTTGTCAGAAAGAACCAATGTGCGACAAGGCAGGGGCGGAAACCTGTCTCCGGGGGGAAATTTCATGCTGCGTTTTCTGATCGCTTGCCTGTGCTTGATCTGGGCAAGTCCTGCTTTGGCGGACCCGTCGTTTAAAGCTACCTCTCCGAACGGCAAAACAGTGGTAGAAGTTGGTAGCTCTTACGGCGAGGCCACCTATCAGATCAGCTATGCGGGTAAACCGGTTATTACCCGTTCTAAGATGGGCTTCCTCTTTACCAATGCGCCGAAATTCGACCGCTCGCTATCTGCTGTCAGCCACAGCGCGCGCTCGTTTGAAGAGACGTGGGACTTGCCTTGGGGCGAAGCCAAGTCGATCCTGAACCGCTACAACGAACTGACCGTCACATTTCAAGACGGGAGAGGTGCACCGCGGCAATTCTCCGTCACCTTCCGGGTTTATGATGATGGCGTGGGTTTTCGCTATCACTTCCCAGACCAGCCAAACTTAAAGCAAGTCGCGATCAGCGAAGAATTGACCGAGTTCAATCTTGCAGAAGATGGCACCGCATGGTGGCATCCAGCGGGAGAATGGAACCGCTACGAATATCTCTACAATCGCACGCCGATCCGCGAAGTGGGCCAAGCCCATACGCCAATGACCGTGCGCACCAAGAGCGGCCTGCACTTATCCTTCCACGAGGCCGCACTGGTGGATTATTCATCCATGTGGCTGCGCCACGCTGGCGGCACGAAATTTATCTCGACGCTCGCGCCCAGCTCGCGCGGGGCTAAGGTGGTGCGTACAGCGCCCTTCTCCACACCTTGGCGGACAATCCAGATCAGTGATGATGCTGCAGGGCTGGTGATGAGCCATCTGATCCTCAATTTGAATGAACCCAACGTCTTAGGCGATGTGTCATGGGTGAAACCCTCTAAGTACATTGGCATCTGGTGGGAAATGCATATCAATAAGTCGACTTGGGGCAGCGGTCCTAAGCATGGCGCAACCACGGAGAATGCCAAACGCTACATCGACTTTGCCGCCGAGCACGGCTTTCGCGGCGTCCTGATCGAAGGCTGGAACAAGGGCTGGGATGGCGATTGGTTTGGCGGCGAAACCGGCTTTGATTTCACCACCGCTTATCCAGATTTCGACCTGAAAGCGGTCACCGATTATGCGCGGTCTAAGGGCGTTCATCTGGTCGGGCATCATGAGACCGCTGCCAATATCGCTAATTATGAGCCCCAGATGGAAGCCGCCTTTGCCCTCTATGAGAGCTTGGGTGTGGATAGCGTTAAGACGGGCTATGTCGCCGATGCAGGTGGCGCACGCTATCGCGACGCCAGTGGCCAGATCGTGTTTGAGTGGCATGATGGGCAAGAAGCCGTGCGCCATCACCTCCGGGTCGTTGAAACCGCTGCCCGCCATAAAATCGCGATCAATGCCCATGAGCCGATCAAGGACACGGGCCTGCGCCGAACCTATCCCAACTGGGTCTCGCGCGAAGGGGCTCGCGGCCAAGAATATAATGCGTGGGGCAATCCCGAGAACCCGCCAGAGCATGAAGTTAATTTGGTGTTCACCCGCATGTTGGCAGGACCCATGGACTTCACACCCGGCATCTTTGCGATCAATCCGACCCAAGAAGGCCATCGGGCGCGGACGACAATTGCCAAGCAGCTTGCGCTTTATGTCACGCTCTATAGCCCCATCCAGATGGCCGCAGACCTGCCGGAGCATTATCTGGCCAACCCGATGCCCTTCCAATTCATCAAGGACGTGCCCGTCGATTGGTCGGAAACGCGAGCCTTGAATGGCGAGGTGGGTGACTTTGTCACCATCGCCCGCAAGGATCGTGCGAGCGACAATTGGTATCTGGGTGCGATCACCGACGAGAATGCCCGCCGCTTAAAAGTGCCGCTTAACTTCCTCGATGCCGGGCGAACCTATAAGGCGCAAATCTATCGCGACGGGCCGGATGCCGATTGGGACAAAAATCCGCTCAACATCGTGTTCGAAGAAAAGACCGTGACACGCAACCAAGTGCTTACCATCCGCTTGGCACCCGGTGGCGGCCAAGCGATTAGATTCGTCGCCCAATAGACCCTAAGCGGTGCGCGCCTGCATCCAGTCAGCCGCTTCGTTGATGGCGATGCGGGCGGCGGTCACCTGTGGCCACATGTAATGGAACACATAGGGCATATGCGGCACGATCTTGAGCGTCACATTGACCAGCGCCATCCCAGCGGCTTCAGCCAAGCACAGGGAGTCGGCCAACAAAACCTCCTCAGAGCCGACATGGATCAGAACAGGTGCAAGGCCTGACAAATCCGCCAAAACGGGAGATGCCAAAGGCTCTTGAGCAGACGTGCCGTTCAAATAGGCCGCCGACCAACGGTCCAGGCTTGCCTTATCGACGATGAAGTCAGCTTCAGCTTTCACGGCATAACTCGCGCCCTCTTGCAGGAGATTGGCCCAAGGGGAAATGACGAATAGGCCTGCGGGTTGGGGCAGGTTTTCGGCCTTTAGTTTTACCGCTGTCGCCATGGTCAAGCCGCCACCGGCCGAGTCCCCGGATATAATGATTTTCGAAGCCGGAATCCCCTGATCCAGTAAAGCGCGATAGGCCGAGACGGCATCGTCAATCGCGGCGGGAAATGGGTGCTCGGGTGCCAAGCGATAGTCAACTGAATAGGCAATCATGCCCGAGGTTGCCACAAATTGTGCGACCATGTGGCTGTGGCTCTTGGGCGACCCAATCACATAGCCACCACCATGGAGGTAGAGCAAAGTCCCAGTTCCAGACGTGTCGGATCTCATGAGTTTCTCTGCCGGCACGCCATTGAGGCTAACCTCTGTCGCACTTACCCCCTCAGCCAAAGGATAGAGCTGCCCCATGGCATCGTAATCGAGGCGCAACTTAGCGACGTTGGGCGGCTCGCGCAGTTGATCCGCCATCGCCTGTACCTGAACGCGCACGGCAGCGACTTCTGCCTGACTGATTGATGATAGAACTGCGTGGCCCATGTTGTTTCCCCCTATTTTGTCCCACCGTGCAGCAGAGGCCATGGGTATGCAAGCGAGAGCTACGCGAATGGGTTCAATACCATAGCCTTCAACGTCTGATCCTGTGGGCTGCGCCATCTCTCAAGACCAATGGCCGCGCCTGATGGCAACTCAGGCCCATCAGCCCGATAGGTGCCAAACAGCCGATCCCAGATAGAGAAGCTAAAGCCATAATTGCTATTGGTCGCCACCGGGTTGGGATTGTGGTGGATCAAGTGCATGGCTGGCGTTACTAAAGCCCAGCGCAGCAAACGATCAAGGCGGTTGGGCAAGGCAATATTGGCATGGGTAAACAAGGCCCCGGCACCCAAAACCAATTCGAAGGCAAACACCAAGGCAGGCGGTGCACCCAAAAGCGCGACGATGCTACCCTTGAAGATCAGGGATGCGACGATTTCAAAGGGGTGAAATCGAAGGGCCGTCGTTACATCCATCACCACGTCACAATGATGCAAGCGGTGAAGCCGCCAAAGGAAGGGTATCTTATGGCTGAGGACGTGCTGTCCCCAAACCGCGAAGTCCAAAATCAGAAAGCACGCGACCCAGACCCAAGCGCCCGTCAGTTGCAGCCAATTCACCAAGCCAAAGTCGATCAATTGCACAAAACTTGCGACGGATGCCAAGCCACCAGCCAGCATGAGGCGTGAAACCAATGAGCCCAACACCGATAAGACCCCATGACGCGCGAGACGGCTGACACTGAGGTGCGATGGACGGGCGGGGCGCATCCATTCAAGAATGGCAAACAGGGCGAGTAAGCCCAGCGTGGTCGCAAGGCGCAGCGACGCGTCTGTCATGCCGATTTCAAGATCGCTGATAGTGCTTTAATCTCAATCAAGCGGCCAGAGCTGCGCCGCCAGGCGAGGCCGATTTGACGGCCAATCACCGGTGGGTTGAAGGGGCGCACAACTAAACCATCTGCGACAATGCCTGCGTCCGCTGCCATTTTCGGCAAGAGCGAAATCCCCATGCCCCCGGCTGCCATCTGAACAAGGGTGAACAAAGATGTCGCTCGCACTTCTTCTTGGCCAGGGCGCGTCATGCCACACACGCCAATCGCATGGTCGCGCAAGCAATGCCCATCTTCGAGCAAAAGTACCGATTCCCTGGCTAGATCAGCGGCGGACAAGTCCGCCTTTTTGGAAAGCGGGTGGTCAGCTGGGCCAACAAACAGGAACTCATCGTCGAACAAGGCCAGCGTATCAATGCCTTGGGCTTCATAGGGCAGAGCAATCAAGGCAGCGTCCAATGTATGGGCGCGCAGTCCTTCGATCAAACGACCCGTCAAATCCTCGCGCAAATAAAGCTTCAACTTAGGGAAAGCCTGCTTCGCGCGCGGAAGGACCTTGGGCAGGAAGAAGGGCGCGATGGTTGGAATCACGCCCAAGCGAAATGGACCGGTCAAGGGTTCTGCCGCGCCTTGAACCGCCTCGCCCAATTCGTCGACTGCGGAGAGGATGGCGCGGGCTTTAGCGGCGGCAATCTCGCCTGCTGGCGTCAGGGTGGCTCCACTCCTGCCGCGCTCAATCAACTTCGCGCCCAGAATAGCTTCCAATTCCTTGATCGCCGCCGACAGCGAAGGTTGAGTAACGAGGGCTTGTTCGGCAGCGGCTACGAAGGAGCCATGTTCGGCAATCGCCGTTAAAAAGGATAATTGACGCAAAGTGGGCTGAGACATGAGACTGCTATACCCCAAACAGCAGGAATGTCATTATCAGCCCCAAGATGAACGAAATGCAACTTGACGGCCATGTGGAGATCGCCCATGCCGGTCCGACGTAAAGTTAAGCCTCCAGATGCTTGGGAGACCAACATGCAACAATTATTTGACCGCCGATCTGTTCTGCTTGCAGGTGCTGCTATGACCGCTTCAACCGCTTTGCCCGCCTTCGCCCAATCTTCTGCGCCTCGCCGCGGTGCCCCCTTGGGACCAATCGCCAAGAAAATTGCCCATGAGATCACACAACATGGCCAGACGCGCACGGACAATTATCACTGGCTGCGCGACGCCAATTGGCAAGCCGTCATTGATGAGCCATCGAAGCTGAGCAACGAAATCCGCACCCATATTGAAGCCGAGAACGCCTACACCAAGAGCGTTCTACTGGATCCAACTGCGAAGTTGCGCGCGGATTTGTTTGAAGAGCTAAAGGGCAAAATCAAGCAGGATGATTCAAGTGTGCCCGCCCGCGATGGCGCTTGGGCTTATGCCACACGCTACCGCACAGGCGGCCAGTATCCCATCGTTTACCGCAGGGCTGTGGACGCAGCCACGGGCGAAGTAACTGGCGCCGAGCAAATTTTGATCGATGGCGACAAAGAGTCTAAGGGCGAGAAGTTCTGGCGCTTGCAGGATTGGGAACAAAGCCCTGACCAAGACCTTTTGGCCTATTTCGTTGATTATGAAGGCGGCAACAAGGTCACCTTACGCTTCCGCGCTACCGCCAATGGCTCTGATCTGCCTTATAAGATTGAAGGTGCCTCAGCGGGCCTAGTTTGGGCCAAAGACGGCCGGACCTGCTTCTATTGCTTGTTGGACGACAATTTCCGCGTTGCTAAAATCATGCGCCACATTGTGGGCGAAGACCCCAAAACCGATGTGATGATCTTTGAAGAGAAAGACGCGTCCTTCCAAACCGGTATTGGTAAAACTTCCTCAGGCGATTACCTGCTTATTTATCGGTCGCAGAGCGAGAGCTCTGACGTTCTAATCCTGCCATTGGCGACACCGACCGCCAAGCCAAAGCGGTTTACACCTTATCGCAAGGGCGTTGAATATCTACCAAATCACCATGGTGGGCATTTCTACATCCGCAATAATTCTGGCGGCGCGATCGACTTCAAGATCTCGAAAACACCAGTCGCCAAGACCGATGCGGCGAACTGGACGGATTTCGTCGCCCATGAAGCCGGTCGCTTCATTGAGAGCGTCAATCTTTATGCTGGCCATATGGTCCGCGAAGAATCGGTTGATGCTCTGCCCCGCCTAACGGTCCGGGACATGACAAACGGCAAGGAACATCAGATCGACTTCCCAGAAGAAGCTTATGATCTGTCGGTCTTGCGTGGGTTTGAGTGGAAAACAACCAATCTGCGCTTTACTTATAACTCACCCTCAACCCCAACTGAGACATGGGATTACGACCTGAATTCTAAGTCTCGCACTTTACGCAAGACCCAAGAAATTCCGTCGGGCCATGACAAAAATAATTATGTTGTGCGGCGCACAGTGGCGGTTGCGAGCGACGGTGCACGTGTGCCGCTGACAATCCTCTACCATAAGAAAACCCCGATCGACGGCACGGCACCCGCCCTGCTCTACGGCTATGGATCTTATGGTATTTCGATGCCGGCCAGCTTCTCCACCGCGCGTCTGCCATTGGTTGATCGCGGCATGGTTTATTGCATCGCGCACATCCGTGGCGGCCAAGATCGTGGCTATCAATGGTATCTCGATGGCAAGTTGATGAAGAAGCAAAATACTTTCTCGGACTTTGCCCATGCAGCGGAAGCCTTGGTTGAGCAGAAGTTTGCCGCACCCAAGCAGATCGTCATTGAGGGTCGCTCAGCAGGTGGTCTCTTGGTTGGTGCCGTGATGAACCAGCGGCCTGAGCTGTTCGCCGGGGTTATTGGCGGTGTGGCCTTTGTCGACGTAATCAACACGATTTCCGACGCGGAATTGCCCCTCACGCCACCGGAGTGGACCGAGTGGGGCGACCCGATCAAGTCGAAAGCAGCTTTTGACTATATGATGGCCTATAGCCCCTACGACCAAGTTGGTACTAAGGCCTATCCACCCCTGTTCGCCCAGACTGCGCTGTCTGACAGCCAAGTCACCTATTGGGAGCCTACCAAATGGGTGGCAAAACTGCGGGAATTGAGCCCACAGGCAGGGCCTTTTATGCTCAATGTGAACATGACGGCGGGCCATGGCGGAGCATCTGGTCGATTTGATCGTCTGAAAGAAGTGGCCGACAGCCACGCCTTCGCACTTTGGTGCGTCGGCAAAGCCTAAACCAGCGGACAGCCCTCAATGGTTATGCGGTGCATGAGACGAAAGTCGCCGTGATAGTCGTTGAGGGCGTAATGCCAGGTGGCTCGATTGTCCCAAAAGGCGACTGAGCCCTGCTGCCATACAAAGCGGGTTGTGTAGGCGTCATTCGTCGCATGTTGGTAGAGATAGCTTAACAGCGGCCAACTCTCTTCCTGTGTCCAGCCTTCAAAATGCAACGTGAAGGCTGGGTTCACATAAAGCGCCTTACGGCCACTTAAAGGGTGGGTAATCACCACGGGGTGGATGGCATCTTGGGTGGCCGCTTCGGCGTTGCCGATCCGCTGTTCTCCGTCACCGCGATAAGCGCCTTGCGCCCCAAACACGTGACGACTGGAGTGCACTGCCCGCAGCCGCGACAGTGCTTCTTTCAAACCGTCTGACAGGCCTTCATAGGCGGCATACATAGAGGCAAACAACGTGTCTCCACCGGTTTGCGGCAAGTTGCGCGCAACCAGAACAGAACCCAAAGCAGGCTCTTGGTCATAAGAGTGGTCGGTGTGCCAGGCCCCGCCAATATTGGTGGTTTGTTCCTTTTCCTTGCGAACCTCAGCAATTTCGGGATGGTTCTCTGTCGCCTTAAAAAATCGGTTGATATTGATGGGGCCAAAACGGCGAGCAAAAGCAATATGGTCTGCAGGTGTCAGGCTTTGATCGCGGAAGAACAAAACGCCATGGTCTGCAAAGGCCTGCTTCAACTGGGTCTCTTGCCCATCCATCAATTGGCGCAAATCGACACCGCGCACGACGGCACCCACACCGCTCAAAGCTTCTATCTGCATCCTCACCACCTAAGTTTATTGTTTATCAGACAGCAGTTTGATGGGAAATGCGCTGCGGTCAAGCGGGGAATGCGTGATGGGGCGGACACGCTGGAACTAGGACATGCCCGCCCTGTTTGTTTTAAGCGGCACGCACCCGAACCAAGAAGCTGTCGACTTCATCGCGCAGTCTGGTTGCCTGTAGCCCCAACTCGCGCGCAGCGGACAAGGATTGCTCAGAGGCTGCGCCCGTTTCGGCAGATCCAGCTTGGACGAGGCCAATCGACTTCGACACTTCCGCCGTGCCATTGGCAACGTCGATCGTGTTGCGGGTGATTTCATTGACCACCGCCATCTGCTCTTCTACAGCCGCGCTGATAGAAGCGGAGATGTGGTTGATCTCGCCAATCGTGGAGCTAATGCCCGAGATGGCAGCAACAGCTTCATCGGTCGCCGCCTGCACTTCGTTGATCTGAACAGAGATTTCATCGGTCGCCTTCGAAGTCTGTTCTGCAAGGCTTTTGACCTCGGAGGCCACTACGGCAAACCCTTTGCCAGCAGACCCGGCACGGGCGGCTTCAATCGTCGCATTCAAAGCCAACAAATTGGTTTGCGAAGCAATGTCCGAGATCAGCGACACGACTTGGCCAATTTTCTCTGCGGCACGGGACAGGGCAAGGACTGTATCATTGGTGGCTGTGGCTTTTTGCTCCGCCTGTCGTGCAATGTTGGCGGCTGACGTGACTTGCTGGGCGATTTCACGGATCGAGGCACTCAACTCCTCGGAGGCAGAAGCCACCGTCTGAACATTAGCCGATGAAGCGGCAGCGCTATGGGCCACAGAGTCAGAGTGCGCACTGGTTTCACGCGCCGTTCGGGCTAAGGCTTCAGAAGTTGCTGTCAGCTCAGTAGCCGAAGCCGCGACAACTTCGACAACTTGCCGAACCGAACGCTCTAGGCTGTCAGCTAGACCGTTCATCATCGCGTACTTTTCGGCCTCAGCCTGTTCGCGTTGCTGCTCTTGGCTATCCGAAAGGGCTTTGACTTCGCGCGCGTTGGTCTGGAAAACCTTTAGTGCCGCGACCATTTCTCCAATTTCGTCATTTGAGGCAAAGCGGTCGATGTCGCCATCAAGCTTGCCATCAGCCAACGCACGCATTTCGCTAGAGATGGCCACCACCCGTGCTGCCACGCGGCGGTTGATGAACCAAGTGAGGAAGCCCACCATTAAGAGCGAGACGACGGCTTGGAACAACGTAAACATCAGCATGTTGTTGGCCGAGTCGGAGATTTTGCTGGATTCGGAATCGAGGTCGCGACCCGCAAGCGTCACCAGCTCTTCGGCTGTCGCGAGTGCAGCCGAGGATTCGCCGAAGAAGCTATTGAGGTCCACGCCATAGCTTCCTTCTGCCGCGCGGGCAAAAAGCTTTGACCGAGTTTGGGCGTAGGAACCGAAGTAGGCCGTTTCAATCTTGGCGACCGCATTTTTCACAGCTTCAGGTGTTTGCGGATGACTCGCGCGCATCTTGATCTCAGTCATGGCCGCTTGCGCGCGAGTAGCATACACGCTGGCCTGGCCTATTTGCTCGGCCGAAATTGGCGCTTGGGTCGCGGTGGCAATGGCTAGAATTGTGCGTTCACGTCCACCAAATTCGCGCAACTCCCAAGCCAAACGCTGAATCGACTGAAGGTTGATAACAGCACTGGGGGCCACGGCATCAGCCGGCAATAGGCCGGAGTCTAACGACCGAATGGCCTCGACATTAGCTTTAATCCTGGCCGGGATCGTTTGCACCAGAGTTGCATCCCGCGAGGTCGCGTCCACCCCCAACGCAGGATCGGCGCTGCCCCGGAGAGTCTTGATGCTCTCGAGATAGGTGGCAACCGACTCTGTAAACTGCTCAGGTTTATCGAGATGTGGGGTTTCGCCCACCAATGTCTTCAATGCCCCAAAGCTTTTATCAACCGTCGTACGCTGTTGCGACAACAGCCCGGCGAGTTCAGCAGGCAAAGCCGTGGGCAGATTCAAGCCGACTTGGGTCAGCGAACGCTCAAGCGACAACTTCGTCGTTGCGTCATACAATTTGTCGCTTACCAACACTGACGACACAAGCGCTTGTCCCGCTTGCCGTTTCTCCCAAGATTGAGAAAGTGCGAAAGCAGAACACACGATGGTTGTAAGTGTAATGCCTGCGCAGGCAGCCATGGCGATGGTCTTCATTGACATGTACAGCTCCAAATTACAAATATTTCTAATTGGACCTAATCATCTGTTTGTTTCGCGATAATTAATTTATATCCTTGCTTAACAAACGTGTCATTGGAATCACAGCAACGTGATTTAAACATACATAACTAAAAATTACTCTCTGGTAATCAATCTAATTGAACTGGCGTTCCGACCCGGCCAATGTGCAACTAGCCTGCAGCCAGCGTAGATTAATGCCGACCCGATTGGCCCCCTCGTCCGCCCAAGAATAGGACACTGCACGCGGGTTTCCCTTTTCGTGCACGTATAGCGCTAGGGAAGGCCTATTGGTGCCATAGGGCCATTCTGCGAGGCGCAGGCGCAGATAGAAGTCGCGCGCTGGCATCTCGTCTGTTTTCACCGCCAACTCGCCGCCTTGATCATGGATCCAGCCGCGCTCAAATGTCCAACTTTCCGGGCCTACGCCGGTGTCGCCGTGCTTTGCACCCCGTAGGACTGAGGTCCAGCACGTAAATGGACGCGCTTTATTGAGTTTGTGCGGTACATTGGCTTTATTGCCATAGACATAGGCCCCAGTCTCATCGACCGCTTGGTCAAGGATGGTGAGGCTGCGGTTACTCAAGACAAGATTATCTGTGATTACCAGTGTCTTGCCAGAGCGTTGCGACTTAACCCGACAAGCATCGGGCTTCATCGTCCCAATGAATTGTTGCTCTTGCCTGCGCCAATAGACCTCACAGCCCGGGTAGAGCGTCATATTCGTCGGGGTTAGCTGTGCAAGCTTTGCAGGGTCCCGATATGCCCCCTTGATCGCCAGTGCTTGGTCGACTGAAGGCGCAAAAATCTCAAGCTTAATTGCTTTTTCTACGGCATCGACGGAGAAGCGATATAAGCGTTGGCGATAGATTTTGTTGGGATCATTATCGGCGTATTGCTCGACATAAAACATGTTCGGCCCAAACGCCGGTAAGGTAACTGGAGCAAAAATTGAGTGAATGCGCCCGTTGCGTTCGATCTCCGGCGTTTTGAGTTCACCGTCAAAATAGACCTGCAGATCATTGTCGTAGCGACCGGGGAAATACTCGAGCAGAACGCGCAAATCCTTCGCCAGAACGTCTTGCGCGGTCGGGGTACGCTCTTGCGCCATTGCGGCTGAGGCAGCGCATAAAGCCAGACCACACCAAGCCAAGGTGGTCATAGAGGGGAATAGCTTCGCGATCATGGGGGCCACCTTTTGGGCATAAAGTCTCGGACAATTGGAAATATGATCATAAAAAAGCCCGACGCGGAAAGCGCCGGGCTTAATTGCTGCTAGGCCATGCCAAAGATCAGTAATTGACCTTGAGCTCTAGACCAACGCTGCGACCGCGGCGCGGCATGAAGAAGAAAGCGCGTGGGCTGCCGGTGTCGATGCCTGATGCCGCAGCACCAGTCAGACCAGCCGCAGCGGCCGAGCCTTGGAACACGTCGAACCAACGCGTTGCGATGGGGATCGAGTCCTCATCGGTCAAATTCTTGCCCCAGAGCGACAATTTCCAACGCTCACCACTGAGGCCGACGCGGCCACCGACCAAGGTGGTTTCACCGGTTTCTGCGCCGCCATGGACTTGGATATATTTGGTGCCTTCATAAGAAAGGTCGGCCGAGGCAAACAATTCCAAATTCGCGCCCAATTGACGGGAATAGTCGATGTTGAAGCTGGCTTGGTCAGCAGGCACCAATGGGATCTTGGCACCCACGATCGAGCCATTTGCGCCTGGCAGTGGCACGACCGAGCCGTTTGGCAAGGCTGGTGGATTTGGCGACCCGGCGACACGACGTGTGCTGGTGCAGGTTGTGCCAATCTGATAGCCGCCCGAAGTCAGCGTATATTGGAACTCGTCACAGCCCTCAGTGAACTCAGAGCTGATATGCGAGTAGTTCAGGCTGAAGCCCAAATTATCGGTCACACGGAAGCGGAAGTCCGCTTCAAAGCCCTTGATTTCGGCGTTGCCTTGATTGGTAACGATCGAAGTCAAAACACCACTCGAGCCCGATACAGCCGTCGTCAGCTGCATCTTGTCTGCCTTTGTGTCGTAAGCCGACAAGGCCAAGGTGCCTCGACCATCAAACAAGCGGGCCTTATAACCAATTTCGTAATTGGTCGAGGTTTCGGGATCGAACTGAGGGAAGCCGTTGGCGATACCCAAAGTACCGTTCAAGCCACCTGGCTTTGTGCCTTCTGCATAGATGGCATAGATTGTTTGATTCTCATTCGGCTTCCACGTCAGGGTCGCACGTGGCGTGAAGGAGTCGAAGTTACGCGTGTCATCATAGGTCAAGCCACCGACAGCCACACCGGCCACGTTGGAACCGCCAACAAAGCCTGTGCAGGTGGGCGCAATTGTTGGATTCGAACGAACAGCGGCGCAGAAGTTTTGCGTAGACCGCTTTTCAGCTTGCTGACGGGCTTCCAAATCGATCGACAGAGTGTCGGTGATGTCGAAGCCCAAACGACCGAAGATCGCCCCGTTGGAGGTGGAGTTGGTCAAGTTCTTTTGTGTCATGATGACGCCGTTGACGGGGGTAGCCGTCGCACCCGCATCGGCGGCGAAGTCAATCGAGAATCCCGTTTGGTCTAGGCTGTATCCATACAGGCCCAACATCCAGCGGACGCGCTTGTCTTGCGGCGAAGACAGCTTCACTTCCAATGACATGTCCTTGGACTCGGTCGAACCAGAGCTGCCGAACAGCGAGTTGGAAGCCATGATCCCATTCGCACCAAGCGTCTGGGGGAAAGATGCCCCATTTAAGAAGTCCGAGTCAGAGCCAGTCTTCAGCGTTTCATCGCGGAAACCATAGCTGACATTGACCGTGTAGTCGTTTGGCAGGTCGACATCGGCGATCAGCGATCCAAAGGTGAGGTCGCGCTCAACGCCTAAGAAGGGCGCAGCCGGGCGCGTGCCACCACCACCTGTGTTTTGGAAGTAGACGCCGGTATCCTTGATAACGCCGCAGAACCATTGGTTTGGATTATTGTCAGTGGTGGCTGCAGCCCCTCGATAGGCGTTCGAACGATAGCCGGGATAGCAGTTATTCTTGCTCGACGCTTGGAAGCCAAACGCACGCGGACCATCCTCATCCTCGGCATGTACAACGCGAGCGCGCAGCGTCAGGCCCTGGACGGGACGAGCCTCCAAAACGCCGCTAACCGACTTGGTTTGCTCTGAACCGAGTGGATTGTCGTCTCGTGCAGCCGAATTTCCCCACTCGCCGTCATAAGTGTAATAGCGCGCAGCTAAGCCGCCCGACAACCAAGACGTGATCGGACCTGCTAGACGCAAGTTCGCGCTTTGCTCATTATGGGTGCCAATCGACAGCGTTGCGCCAGCCTTCAAAGAGGTGCCTGGGCTGTTGGTGATGAAGTTGATCGCACCCGAATAGGTGTTGCGACCATAGAGTGCCGATTGTGGCCCTTTGATCACTTCCACGCGGGCCACGTCGGCCAAATCGATCGAAGAAATGTCGCCTTGGTAGTAAACGCCATCGACGAAGTAAGCGGTACCGGCTTCCACGCCAGGCTGGGTACCCGCCAAGATGGATGCGGCACCGCGAACCACTGGACGGTCGGTTGCGCGCCCGAAGGCTTTAGAAAAGGATAGGCCGGGGGTGAAGCGT
>JAJTGP010000151.1 GCA_021299265.1 Hyphomonadaceae bacterium | reverse complement strand
GACCGATGATTGAAACCAAGCTCGTGCCGATGCCAGTCTCCTCGCCCAGTTCACGCAAAGCTGCAGTCTCTACATCTTCGTCGCGGTCAATGCCGCCTTGTGGTGCCTGCCAAGCATGCTGGCCATTAAAGCCCCGACGCTTGCCGACCCAGACCAAACCTCGCATATCGAACAACAAGATGCCTACATTCGGTCGATAGCCTTCCGGCGGGGCGGGGATCGTATCTTTGCTCATGATGTAACCGCGGATGCTGGGGCTAGGATAAGCCCCCGTCGGGCTGCATCTTTCGCCCACCGTGCAATTTGGTCAATTGTTACACTATAAGCAACCCCAAAGCCGAGGGCCGCACCGCGCTGGGTTGCCATCGCTTCGAGGGCACCTAATTGCGCAGCGATATCGTCACCCGATGGTCTTTGATCGATCAAGCGATCCGATTGCGCATTTCGAAGCCCTGCAGAGCTTGCGGCGGCATCGAGTTGCGAGGCCGAGCCATCAGCAATGAAAGCCACGCCGCGAGAGCGCAATTGGCGCATAATCGCGCCGCTCGACTCGTTTGAGGTCGCGAATTTGCCGCCTAGATAATTGGTCACGCCGAAATAGCCGCTTGCCCGCGACAATAAAAACTCAAGTCGACGTTGGTTCTCATCGGCTGAAGCCGTGGTCAGAAGGGTGTGTGGGCCTGGATCATTTTCTGGATAATCAAACGGCTCCATCGGAATTTCGATCAGAACTTCGTGCCCATTGGCGCGTGCCTTGTTGATCCATCCTTGGAGATTTTCTGCATAAGGTACAAAGGACAAAGTTACTTCGGCAGGCAATTCATCAATAGCGCGCTGGGTGATCCGTGCGTTCAAACCCAGCCCGCCGACCACCAAAGCGACCTTTGGCCGTCCGGTTTCAGAGAAGGGCTTACGGTAAGCGTCATAGACCGTGCGGTTGCCAGGACCGATGATCGGCAAAAGGCCACCTGGACCTTGTTGGTGGACGCCAGCTGCCGGGGCTTGGGTTAGGGCGGCTCCGCCTTGGCCACGATAAACTTGAACGCCGCTTTCATTTGTGGCCGTGCCGAACGAGGGAGCCATAATGCGGGCGGAACCGGAAACAGGCGGAATTTGTCCTGCGGACGCTGCCGTGGCAGCGCCTGTAACAACAGGGTCACCCTTCGCCTTCGCGATTGCAGCCAAGCGCTCTGCCTCTGCTTCGCTAATCGCCTGATCGGCGGCGCTTGGGGAATTGGGCGGCGGCGTTCCAGGTAGCCAAGGCGTCATGGCACCGTCTTGTAGTCGCCAAGGTAGCCAGCCCATTGCCATGCCTTGGGTCGCAAGGTCGACTTTTGGTTCCATGCTGGTCGTAACTGGCTTGGCAGAAGCAGGATTATAGCGCGGCACTTCCAGCACAGCACTGGGACCCGCGTCTTGCTCATTCCCAAAGGCTTGAATCGCGCCCGCGCTTAAGCCCAACGACAAGAACAGTGTCGCTAGGCTCATGCCAGCGTGTTTAAGGCCAACGGCCAAAGGCTTTGCATTTAAGGTCTGTGTGGCGGCCATGATGCAGATAGGTCCATTTCGACCTGATTCACTGACCTGCATCGGTTAACGATTCAGAAACATCAGCACGACACGGCTGATAATCTCATTCGCATTCGCAGCTTAAGGCTGGTCCGACCATCTTGCGAAAATGGCCGTGGGCAGCAGGCGGCTTGACCCGTGCTCGGGGATCGCCATTTCACCCGCCTCGCGTTGACCAGCCCGACCGCCGAGTGCTGCGGCTAAACCATTGTCGAGCGCCAAGAAACTTAAGCGCACCGCATAGACTGTAGCCACTAGAAATAACGCGTCCTCTTCCAATAGCTCGACGCAAGCAGTCAGGAGGCGGTCCAGCCCTTCTTCAAGTTTCCAGATTTCTCCAGTCGGCCCGCGCCCATGTTTGGGCGGGTCAAGTATAATCCCATGATATTTATTCCCGCGGCGAATCTCGCGCTCAACAAATTTCAATGCGTCGTCTACTATCCATCGGATTGGCCGATCGTCCAATCCGGCGAGGGCTTGGTTCTCGCGGGCATAGCCGACTGCCTTCTTGGACGCATCCACATGGGTGACGCTTGCGCCCGCCTTAGCACAGACAAGGCTGGCTACGCCCGTATAGCCAAATAAGTTCAGCACTTTAGGTGGCGAAGCCTTCGGTGCTTGTTTGACGCGAGCCTCAATCAGATCGCGGCACCAGCGCCAATGTACCGATTGCTCGGGGAAAAGACCTAGATGACGAAAGGGTGTGCACCGAGCGTGAAACTTAATCCCGCCCCACGAAATTGGCCACGTCTCTGGGACCCGCCGCACAAATCGCCATCGCCCCATTTCCTCGCTCTCTTGGCCAGAGAAAGCGGCATCATAGGCCCAGTCTTTCTCACTCAAACGCCGCGGCCAAAGCGCTTGGCTGTCTGGCCGGATAAACATGTAAGGGCCAAAACGCTCCAGCTTTTGGCCGTCGCCGGAATCCATCAGCGCATAGTCAGACCAATCATCCGCCACTAACACGGGGGCCATGCGCATTGGCGCAGTCTTTAGAGACGGAGGCGACTTCTGAGCCATCTAATCACGGGCCCCTTTAAAGCCTTTTTGACGCCAAATTTCATAAGTCGTGACAGCCGTGGCAATCGCGAGGTTGAGGCTGTCCGCACGGCCCGCCATCGGCAGGCGCACCAAAACATCGCACGCCTCTGCCCAAGAGTCTGGAATGCCTGATTGTTCATTGCCCATCAAAAGCACAGTTTTTGAGCCAAAATCGGTATCGGTGTGACGGGTCGATCCCTTTAACGAGGTGCCGGCCATCTTAAAACCTTGCGCGCGCCGCCACGTCTCAAACCCAGCAAAGTCAGATTTTGCGACAGGCGATGAGAAAATAGAGCCCATACTCGCGCGCACCGCTTCCATAGAAAACGGGTCGCAACTTTCTTCCAATAAGACAACGCCGCCGCCGCCAACCGAATCAAGCGTCCTAAGGATGGTACCCAAATTTCCGGGATCGCGGATGCGCTCGAGCGCGATGATAAATGGTGCCTCAGCCAATGCCTCTAGGGGTGTATAGCGTTGACGGAAGAGACCCAAGACCGACTGGGCGTTATCGCGTTTCGCTACAGCCTCCAGCACACGGTCTGACACACGGGCCACCCTTGCGCCAATCTTCAACGCTTGTTGTGCGAGCGATTGCACCGCGGGCCGCGTCTCCGCAGCTGCTGAAAACAAGAGCGCTTCTAGCTCCCAGCCAAGTTCAAGGCCTTCGCCGACATGTCGCGCGCCCTCGGCCAAGAACAGGCCGGACTCTGTTCGGGCTTTTTTGCGGTCAAGCGACTTAGCCAGCTTTACCAAATTGTTTTGTGGGCTTGTCACGTCTTGAATCATGTCTTCCTCATAGCGTGAGATTGCCCCAATGGGAGAGTGAAGTCCGCAAAATGCTGTGTTTTTTGCACGCCAGACGCGAGTGCACTTGCTTTCCGGCCTCATTGAACTGAAGATAAGTTTACCAATATTCGAACGCGAGGTCCTGCCAGTGCTCATATTTCACTTGGCGTGTGACCTCCAAAACTGAAACGGCAAACAAAGCATGCTTAATTCTAAGAATTGCTGGCCAGTCTTTGTGCTTGGGGCCTTAGGTTTGGCAATTCTCATGTGGGTTCACTATCAACGCATGGTGGTTCTGCAAGAAGAGACGCGTTCTTCGGCGCAGGAAAGCTTGGATAAAGCGGGATTTACTTTTGCTCGCGCAGATACATTAGATGAGCGCTTGATGATTAGCGGCTTTTCGGTGGACGAGGCGACCGCAAAAGCAGCGTGCTCGACGGTCGTTGATGCTGTCAAGGATCGTGCCAGTCTGCCTGGCGTCTTTGCTAAAATTGATTGCCGCGGAATTAGCTATCCAGGCTCAGAGGTTGTCCGTTCACCATTGCCAACCAAGCCTGATGTGGCGGTTACCCCAGGAACTCCGACAGCGACCCCGTCGCAGCAAGCAGAAGTCAACTGCCAAAGTCGTCTAACAGAAGCGGGCAAAACGGGCACTATTCGGTTCGAAAAGGGCAGCAGCCCACTTCTTGGTGGACAAGAAGTTCTTGATCGCGTCGCAGTTGTCGCCAAGGAGTGCAGCAGCTTCAACATTGAGATTGGTGGCCACACCGATACAGGTGGCGCGGCTGACCTCAATCAGCGATTGTCTGAACGACGCGCGAATACAGTTCGCGATTTCTTGATCTCTAAAGGTGTGCCAGCCAGCCAGGTCACCGCTAAAGGCTATGGAGAAACCCAACCCTTGGTGAATGATTTCCCCAATGGCAACGGGGATATCCCAGGGCAACCTGACAGCCCCTTGAGAGAACAAAACCGCCGCATCGAATTTAAAATCACCGAGTCAAACTAAAGACCCAATCACCCTCCTTAGGGAAGGCAAGGACCAAAGCCATGTTTCTGTTAAGTCAAAGCATTCTGATCGTGCTGGTGTCCGCGGCAATCGGTGCTTTTCTGGCGCGCGTGTTAAACCTCTGCAATTGCAATACCGAAGAATTGCAGGAGGAACTGCGTCTAGTGCGGGAAGAGCGTGATGAACTGAAACGGCAAGTGACCGCTGGTGCTGGCTCTGCACTCACCGATGCAATCGGGACGCGCAAAGCTGCCGCTTTGGAGGCTGAATTGGCCGAAGTGCGATCGCGGGCGGATGAACTGGCTGCAGCTAATGCCAAATTGCGTGAAGGCGAAAGTGTGGATGAAGATGTTGCCGCGCTAAAATGGCGCAATAAGTATCTTGAGGCCCGTGTCTTGTTCTTTGAGGGCCGCGATACTGGCGGCAGCGTCGAGACGCCGCCAATGCCTGAACAAATGACGGCGACGAAATTGGTTCAAGAAGTTGAGCCTGCGCCGGTGGCCTTTGTTGCTGCCACGGTGGAACCTAAAAAGCGGGGTCGTAAGAAGGCCGAAGCGGTGGTTGCACCCGTTGTTGCGCCAGTGATGGTTGAAGCCCCTGTGGTCATAACCCAAGCACCTGCCAAAAAGCGGAAAGTGAAAGCGGTCGCTCCACCACCACCGCCGCCGCCACCACCGCCGCCGGAGCCCATTAGCAACCAAAACTTCACGCCGTCGCCTTTGGCTACTTTGGCACCAGAAGCCTTGGAAGAAGCGATTGCCTTGGCAGGCGATGGCAAAGCCCCGCCGCGTTCCCGCCGCCGGGCTAATCCAGACGAACTTTTGTTGATTGATGGTGTGGGCCCGAAAAATAAGGCTTGGCTGAACGACCAAGGCATCTATTACTTCTACCAGATCGCCACGATGAATATCGACCAGGTCGCTTGGCTGTCTAAGAATTTGCCGACCTTTGGTGCCCGAGTTTATCGGGAAAATTGGGTCGCGCAATGCACCAATTTGGCCCGGGGTGAGCCAGCGCGTTAGCGCTGGCCCTTAGCCTAGTAGCTCACGAACATCGCTTAATCTGCCCGTCAGGGCAGCGGCTGCGGCCATGGCGGGTGAAACGAGATGGGTACGCCCATCCCTTCCTTGGCGGCCTTCAAAATTGCGGTTGGATGTTGAGGCGCAGCGCTCAAATGGTACCAGCCGGTCTGGGTTCATGCCCAAGCACATCGAACAACCAGGCTCGCGCCACTCAAAGCCAGCGGCTAAAAAGATTTCGTCTAAGCCCTCATCTTCGGCTTGATGGCGTACAAGGCCTGAGCCCGGCACGATCATGGCGCGAACACCGTAGGCCACTTTTTTCCCGCGCACGAGTTCAGCCACCACCCGCAAATCCTCGATCCGAGAATTGGTACACGAGCCGATAAAGACGCGCTGAACAGCGAGCTCTGTCATTTTCTGACCCGCTTCGATACCCATATAGGCCAAGGACCGACGCGCGGTTTCGCGCTCAATTGGATCGCTGAACTGCTCTGGATCTGGGGCAATTCCATCAATCGCTACCACTTGCTCGGGGCTTGTACCCCAAGTCACGAGGGGCGCAATGCTCTCAGCGGGGATTTCAACCACTTGGTCAAACACCGCATCCTCATCGGTGAACAGGGTCTTCCAAAACGAGACGGCTTGGTCCCAGGCCCCTGCTTTCGGTGCAGAAGGGCGGCCCTTCAAATAGGCAAAAGTTATCTCATCTGGGGCCACAAGTCCCGCTCTGGCACCGGCTTCAATTGCCATATTGCACAAGGTCATTCGACCCTCTGCAGACAGCGCGCGTATGGCAGAACCGCGGTATTCGATGACATGACCGGTGCCGCCCGCGGTGCCGATCTTAGCGCAAATGGCCAGGGCGATATCCTTAGCACCAACGCCCGGTGCCAAAGTTCCCTCGATGACCACCGCCATGTTTTTCATTTTGCGGGCGCGCAAAGTCTGAGTCGCCAGCACATGCTCAACTTCGCTGGTGCCAATACCATGGGCAAGCGCGCCAAAAGCGCCGTGGGTGGACGTATGGCTATCGCCACAGACGATGGTCATACCGGGCTGGGTGCGGCCTTGTTCAGGCCCCACGACATGGACAATCCCATTGCGGATTTCGCCCATGGGAAAGAACTCAATGCTATGCTCGGCCACATTGCGGCCCAGTGTCTGTAATTGCAGACGGGCCTCGGGGTCAGCGACGGCATCCACGCCTGCGGTTTGGTTCTCTGTCGGCGTGTTATGGTCGGCCACGGCCAAGGTCAGATCCGGGCGGCGGACTTTGCGGCCAGCCGCCTTTAGGCCCGCGAAAGCCTGCGGGGTTGTGACCTCATGGATCAGATGCAAATCGATATACAGGAGGGATACGCCATCCTCGGCCGTGCCAACGACGTGGTTGTCCCAAATCTTGTCATAAAGTGTCTTTCCCATACTTTGCCGCTTAGCGCACTTTCCCATTTCCCCCAAGTCGCTTAAGCCAGTGCGATGACACGTCTTTCAGTTGCCACTTGGAACATCAATTCGGTTCGCCTGCGCGCAGGGCTGGTAAAGCGCTTTGTTGAAGAGCATCGGCCCGATGTTTTGTGCTTGCAGGAAATCAAGTGCCGCAACGGGGAGTTCCCAACCTCGGCCTTCACCGAAATGGGTTTGCCGCACGTGCATATACGAGGCCAAAAGGGATGGCATGGGGTAGCAATTGCCTCACGTTTGCCGCTTGAAGAAGTCGACGAACCTGGCTTTTGTCGACACGAAGAGGCGCGCGTTGCGGCGGTGAAAGTTGCAGGCGTCACGATCCATAATCTGTATGTGCCCGCCGGTGGTGATGAGCCCGATACGCAGATCAACCCAAAATTTGATCATAAGCTCTCGTTTCTTGAGCGCATGGAGGCCCATTATGCGGGTCGCAATAGCAAAGACCCCTTGGTGGTCGTCGGTGATTTAAATGTTGCACCTGGTGAGCATGACGTCTGGGGTCACAAGCAATTGCTGAATGTTGTCAGTCATACCCCGGTCGAGACCGACGCGATGGGCCGCATTTTGGCACGCGGCGGGTTGGTCGATTTGGCCCGCGTTGCCCGCCCTGCTCCTGAGAAAGTCTTTTCTT
Source organism: Hyphomonadaceae bacterium (assembly GCA_021299265.1). GTDB lineage: Bacteria > Pseudomonadota > Alphaproteobacteria > Caulobacterales > Aquidulcibacteraceae > Aquidulcibacter. The sequence goes on along the minus strand of JAJTGP010000151.1, from coordinate 3,375 downwards.
GGTGGAGCTATCGTTCCCCGGACTGGACGAAGAATGATCGTGGCCGCAGACTTGACCATATTTGGGCCAATGCGGACTTTGCTCCCCGTTTCATCAAGGAGAGTTTTGCCATTCACAAAGACGCGCGTGCGTGGGAAAAGCCTAGTGACCACGTCCCCGTCGTGGCGGCATTTGAGGTTTAGTCGAAATGGCAAAACAAAAGGGTCCCGGCATCTTTGTGCCGCTGATAATTATCGGTGCCACCATTTTTGGTTTGGGCGCGTATCAAGCCCTGAGGCCGAAGCCTGTCGAGATTAATCCAACCTTTGAAGCTGTTGATAACCCCCGCACCATGCAAGCGCCACCGCCTCCACAGGCCAGCAAAGATGCCGCTCAGCTGGCGGCGGAAGAAAGTGCTACAGAAGGCAAAGCAAGCGCTGAGCCTAATGCCACAAAGACACTCAGGCTGAATGATGCCCCTTGGCTAAAGGCCATTATGGGCGGCGTTTTGGGCGAGTTTCGCGGCACCGTCGTGAAAGCGCTTCAAAAGGAGCAAGCCGATGGTAACCTCAATTGTAGCCCAGTCTTGACCAAAGCTTCAGAAGCGACCTTGAGTGCCTTGGAGGAGGTGAGCTGTACCGACAAGGAAGGCGCTGTTTTCACCGGGCAGTTTGATTCGGACGGCGAAGGTTCACTCGAGATCAAGTCGCAAGATAAAGAGAAGGTTACGATCGAAAAGTCGGGCGGTTCGTTTAGCGTCACCGTCAATGAGCCCTGAAGCGCGATCGCCACATTTCTAGACAGGACAACTCCCATGAAGAAGTTCACAAAACTGGCCGCCCATGCAGCGCCTTTGCCGGTCGCCAATATTGATACCGATCAGATCATTCCAAAGCAGTTTTTGTCGACGGTGGAGCGCACAGGCCTGTCGCGCGGTCTCTTCTTTGATATGCGGTTCTTGTCTGATGGATCACCAAATCCAGATTTCGTTTTAAATAAGCCAGCCTATCAGGGTGCAAAAATCCTGATTGCGGGGCCTAACTTTGGTTGCGGTTCCTCGCGCGAGCATGCACCTTGGGCCCTATTGGATTATGGCATCGAATGCGTGATCTCCGCTTCCTTTGCCGACATCTTCTTCAATAATTGCTTCAAGAACGGGGTGCTGCCGCTTGTCTTAGATGCTGCGCAGGTCGATGCCTTGATGAGCCAAGCCAATGGGCAAAATGCGCGCTTTGAAATTGATCTTGCCGCCCAAACCCTAACCGGCCCGGATGGTAAAATTTACCAGTTTGAGATCGATCCGGGCCGAAAAAAATCGCTGCTGGAGGGCCTAGACGAGATCGGGCAGAGTCTGATGCAGCAGGACCAAATCTCGGAGCATGAACACAAAAGAAAGTTAATTACGCCTTGGCTAGGCTGAAGTACCTAAAAAAATTAGATTAAATGCTTTTCAAATTGATTCATATCTGCTTAACTTCTGTTACCAATTCGTTAACGGTATCAGCAAGAGGCAGATTTCGTGCTCGATCAATTCTTAGATCCAGGCTTTTTGAGCGCCTTAGCTGCGGCAATTGGACCGCTCGCGGTGTTTGTTGCCCCGACGGAAGAGATTGAAGCCATGATCTTCGACTGCTATGCGAATGAAGAAGCCCTGACATCGGAAGAAATCGGCGTCACTTCGGCCCAACCCATCTTGCCAGCGGGCTACCGCGAAGCCGCTTAGGCAATCCCTCTGCATTCTTCCGTGACAGTCACGCAATTCGTGGCTATGGGCGGTGCATGACAAATAAACTCCTTCTACTGTCCGGTGATGGCATTGGCCCCGAAGTTATGGCGCAGGTTGAGCGCGTGCTCGACCGATTGATGTCGCGGCACGGCCTCAAGCTCCAAGTTGAAACGGCTCTATTCGGTGGGGCGAGCTTTGATGAGCAGGGCGTTCCGATTAGCGATGCCGTGGTGGCAACGGCTAAGTCCGCCCAAGCGGTGTTGATGGGGGCGGTTGGTGGGCCCAAATGGGCAAACGTTGCCCGCGATTTGCGCCCTGAAATGGGCCTGCTTCGGCTCCGCAAAGAGATGGATGTTTATGCCAATCTACGCCCTGCCTTGTGTTTTTCGGCCTTGGCCGATGCGTCTGGCTTGAAACGCCATTTGGTTGAAGGTCTCGATATTGTGTTCGTTCGTGAACTGACCGGCGGGGTCTATTTCGGCACGCCGCGCGGGATCGAGACTTTGGCCGACGGCAGCAAGCGTGGTTTTGACAATCAGGTCTATACCAGTGCCGAAATTCGCCGGGTCGCCCGTGTTGCTTTTGAGCTTGCACGCAAGCGTTCCAACAAAGTGACAAGTCTTGAGAAGTCGAATGTGATGGAATCTGGCCTGTTATGGCGTCAAGAAGTTACTGCCTTACATGCGAGTGACTATAGCGATGTCCAGCTCGAACACATGTATGCCGATAATGCGGCCATGCAATTGGTGCGCGCCCCGCAACAATTTGATGTTTTGCTGACTGACAATCTGTTTGGCGATGTGCTGTCAGACTTGGCAGCTGCTTGCACCGGCTCGATTGGCCTTTTGCCATCCGCGGCGCTTGGCGATGCGGGAAAGCCGGGTCTTTACGAGCCAATCCATGGCTCGGCACCTGACATCGCAGGAAAGGGCCTCGCGAACCCGGTCGCAGCGATCCTGTCCTTGGAGATGGCATTGCGCTGGTCGTTGGGCGAAGTTGCCCTTGCGGACCGATTGTTCGCTGCCGTTGAAGCCGCTCTGAACAATGGGGCACGAACTGCCGATCTGGGTGGAAGTTTATCGAGCGCTGACATGGGCACCGCGATCCTCGCAGCGCTCTAATTCAAGCCGCAGCTGGCCCCGACCCTCTCCGCGACCAATACATCAATGGTAGCTTTTCTGGCGGTGCCGGAGCCAAATGCAAGGCCAGAACAAGCCGATCAGGCTTCAAAATTGGTGGTTTGCGGCACAAGTTGCCCGCAACTGTTGCTGATTGGCCACTAAACCCAGACAACGAGACAATTTTTCACAGAACACACCTTCCCAGAATTTGATATACTCTTTACACAATTGTCATCATCCGTGATCCAGTCGTAAGTGTGTGCGGCGGGGACCACATTCCATAGAGGAAGACCATATGACACAGCGCTTACTTTTGACTGGTTCTGCAGCCCTGATGGCCCTCGCAATTGCGATGCCCGGTACTTCCTTCGCTCAAGCCGCATCGGACACGGAAGCAGATCGTTCCAAAGTTGAAACCATCATCGTGACGGCTCGCAAGACTCAAGAGAGCTTGATTTCAACGCCAGTTGCCGTAACCGCGGTTGGCGCATCGGACGTGTCGCGCTTGAACATTCAGGCAATTGACGATCTGGCGCGCTTCACGCCCGG
>JAJTGP010000028.1 GCA_021299265.1 Hyphomonadaceae bacterium | reverse complement strand
TTGGCTGATCATTTCGCGGGGAATGACCAAGGTAGAGCCATTAGCTCTGATGCCTCGGATCAGGACATGGGCATGGGGCTGATCGGTATCGTGATGATTGATAGCAACCCAGGTGAGGGCAGGCTCTTTCAGATCACGGCTAACGTCGCCCATCACATCGCGGATGTAGCCTTGAAGGTCTTCCATCTTGTCGGCTTGTTCTGGACTGATGATAAGCCTGAAATGATGACGATCATCGCCCCATGCTCGCGTAGCTTCTTTCACGGCCTCTGGGGCAAGCTCGCCAGCCGGTCCATAGAAGTGAGCTTCTGACCCATCAAAGCCCACACCCTCGCGGGCCAAATACTTCACATGTTGCACGATGGCCTTGCCGGGATTGGCAACAGCGCGGGGTCCTTTGTGGCGGGCGACAAAGGCCTTCACCACAACACGCTGGGAAGCCCGCACGCTGATAGAGCCAACCCTGCCATTCCTCGCCGCTGGACCGCCACCAACTGAGCCACCAGCCTTCCCACCACTGCCACGACCAAACAGCTTTGCATGGACAAGCTTGCGGGCAAGGGAGGACCGCACAGAGCCGCCATCGCCCTTGAGACGGCTTGGCAAGCGAGCCTGCGCCTCGGCCCCATGGCTTACGAGGCGCAGGCTCAAGCGCTCCTGAAGCGTGAAGACCCGCTCTGATCTGCTACCGCGATCACCCTGATCCTGATTGCCATAAGCCATGGTCGGAACTCCCAGATGGCGGTCGACGAAGGCCCAGAAACCAGCCATAAGCGCAGTAATTCATGGCAATTCATGAGGTGCAATCAGATTCACCTATTTTGCGAATAATATCAGTATGATAAAGCAACGAGAAACCTCCTTTATCTTGCCTCTCCCTATCTCATATCTCCTCTGTTCCCCTTATGACCCCCCTTAGAAACACAACGAAACTATAAGAAACGCGAAGCAACAGATGCGGCTGAGGCTGGACACTAGTGGCCAAGAAATAAGCATATTGCACTACGTAAAATAAGTTTGTAGTGTAACAATATGGCTGAAGTGCTGCCCCTCCAATTGATGACGCTCTACCAGGAGCTTGTCGATACGCATTTATCGCGTACGCCGAGCGCTAACCCAACCGGCGCGCCATTCAAGCGCATCGTAGGGGGCAAAGCCTATTGGTATGCAACTGACCGAACCGGCAGCAAAGTGGTTCAGCGATACATTGGTCCTGACAATGACGAGACCAAATTACGGTTGGTCGAGATTGAAGCACGTCGCGGAGCGACTGAAGCCTTCGAGACACGCTGTGGCGATATGGTCGCACAATTGCGCTCAGCCCGATTGCCTACGCTGGACGCCGCAAGTGGCAGCCTGCTGGCTAGCCTTTCGGCGCAAGGCGTTTTTGATTTGGGTGGCACACTGGTCGGGACAATGGCCTTTAGGCTTTATGATGCAGAGCTTGGCAGGCGGGTCACGCGCATTGAGCCTGCGCTGACACAAGACATCGACATAGCGAGCTATCAGAATTTATCGATCGCTTTGGCCGATGACGCAGCGCTAAGCTTGAAGGATTTACCGATGGTTCTCGCGAAGTTCGGCTTAGAAGTTACGCCATCCATCGACCCTAAAGGCCGCAGCGGGCGCTGGCGGCGCAAGACCGGCGAGCCCGTGCTCGATTTTCTTGCCCCATCTTTTGAAGAAGACCAAGATCTCGTCTGGCTTGAAGCGTTGGGGGTGTGGGCGCAGGGCTTGCACTATCTGAACTATTTATTGGCCGACCCCATTCCTGCTGTCGGCCTTTATCGCGAAGGCGTACTTGTCCGCATTCCCCGGCCTGAGCGTTTCGCCATTCACAAGCTTATCGTTGCGCAACAGCGCACCGGAGCGGGGATTGCGAAACGACGAAAAGACTTGGGCCAAGCCCAAGCTCTCATCATGTCGTTGGCTGAAGACAGGCCAGCAGAGTTGAAGCAGGCCTATGTAACTGCAATGGATCAAGGCCCGTCATGGCGGGAAGCCATTGGCGCATCGCTGGCGATGGTTGGAGATGAGGCGCGCGCAGTTCTCGAGTAGGTCTGATCAAACATGCTTGGATGCAAAGTTAAGCCAAGGGCGCGAGCCAAGCCTAGGCAGGACAAAAGGGCGGAGCTGTTAGGCTCCGCCCTTGGGCTAGTTTGCTAGGATGAAGTGTTTAGGCGGCGGTCTCCATCGGAAGGTCTGCTTCGGTGTCAGGGCCTTCGGCTTTGGCTTTGCCGCGAGCGAGGACTTCAAGTTCGCTGAAGGGTCCAAGCACAAACTCGATGACGTAGCGGGTGCGGCCTTGATCATCGTCGTAGGAGCTAGGGCGGATGCGACCGAGAAGGCGAACCCGGGTGCCCTTCTGGACCATCGTCTCGATGCGGGCGATGATGGCGGGGGCGAAGACTGTGACGCGGTGCCAGTAAGTACGGTCCTTCTGCGTGCCGTCTTCGGTCTTCCAGCGCTCGGAGGTGGCGACGCTGAGGGTTGCGAGTTTGCCGGTCTTGCCGAAGGTCTTGATCTCAATCTTGCCGACGTTTCCGACGATTTCGAAATTGGCCTTAT
>JAJTGP010000073.1 GCA_021299265.1 Hyphomonadaceae bacterium | reverse complement strand
AGCGAGAGCGATCAAGCTTCACAGGGCTAGTTGGATGAGCTTCCTTCATTTTCTTCGCTCCTTCAGGACGAACACTGCAATCGGGTTTGCAATCACGGCGCCAACCAAAACTGGCCTTCGCCCCCTCGATTCCGGCCCATTCTCGTTTTTGGTGAACCATTTCGCTTCAAACGGGCTTTTTCCACGCAGGCGATAATTCGTCATTGTTTCATTTTGAGCCGATTTCTCTTCGTAACCTGCTTGTGCCGAGATGCCCCTTACAAGTTCAACTTAACCAATAAATCGCATCCGCCACTATGGCTTCTTGTCCAGCGGTGTGCGGGTCAAAGAGATCCTGGCCATTCGTCAGATTCTTGGCGTATCTCAAGACTCGGCGCAAAAGCCTGATGATCCGCCCCAAGAAGATACCGCGCCCAAAAAGCCTTGGCTTATCTGCCCCTGCTGCGGCGGCGACATGGTCATTACCGACATCTTCCAGTGCAAAGCCCAACCCCGCGCACCACCAACAGGGTCAACAAACCGTGGGAGGCCGTCATAAGCACGCACGCCCAAATCTATCCCCAATGCACCGCCAAATGTTCCAACATCTGGCAACTGACCACCTGTGACCCCAACGTCCTAAAACCGAACAAATGGGGCCAATCCACAGCCAAGGCCGATGCCTCTAGGAGCCAAGACACCATGCCCGGCCGCCTTCAAACACCACAAAATGACCAAAAGTCAGCCTCCGCCCGGCCAGTCCTCGCTCCAAAGGACCCCAACAAACCACGCCCCCAACCGAAATCCCCATAGCCACAGCCATCAACAACAAAGATTCGTTCTCCGGACACTTTCGGACGCCCAAAAGCATCCGAAACCCTTCACGAAAGCGGACATTGATCGAAAGGGAAAACGCCAACTCTTATTGACCTAAACTCGCAGCGACACGTCACCTTCCACAGTCGGCTTTGATTGGCCAATGCGTCAAACCGTCGTCGTTTGTTGAACACAGTTTTCACGCCGACAAGTAACCCTTCAGCATCTTCGAGAGCTCTTTGGCCATCACCTCTGCAGGTGCAGGCAGGCCTGCTTTGTCAATGAACCACTTGTGCGTGAGGGCATCTGCCGTGTCGACAAGTAATGTTGCTTTGATTTCGTTGTCGCATCCGTGTTTGGACAGTGCGACAGCTACGCCTCCTACGATTTGAGACCTAAGGCCGGCCACCCGTCGTTGCTGCTCAAACCAAAGAGGGACCTCACTAGACAACACCCGATGCAATCGCGGATCTTCTTGGTGCAGGTGTACAAATCCAGAGACCACTGCTTCGACCACTTCGTCCATGCTCTTAATGCCAGACATAGCACGCATGCCTTCAGCTAACTTAGCTTCTCCAGCTGCGAGATGTTCATCAACTATCACAGTGAGTATCGCCTGCTTGTCTGGGAAGTACTCGTAAAGCGATCCAATCGATACACCCGCGCGCGTTGCGACAGCATTGGTGTTGAGTGCAGACCATCCAGACGCGGACAAAATCTGAGCAGCGGCTTGCACAATTGCGTCCACGGTTGCCTTGGAGCGCTGTTGTTTAGCCTGCCGTATCGGGCGCTTTGTTACCTTTTTCGGTTGCTTTCCAGACATAAGAAACCCGAGTATCCAAAACTGAGTAATTCCTCGATATTAGTGCTATGAAGTACTTTCGCAACAGCCCGTCTTGGACCAATTACCGCGCCATTCTCGCTGAGGAGTTTGGCATCCTTCTCACAACAGAGCCTGAAGAATGTTACAGGGTTATTCGAGGCCACAACGTTCGCATTGATCAGTGGAGCCCCTCAGGTTTAGAAAAAGGTACGCTGATCCTTGTCCATGGTGGTGGCGGAAATGGGCTTATTCTCGTGCCGCTTGCCGAACACTTTGCGCAGCGCGGATGGAAAGTGCCAGCGCCCGACTTACCTGGCTATGGCCTGACAAGGCCGAAACCCGGTTACACTGGCGAGTATGCAGAGTGGCCAGCTGTGATCAGCGAGATGGCGGACGCAGAACTAGGACCAACCGTCTTGATTGGCCTATCGATGGGCGGGCTGACAGCTCTCATGGCGGCTCAAATGAGTCGGAACGTCAGTGGCGTTATTGCAACAACACTCCTAGGGTCAGGACTCATTGATTGAGCCAGAAGATGACGGTTGCGGCGATGCAGATGGCTGACATGAAGGCATGCGCACAGCGATCATAGCGTGTGTGGATGCGTCGCCAGTCCTTGATTTTGGCGAACAGGTTCTCGACCAGGTGCCGCTTTTTGTAGGTCGTCTTGTCGTAGCGATATTGCACTTTGCGGTTAGCTTTTGGCGGGATGCAGGGAGTGATCCCGCGTGCTGTCAGCGCGGCGCGGAACCAGTCGCTGTCATAGCCCTTGTCGCCCAGAAGTTCCTTGGCGTTAGGTAATGCGTCGAACAGCAGAAAAGCGCCCTTGTGGTCGCTCATCTGGCCTTCGGTGAGCATCATCATGATGGGACGGCCTTCACCGTCGCACACGGCATGGAGCTTGGAGTTCAAGCCGCCCTTGGTGCGCCCGATACATCGGGGAAGAGCCCCCCTTTTAAGAGGCTTGCCGCCGTTCGGTGGGCCTTGAGGTGTGTCGCATCGATCATGATCCGGTCTGGCTCTCCAGCTTGGCCCGCCAGCTCGACAAAGATGCGGTTGAACACACCAAGGCGACTCCAACGGATGAACCGGTTATAAATCGTCTTGTGCGGCCCGTAGGATCGCGGTGCATCGCGCCACCGCAGCCCGTTCTTGATGACAAAGATAATCGCAGACACAATCAGCCGGTCATCGACCCTTGGAATACCATGCGATAGCGGAAAGAATGGCTCGATCCGGCGCATCTGCGCCTCACTCAGCAAATACGGTTGATCCATCGAAAGCGCCTCCTTAACGCCAACATTGAATCAACCAATCACCCCTAATGCAAGCAATTTAATGGGTCCTGACCCTAGACCTTTCTGATCCAACCGTTTTCGTCCGCGCTGCCCGTTGGAACTGGCTCGGTCGATTGAGCCTTCTCAGCATGGCGGTAATGCCATGGTTGTTTGACCGCTTGGTCATACCACTATCGCTGGTCACCCCGTTGGCTGCCATGAGCGCTAATAAGCGCATGCAAGCCTATTTTGAGAATGATCCGTTCATCGGCAAGAGTTGGAAGGCTGCGCGCTTTTTTCGAATGGTCCATAAGACGAGAATCGAGAACTGGGCGCTCCGCTGTCCGCTCCTGCTGGTTCATCCTGGGCAGGATGCTTGGACTCCAACCGAACTCAGCCTTGTGGTTTACGAAAAGATTCAGACGGCAAAGTGCTTCCTTGAATTGAGCAACGGGTCGCATTTGCCGGTGGAGGAACCGGCCAACGTTGAACTGATCTGTGAGGCAGATCGGTTTTTGAACGGATTTGTTCTGAGTAACGTCGCTACCGCTGATTAAGAGCGTAGTTGAGCATAGTTCAAATGCTGTCAGATAAATCTTGAGCTATCCGACGCACCTTCGTTGATTTAGGCAATGCACGTCTACTTTCGGTCAACCGCTAAGCCGCCGGCACAACGCCATTAAATCCGGCACTGACTTTTGAGCTAGCAAAGGCTAGCAAACCAAAAAGCATAGCGGCATACTCCCCTATGGCCGGCGAGGCGCAATCTGTCTGGGAGAGGAACTGGGTTAAGCAGCTTTTTTGCTTAACCCTCTCAACAGCTTACGCAAGGAACGCCGGTCAATTCATGCGGCGTGATGAACAATCCGTGCTAAAGCGTAGGGGCTGGAGAGACTAACAATGCAGAACAATTGGCTGCCGCGGAGTGCATGCGGCTGGACTTCTTGCATGCTGGCCCTGATCTTGGCCCTGTTTCT
>JAJTGP010000194.1 GCA_021299265.1 Hyphomonadaceae bacterium | reverse complement strand
CTGGTGCCGTCACAGCCTGCCACTGGCCCGATTTGTCGAGCAATTGTAGGCCAGGCTCTTCCGCACCCAGCAACAAAGTAATCACATTGATGTCGCCATGCGCGCCCGCGCGGATGGCGCCGGGCGTAACATCGGGGCCAAGGGCGGGATAGTGCAGGGTGCGCAGAATGGAGTTACCTTCCGCCACTTTCTCGTCAAAATACTGGGTTGGCAGGTCGAGATAGGTCGCGATCGCCCGCAAGATGCGTTTGCCCAAATGATCAAAGTCTTCAAACATCGCCTTCTGGCTGGCATCGAAATCAGTCACCTCTGGCATGGGCACGTTCGGCGGCATGACACCTGCAAAGCGGTGATCCTCTGGCAAATCCCGGCCCTGATGCCAGAATTCTTTGAGGTCCGCGATGGTGTGGTCTTTGGCGGTCTCGACCCCAAAGGCGGTATAGCCGCGCTGGCCCGCGCCCACTGGCGACTTGTAGGATTGCTTCACCTCGACCGGTAAAGCGAAGAAAGCCTTGGCTTTTTCCAGTGTGGCATCGATAATTTTTTGATCGACCCCGTGATCAGCAACGATGGCAAAGCCAAACCGCTCAAACCAACCGCCCAATTCTTTCGAAAACCCGGCAAAGTCGGTGTCATAGGTTTTCATCGATACGGGTTTGATGACTGAATCTGGCATGAGGGTGCTCCAAAACGGCCTTGGCTTCTACGGGAGGGGCGGCGAAACCTCAAGGCGTCAATGCGTCTCAGGCTAGTCTGGCTGGAAAAATGTATAAGATGTTTGACATTGCTAAAACCTAGCACTAAACGAGACATGTAAAACATATTTGTCATTTCGACAAAAACGCACGCCGGCAAAAATACCACTTCGGCAAAAACCAACTGTCAGAAAGGGCTCAGTCATGACGCTTACGGAAAACATGACGCTTACAGAAAAGAGGGCTGGCTTATCCTTGGTTATTGCCATCGCTATCTTCGCCTATCTGGCCAGCAATATGATAGATGGATGGTCTATCCCCGACCAAGATGCCCGTCATATCTGGCGAACTTGGTTATTTGTCCTGGGATTTGGCACTGTGGGGGAGGGCGCGGTGAGTGTTTGGGCAAGTTATTTGCGCAAGCGCGGTGCCCTTGAAGATGAACGTGATGAGCAGATTGTAGCGCGGGCAGATCGGCTGGGCCTGATGGTCGGGTTTTGTGCGATCAGTGTGTTGATTTGGCAGATCCTCTTGCAGGCGACTTATCCGACGCCAGCGCCTTGGACCTTGAACATCCAACATTTACCAACGCTCTTTTTTGTTCTGATGGCTGTCTTGTTTCTCTGTCATGGGGTGAAGCAAGTCATGATCCTTGTTTTAGGCCGCTTGTCCTAATGGCTGTCGCGAAGGGCCGCGTGCTCAATCAGATTCGGCAGCGTCGCACACAGGCGGGCCTAACTCAGCAAGACTTTGCTAATCTTGTCGGCGCGACGCGTCAGACAATTCTGGCTATCGAAGCCGAGAAATATGCGCCATCGTTAGAATTGGCGTTTCGCATGGCTAGGGCGCTGTCGGTGCCATTTGAAACGCTGTTTCAGTTTGAGGAAGAGGCGGAGGGGCCGCGCAGTTGAACCCACTGTTGAGAATTTCAAATAGGCCCTGTTCGATTTTCTCCGCTTGCGCTTATGATGGCAACACCCGACTTGAGGCTAACCGGCGCAAGTGCCGGGTCGTCAAACAGGAAGATGCTCATGTCGCAGCCAACACAAAGCCCCATCGAACTCTATTATTGGCCAACCCCGAACGGGTGGAAGATCTCCATTGCCTTGGAAGAGATGGGGCTGCCCTATGTCATGAAGGCCGTCAATATCGGCAAGGGCGAGCAGTTTGAGCCTGCCTTCCTCGCCATCAGCCCGAATAATCGCATGCCCGCAATTGTCGATCCTAACGGGCCAGATGGTCAGCCCATCTCGGTGTTTGAGAGTGGGGCCATCCTGCAATATCTTGGCCGTAAGACCGGTCAATTTTACCCCAGCGACGAGCGCGGCCGCGTGAAGGTCGATGAGTGGGTGATGTGGCAAATGGCCGGCCTTGGGCCAATGTCGGGCCAAGCCAGCCACTTCCGTCTCTATGCGCCTAATCTGGTCGACGACCCCAAGCTGATCGAATATGGCCAAACCCGTTATACGAATGAAGTCAATCGTTTGTATGGTGTTATGGAGCGCCAACTTAAAGAGACCGCTTATCTGGCAGGTGACTATTCGATTGCTGATATGGCGTCATATCCTTGGGTTCGTGGCGCGAAATTGTTTGGCCAAGACCTAGAGGAATTCCCCCATGTCAAAACTTGGTTTGACAAGATTGACGCCCGCCCAGCTGTTATTGCCGGCAATGCGGTAGGCGAAGCGCTGCGCAAGCCAGCAGGTGAGCAATCCAAGGAAGACATGAAGGCGGCTGCGAAATCGCTGTTCGGTCAAACGGCGGCTGTCACCAAGACCTAAGCAATCCGATTGGGAGGGCAGGGGCGCTTGGCCTTAGCCCTTCCAATTCACCGCTTGTTCCAACAGATATTGCCGGAAAGCCGCAATCCGCTTGGAGCGGCGTAAGTCTGCCGGATAGATGAAGAAGACGTCGATATTAGGTCCGTCTGTCTCTGGGAATACCCGCATCAGCCCGGTGTCGGCTTGGGCCAGATAATCGGGCAAGCCACCAATGCCGAGACCCGCAACCACCGCCTTCACCAAGGCCGAGACATTATTGATCGTGAGGGCTGCTTCACGCGGGCGATGTTCTTCCCGGCCCAAAGTCAAGGCAAAGTCCAAGACTTTCATTGGGTCACCGGCGCGCGCACCATAGGCGATGACGCGGTGATTTGCCAAATCATCCGGCGTTTTCGGCATGCCGTGCTTGGCGACATATTCGCGCGACGCATAGAGCGAAGTGGTGATCGATAGGATTTTGCGCTGGATCAGGTCCGCATGCGTCGCTTCCCACAAACGGATCGCGCATTCGGCTTCCAGAGTGGTGAGGTCGAGTTCGCGGTCATCGAGCAGCAGGCGCAACGACACGTCTGGATAGGCATCCATAAAGCCGCCCAAGCGGGGGGCTAGCCAGGTCGCGCCAATGCCGATGGGCGCGGTGACGATCAATTCGCCCTGCGGGCGGTCGCGCGCGTCTTTTAAGTTGGACTCTGCCACGGCCGCGATGGTCGCCATCTGACCAGTGGATTGTTGCAGCACTTTGCCGGGCCCGGTGAGGATCAGGCCGCGCGCATGACGGTGAAACAGCGGCACGCCCAGACCATCTTCCAAGGCCGCAATTTGCCGGCTGACAGCGGATTGCGACAGGCCGACTTTTTCGGCCGCGGCGGTCAAGCTGCCGGTATCGGCAGCCGCGTGAAAGGTTTTAAGCTTGTCCCAGTCCATGCGTTAACCTGACTTAATTCTGAGGTCCCGTCCAGCTTTCAATCCGAGAGAGCCTTCTGTTTTGTGGGACTTTTTAGCGGAGCGAACTGGCACTAGCCAGCCTGCTTTGACAGGAGCGCCAGATAATAGGCGCGGGCTCGTTCGAGAATGAGTATGAGGGGCAGCAGGCACAGCACGAAACCAAGGCTGATTAAGCTATCACCCGACGTCGAAGCCCGGACAGCGACCACACCGCAAAGTGCAGTTGCTAGCCAGTAAAGCGATGCCACATAGAGGTGAGACTGGCCGCTGCGAATAGCTAATTGATAGACGTGATCGGCATGGGGCGTGAGAAGATTGGCCTTCTGACGGGCACGCCAAATGATGGTTAGGATGGAATCGGCCAAGAGTGGCAGGAAGCAGGTCGCAATAGAGAGCGGCTTCACCCCCATCGAGCCCGCCCAAACCCCTAAGGTACCGATGGTGAGGCCAACAAATAAGGCGCCAGAATCGCCCGCAAAAATGCGCCCGCCCGCCACGTTCCAATACAGAAAGCCACAACAGGCGAGGGCCGAGATCAGGCCATAAATGGTTACCAGAAATGCTGGGCTGGATTGTGCAAAGCTGGCAAAGCCGCACACCACACTGAGGAATACGAGGCCCACCATGCTGGAGCCAATGGACAGACCATTTGCCCCGTCCATGAAATTGACGACATTGACGATCACCAAAAGCCACAAGAGAGTCCCCAGACCACCCAGCACTGGCCCCAGCTGCCAGACTGCACCGTCCCACAGCGGAAGCGCCTCGATCCGTGGTCCCCAAATGACAAAGCCAGACGTGATCGCCAGCAGGATCATGAGCTTTATCTTAGGGCCAAGCGCTGCCCGGTCATCCCAAAAGCCGAGTACGCCGCCTGCGAGCGAGACTCCGAGGCATAATGCTATCTCCTCGGTCACATTGGTAAAGTAAAAGCAAAACACCCCCAGCCCGACCACTGTCCCGGCCATGATGCCCACCCCGCCAGAAGTCGGCGTGGGCGCACGGTGCAATTTGCGCGCAGCATCGGGCACGTCAGGGACCGCCCACACCATCATGAGGCGCGTGACAAGCCACGCAACCAATAAAGCCATAGAGCACGCAAAGACGAAGATCATGGACTTACTTTAACGGCAGCGCGCGGGCAGGGGAAAGTCTCTCGCGCGATCAAATGCAGAGCCAAATACTGCGATCCCCCTCTTAGCCATGCATTTTTGCAGCCCTGCTTAACCATCTCGACCCTTTTTATTCTGTTACGGCACCCCTACTTAGGAGTGGCAGCGAGCCTCCGCTGCGGACACTTGATCGTTTCGCGTCTCTGACGCTGATCGGTGTCTCCTCCCCCCAAGAGGCCGCCTCAAAGGGCCGCATCCTCGCTGGATGCGGCCTCTTTTTTTGCCCTTCAAGGGGCCTGCCTGAAAATTGATCACGAATTCGCGAGAAAATGTCATTAATTCGCGACGGAATGTTAAGTCGCGCCCGTTATCAGCACATCTAGTGTCAATATCTCGGGGTTCTCGATGCCGCCAATCAAGCTGTCTCCATTTGTCCTGTCCTGTTTCGTCTTGATCAGCATGGGGGCCTTGGCAGGTTGCGGTGGCGGTGGCAGCAGCGATACGGGCTCGTCCGGCGGTGGCGTAACCCTGACAGTACCTGGCGCGCCGACCTTGGTGGCGCTGGACTCCGGCAATACGGCGATCAAAGTTCATTTTACCCCGCCCGCTGCAACAGGTGGATCGAGTATTAGCAGTTATACCGCGAGTTGCACGGCAGGCGGCGTGACCCGCACCGGCATCGGCTCTACCAGCCCGATTGATGTGACGGGCCTGACCAATGGCACCGCCTACAGCTGCTCGATTGCCGCGACCAATGCGACGGGCACCAGCCCAAGTTCCGCCACAAGCGCGACGCCGAATTTGCCGGTCGCCCCCGCAGCCCCAACCATTGGCGCGGCCACACCCGCCGACAAAAGCGCCAGCATTGCTTTCACCGCCGCTTTGATCACCGGCGGCTCGCCCATCACGGGCTATAGCGTCACCTGCGTCAGCGGCACTTTGAGTGCTAGCGCGACAGGTTCTGCCAGTCCCGCCATGGTCACGGGTCTTTCCAACGGCTTGACCTATCGCTGCAGCGTGCGGGCCATTAATGTGGTGGGTACAGGCGCAGCGTCTGCTGGCGTCAATGTGGTGCCCAATGGTGCCGTCGCCACGCCCGCTGGCGTGGCTGAATTCACCACGATCG
>JAJTGP010000171.1 GCA_021299265.1 Hyphomonadaceae bacterium | reverse complement strand
GTGCACCCATTGTTCGGGCCAGTGGGAGTTAGAGTTTCCCGCTCTGAGTCACGTTGGCGGGCTGGGATCGCCAACGAAATTTGTCAATGAGATCGGGACTTTGTTGCCGATGGCGCTGTGTGGCCTGACCTCGTTGTAGTATCTGCGGTAAGTCTCCAACTTTTCCTTCGCATCCGCAAGAGACAAGAACCAGTGAGCGTTCAAACATTCAGCGCGGAACTTGCCGTTGAAGCTCTCGATGAACGCGTTGTCAGTTGGTTTGCCGGGACGCGAGAAGTCCAGCGTGACGCCCTTGGCATAGGCCCACAGGTCCAGATTGTGGGAGATAAACTCAGAACCTTGATCAACGCGACTGGCTTTTGGATAGCCGATCTGCGAGCAAGCCTGTTCCAAAGCCTCTATGACGTCTTCTGATCGATAGCTGAATCTGGGGTCGATGATGGGTGAAAACCGTGTGAACGTGTCCACAACAGTCAAGATTCTAAACTTGCGGCCAGTCGCCAGCTGATCGTGAACAAAGTCCATTGCCCACGTTTCATTAGCCTGAACGGCATCTTTGCGGTCTTCACGGAGTTTGGCTTTGACACGCCGCTTAGGCGTTTTGTTTCTAAGCTGAAGCCCCATTTCCTTGTAAATGCGATAGGTTTTCTTGACATTGTGCTGCCAACCATCGCGCTGCAACATCACATGTACGCGTCGATAGCCATAGCGCACACGCGTTTCGCAAATCTCCTTGATCGCCATTTCCAGACTGGCCTGATCGTGTCGCCGAAGCTTGTATTGAATGGTCGATCTGTCTGCTTCAAGAACTTCACAAGCTCTCCGCTGCGACATATTCCATTCCTGACAAGCCTCAGCGACCAGCTCACGCTTTCGATCAGGCCTTACAGCTTTCGCCGAATGACGTCCTGTAGCATCTCTTTGTCGAGCGACAGGTCAGCCACAATCTTCCGCAGCTTTGTGTTCTCATCTTCCAGGAACTTCAACCGTTTGATCTCGGTTGGAAGCAAGCCGTCGTACTTTTTCTTCCAGTTAAAATATGTCGCCTGGCTAATGCCAGCCCGCCTGCAAATCTCCGCAACCGGCACACCATCTGCGCCCTGTTTCAAGATAAATGCCTTCTGCGCGTCCGTAAATTTGCTCGCCTTCATCGCTTTCCACTCCTCCCCAGCACAGGGACAGATAACTGGAAAACTCTAATTTACCATGGCCCGAATTCAGGGGAGCACGTCATCTGCAATTAACCATAAGGGGCTAGAAAAGCCTATTTTTCCGTATTACCATTTAGTTCCGGAAAGGAGGAAAGAGCCTATGAACCAGATTTTAGATGTTGAATGGATCGCCGCGCAAGCTGGTGTACCTGTAAGTTTCTTGATCGCTATCCCGGTTTTTCTGGTGTTTGTTTTTACGCTTGCTTCCATGATGGGGTCCAAAGAGCCGGATAACTATCGAATAGGCCGCCATGCAGAGGTGAAGCGCACCAATACTTGGGTTGCACCTGTCGGTCTCTTTATCCTTATTGTAATAGCGGTTACCGGTTATGGGTATTATTTTTTGCCGCACTGATGCAGTTCTTCATATCAATAATTCGTTCAGCATAAATACTAACCTTATATTTGCGCATGCTCGCTAAAATGGTTCATCCATCGGGGATGGCGACTATGTTTTACGACCTGATCTATACGCTCAAAGAAATGGTTTCCATGGTTCACGTGGCGGCGATCTGCTGCCCTGCCGGCCTGATCATTGCGCTCCACTATGCGTCAGAGCGTAAGCCCAAATTGCACAAGATCGACTATGATCCTGTCATGATCCGGAAGTATGAGACTGAAGTGCAACCGTCGAATGGATTTGCAAGCTTCATGACCCTTGTCGGACTAACCATGGCAGGGATCAGCATTGCCTATCTAGGCTGGCCCAGTGAAACCCGCGAACAAGCACAAGCGAGCTGGCGGCTGATTCAAGGCATCACTGGTAAGCTATAGGTCGTCGCGCGCTTCGAGTGCGGTCGTCCGGCTTTTGGGAGCAAACTGCTAACTTCACTAGACGTGTGTGAATTTCGCACGATATAGCCAACGCGACACAAATTTGTGCGATTTTCGCGCAATGCTGGAGGTGAGCTGATGGACGTCGTCTGGTTTCGCAATCGTATGAAGGAAGTTGGGGCCACCCAGGAAGATATTGGCGCGGCCATTGGGCGTGATCGCTCGGCCGCCAGCCGCCTGTTATCAGGTGCCCTTGAATTCAAGGCGGCTCATGCTGGCCCCCTAGCTTTGGTGCTGAAGACAACGCCGAGCGAGATCTTAATGCGGGCAGGGGTCGATATTGACGTGGCCTCGACAGGCCGCACGCCCCAGCCACATGCCCGCGTTGAAGCCGCCATTGAGGCCTTTGCCGCTGGCGAGATCATTGTAGTGACCGACGATGATGATCGCGAGAATGAGGGCGATCTCATCATGGCGGCCAGCCTGTGTACGCCAGAGAAAATGGCCTTCATCGTGCGACACACCTCGGGCATTGTTTGCGCCCCATTGACTCGCGACATTGCTCGCAAGCTGCGGCTCGATCCGATGGTCGCCAATAATGATGCGCCTTTATCGACCGCCTTTACTGTCTCTGTCGATGTTCGCCATGGCACCACAACCGGTATTTCGGCAGAAGACCGCACCAATACGTGTCGGGCGCTTGCCAATCCGAATATTGGTGCGGCCGACTTTGTGCGCCCTGGCCATGTGTTCCCGCTGGTTGCCCGCGATGGGGGCGTCTTGGTGCGGACAGGCCATACAGAAGCGACTGTTGACCTTTGCCGTATGGCAGGGCTGCCAGAAGTGGGCGTCATTTGCGAAATGATGAATGACGATGGCACCGTGATGCGCGGGCCCCAAGTCGCTGCCTTTGCCGCGACGCATAATCTCAAACATGTGTCGATTGCTGAAATGATTGCCTATCGCCAGTCGCGTGAAAAGCTGGTTGAGCGAGTATCAAGCTTTACGGTTGAAACCGAAAACGGCCCAGTGCAGGGCTTTGCCTATTCAACCCCGTTTGACCCCGTCCATCACTTGGCGTTTGTGGTAGGTAAAATTGGCGCGGGGGAAAATGTGCCAACTCGCCTGCACCGTGCCGATGTGGTCAAGGACGTTTTTGGCGGTGCGCCTGCCATCAAAGCGGCGATGGAAACCTTCCGCAATGAAGGCCGCGGCGTGCTGGTCTATTTGCGCGATGGTACGGTCGGCGTGCCATTCCAACAACATCAGGAAACCGAATCTGAGACCCGTCGTTTGCAGACTTGGCGCGAAGTCGGCGTTGGTGCTCAAATCTTGCGGGACTTGGGCGTTCACTCGATCAAATTGCTCACCCGCTCGACCCACAAATTTGCGGGCCTTAGCGGCTTTGGCATTGAGATTTCAGACGTCGATAGCCGTTAGAAAAAGCGTGGGCGCGGCTCTAGGCACCCACAGCTTCCGGCTTTTCCTGTGCGATGCGTTGGGCGTTGACATAGTCAATCTTGCCGGTGCCCAACAAAGGCACTTCTTCTATCTTCATGATCTTTTTGGGAAGTGCCAATTCGGCCGCGCCATTGGCCTTATACCAAGCCAACAGATCTGAACGCTCAGCAAAGTCGCAATCGGTCAAAAGTACAATCTGCTCACCCTTCTTCGGGTCATTGACCGCCACCGCGACGTGGAGATTGTCCGGCCAGCAACTGGTGGCGTAATTCTCAACCGCCGTCAGCGACACCATTTCGCCGCCAATCTTGGCAAAGCGCTTCACGCGGCCCTTAATCGTCAAGAAGCCGTCCTTGTCGATGGCAACCACATCGCCTGTGTCATGCCAACCACCGGGCAAAGGCTGGATTTCGCCTGGTGCATCGACGCGCACATAGCCGCGCATGAGATTAGGGCCACGCACATAAAGTCTGCCACCACCATCAATACCAGGGATGCTTTCGAGCTTCCACTCAATTCCGGGAACGAGGCGACCGCATGTGCCCGGGCGGTTATTGTGGTCTGGCGTATTGACCGCGATAATCGGAGAAGCCTCGGTCGCGCCATAGCCCTCCACGATAGGCACATTGAAGCGCGACAACATCATTTGGCGGGTTTCTTCTTTCACCCGCTCTGCCCCGCAGACGATGAAGCGCAAGCTGTTTAGATCACCTTCGTCGGCTTGGCGGGCATATTGGTTTACGAAGGTGTCGGTGCCAAACAGGATGGTCGCTTGAGTCTCTCGCACCATTTTGACGATGTTTTTCGCTTGCAGAGGCGAGGGGAACAACACGCACTTCATGCCCTGCAGAAGTGGCAGGAAAGTCCCGCCTGTCAGGCCAAAGCAATGGAAGATCGGTAAAGGGTTGAAGACGATGTCTTCTGGGTTCAAATCCACATGGCCTGCCACTTGTTCGACATTGGCGACCAGATTGGCGTGACTGAGCGCAACGCCCTTTGGAATACCTTCGGTGCCAGAGGTAAATAGCATCACGGCGGTTGAGTCGGGATCGGTTTTGACCCGCGCCAAGAAAGGTGCCGTCGCATCGAGCAAGCCGCGCGCCTTGTCGAGACTTGTCAGGCTTTCGCGCACGTCTTCCAGATAGACAATCTTATAATCTTTCTGAAGGTCTTGGACGAGGCCGCTCAAATTGGCCTGCTCCACGAAGCGCTTCGCGGTCAGAATGGTGCGGACTTGGCCTGCACTACAGGCCGCGCGGATGTTTTTGACCCCAGCTGTGAAATTTAACATCGCGGGCGTCCGGCCAAAGGCCATCAAACCAAACAAAGCTACCATGCCGCCAGCGGAATTGGCGATCAAAACGCCGACATTCTCGCCGGGCTCGGTCAAACCGGCCAGTTTTCGGCCCAAAACGAAAGAGCCCAAGACCAATCGATCATAGGTCAGTGGTGCCCGATCGGCATCTTCCAGGATTTCTTTTTTGCCGCCAAAACGACCGCGGGCTTCAAGCAAGGCATCAAACACAGTGCGCCGCGTACGGGCAACATCATAAGGGCGAACAGGCATGCTGGGGTCCTAGAATGCGTTTCCAAGTTTACCGGCCTGGGGTGTTTTCTCACCCTGTTTTTGGCTGCCGGCTTGGAGGCGAAGCTAACGAGATCACACGAGATTGCAATTTGTTTCAGCAATAGCGCCCATTTTGGCGCTCAAATTGCCGTGTTCGCCGGGTGATCGACGCAAGGTCATTCAGCAATAGTCAGTCACCCACTTGAGATTCGGGTTAGTCCCATGTCAGAAGTATTGGATGAAAAAACTACGGATCTTTTGGGCCTCTTTGATCGCTGTTTCCTGTGCGGTTGTGGCCACTCAACCCCTCTTGGCGCAAGCTGTCCAACAGACCAAAGGCGACTTCCAAGATAAGTTTCGCCAGCTTGACCCTGAAGATGCGCCAACGCCCAATGAATATCGCGCGGCTTCAGGTGCGCCCGGCCACAAATATTGGCAGCAAAAGGTCGATTACAAGATCAATGTCAGCCTGAATGAGGCCACCAAGACCCTCAGCGGCACCGCCGATATCACCTATACCAACAATTCGCCCGACACCTTGACCTATCTCTGGCTGATGTTGGATCAGAATGACGCCAAGAAGAATTCGATCGCCGAAATGACGCAGACGACCGACGAAACCGGTCGGATCAGCTTCAATCAAGTCCGTCGCGCCCAAGCGATCCGCGATAGTGAAGGTGGCTTTACCATCACCAAAGTGACCAACTCTGCCGGTGCAGGCCTCGTTTTTGATGTGATCGACACCCTCTTGCGCGTTGATTTGGCAGAACCCTTAAAGCCCGGCCAAAGTGCCGCCTTTAAAGTGGACTGGACCCTGCCCATGCGCGACTCGCGCCTCATCGGTGGCCGCAATGGTTATGAATGCTTCACCAAGGCCGATCAGGACGGAAACTGCATCTTCCTCGCCGCCCAATGGTTCCCGCGTGCGGCGGTCTATTCCGATTATGAAGGTTGGCACAACAAGAGCTTCTTGGGTCGGGGAGAATTCACACTCGAATTTGGCGATTATGACGTTGCCATCACGGTGCCCGCCGACTTTGCGATTTCCTCGACAGGCGAATTGGTCAATCCAAGCGACATCCTTTCGCCTGCTCAGCAAGAGCGTATGGCCACGGCGCGCGCCAGCTATCGTGACCCCGTCTATATCGTAACGCCACAAGAAGCAGCGACGGCTGAGAAAGCGAAAGCTGCCACCACCAAGACGTGGCGCTTTAAAGCGGAAAATGTGCGTGATTTTGCGTGGGCAGGCTCGCGCAAATTCATCTGGGACGCGATGGCTGTGAAACAGCCCGGTGCCAGCGACGTCATGGCCATGAGCTTCTTCCCGAAGGAAGGCGATCCCTTATGGTCGGCCTATTCGACCAAGAGCATTGCGCACACCATCAATGTCTATGGCCGCTTGACCTTTGCTTATCCCTATCCCGTGGCGCAATCGGTCAATGGGCCAGTCGGCGGCATGGAATATCCGATGATTACCTTCAATGGCCCACGCCCTGAGAAGGATAGCGCCGGCAATCTGTCCTATTCGGATCGTTCCAAATATGGCCTGATCAGCGTGATCATCCACGAAGTTGGCCACATTTGGTTCCCCATGGTCGTCAATTCAGACGAACGCCAATGGACTTGGATGGACGAAGGTCTCAACACCTTCCTGCAATATGTGGCGGAGCAAGAATGGTCGGAAGCCTATCCGTCGCGTCGTGGCGATCCGCGCGACATCACCGAATATATGCGCTCCAGCAACCAAGTGCCCATCATGACGCAGTCGGATTCAGTTCAGCGTTTGGGGGACAATGCGTATGGCAAGCCTGCTACCGCTTTGGTGGTCTTGCGGGAGACCGTCATTGGGCGGGCGCGGTTCGACCGGGCGTTCAAAGAATATTCGACGCGCTGGCGCTTTAAGCGGCCAACGCCTTATGACTTCTTCCGCACGATGGAAGAAAGCTCTGGCGTGGACCTCGACTGGTTCTGGCGGGCTTGGTTCTATTCCACCGACCATGTTGATGTGAGCCTGACCAACGTGCGCGAAGGCACCATCGACACCCAGAACCCCGATATTGAATCGGCCCGCCGCATCGCAGAGCGCGACGCCAAGCCGATTGAGCTAGGCCAAGTCAATAATAAGGGCATGAAAACCTATGCCGACAACGACCCGTCCGTGCTCGATTATTATGACCGCACCGATCCGCTTTCGGCCACCAAAGGCCAAAAAGCGCGTGCGGCAACTGCCCGCGCGGCTTTGAGCCCGGAAGAGCGCGCTGTCTTGGATGTGAAAGACCGGTTCTATATCTTGAGCCTTGAAAACAAGGGCGGTGTCGTGTCGCCTGTGATTTTGAAATTCACCTTCAAGGATGGAACCAGCGACACCGTCGCCATCCCAGCCGAGATCTGGCGCTATGATGCTCGCAAGGTAAATTGGACCTATATGACGGCCAAAGAAGTGACCCAAGTCGAACTCGACCCACGTCAGGAAACCGCAGACGTCGATCGGTCCAACAATTACTTCCCAACCCGGATCGAACCAACCCGCTTGGAAGTGTTTAAGGCAGCCCAAGGTCCGCGTAATCTGATGCAGGACAATGATTTAGCGGTGAGCCAAGACTCGCTTCAGACCAAGCCTGCGGTATCGCCAAAAGCAGGCTCGGGTGCAGCCACTGGGGTAGGGGCTGCGACAGGTGCTCGTCCCAACCGCTAAGATGACTCGTTTTACCCTCGCAGGACTGGGGTTGCTGGCACTTGCTTTAGCCAGCAACCCCGTTGCAGCGCATCGGCTGGAAGCTGCCCTCAGCGTGGTGGAGGTCAATCCCTCCAATGGCACCTTAGAGATCACCCACAGGCTCTACGCCCATGATCTCGAGCATGCGCTTGACCTCGGCGCCGTCGGTGCTGGTTATTTTGAAACACCCGAAGGCCAAGCGGTGATCAAAGCCTATTGCGAGCGACAATTCTTCATTGGCGATGGGCAAGGCAAAGCGATCCCGATTCAATTTGTCGGTGCGGAATTGTCGGGCGATTTGCTCTATGTCTATTTCGAAGCCGGGCGCTACCGCGGCCGTGACCTCACCCTCGACTCCAACTTGCTGCAGGACTTTACCCAAGCACAGGTCAATCAAATCAATCTGCGTCGCGCTGGCAAGACCGTTTCGGCACGTTTTCAGACTGGGACCCCGGCCAAGCAGATGCGCTTGCCGTAAGAACCCATATCAGCTCTGCGCAATGGGATGGAGTTGGACCTTTCCTTTTGCTGCGAAAGGTCTCATTTAAGGCCTATGGTTACGCTCATCGATACCCAAGCCCAGCGCGCCGCGCGCCACCCTGAAAAGCAAAAACGGCCCGACAGCGTCGTGATGCGCAAACCCGAATGGATCCGCGTCCGGGCACCCGGCGGGGAGGTCTATGAGCAGACCCGTGCGATTGTGAAAGAAAACCGCCTTGTCACCGTGTGTGAAGAGGCTGGCTGTCCCAATATTGGCGAATGTTGGAGCAAGAAGCACGCAACCATGATGATTATGGGCGACACTTGTACGCGTGCGTGTTCCTTCTGCAATGTCAAAACGGGCAAGCCCAACGCCCTCGACCGCGAAGAGCCTGCCAATGTCGCCAAAGCCGTTGCCACCATGGGTCTGGAACATGTGGTGATTACCTCGGTTGACCGCGATGATTTGGACGATGGCGGTGCTTCCCATTTTGTCGAGACGATCCAAGCCATTCGGGCGGCAACGCCAAACACGACGATTGAAATCCTGACACCGGATTTTTTGCGCAAAGCCGGGGCTGCTGAAGCCGTGATTGATGCCAAGCCAGACGTGTTCAATCATAATCTGGAAACCGTGCCCCGGCTCTATCTCTCCATCCGCCCCGGTGCCCGCTATTATGCGTCGCTGCGCTTGTTGGAACGGGTCAAAGAACGTGACCCCAACCAATTCACCAAATCCGGTCTGATGGTCGGCTTGGGGGAGACCAAAGAAGAAGTTATGCAAGTGATGGGCGACATGCGTTCGGCTGGCGTCGATTTCCTGACGATTGGCCAATATCTCCAGCCGACCCGCAAGCATGCACCGGTCGACCGCTTCGTCACTCCGCAAGAATTTGAAGCCTATGAGACCATCGCTTTGTCGAAGGGCTTTTTGATCGTCTCGGCTTCGCCACTCACCCGCTCAAGCCACCATGCGGGGGAAGATTTTGCGCGTCTGAAAGCTGCTCGTGAAAGCCGTCAGGACCACAGTGGATCGTGAGCCGGTTTGAGACCATCGAATTAATGCCCTTTGCGCCAGATGATCTTCTGTCGCTGGTCAGCGATGTCCCGGCCTATTCGCGTTTTTTGCCCTGGGTGAAGGCGTCCCGCATTTCCCAACTCAAGCAGACGCCACAAGGTCGCTATTTTGTTGGTGAAGCGGTGGTAGGTTATAAGGCGTTTCGGGCGCAATTCTCGACCCATGTTGATGTGGATGAAAAAGCCCGGACCGTCATAACCCGTTTGATCCAAGGTCCATTCCGCTCACTGAAATGTGTCTGGGCCTTTCGGCCCAGTGAGTCTGGTACTTTGGTTGATTTGAGTTTGGATTTTGAGTTTTCTGAGCCATTTTTGGCAGAATTACTCCGCGCCAACATGGATAAAGCTGTTTCCAAGCTGATTATGGCCTTCACAGAAGAGGCCAAAAGGCGCTACTCCGTCGTAGAATAGAGGTTTACTAGATTGGAGAGCGCTGCGTGACAGATGCGGTTTTGAATGACCAAGTTCCAGCGCCGCAACCTGCGCCTTCACCTCTGATGAAGTCTGTCTCTTGGCTCTATCCTGCCACGACATTCCTCTCCGCAGCGCTTCTTTTTACCCTACAGCCGCTGTTTGCGAAAATGTTGACCCCGATGATGGGGGGCACGCCTGCTGTCTGGAATACCGCGCTTGTCTTTTATCAAGGCGCGCTTTTGATCGGCTATCTCTACGCCCATTTGATCGCCACCCATTTGCGCCCACGCCACCAATTGATGGTGCATGCCAGCGTGCTGGTGGTCGGGCTGTTGTTTCTGCCGATCCATGTCTCTGGCTTGGTCGGCACCCCCGATGTGGCAAGCCCAGTTGGTTGGACCTTAGGCGCGCTCCTGCTCTCGCTGGGTGGGCCGATTATTGCGAATTCAGCGACTGCACCCTTGATTCACGCTTGGCGGGCGCGCCTCGGCGATGCCGTTGACCCATATCGGCTTTATGCCGCCTCCAACCTCGGCAGCTTTGCCGCACTGGCTGCTTTCCCGTTTCTGATTGAACCGATGATTGGCGCAAAGCTGCAGTCGGTCATTTGGGCAATTGGCTATGTGATCTTGATGATCGCCTTGATCGTCTCAATCTTTGCCGTGCCGGCTGACAGCCAAGCACCAAAAGAAACGGCACTGCGCCAGACGACGTGGTTAGAGCGCTTTACCTGGGTCGCTTTCGCAGCCCCACCATCCGCCCTTTTGGTGGCTGTCACCACCCATTTGACGACCGATGTGGCCTCTGTGCCGCTTTTGTGGATTCCGCCCCTCGCGCTCTTTCTTTTGACCTTTGTTATCGCCTTTTCGGCGCTTGGCGACCGTATTGCCGAAGGTGCCGCACCGCTGAAATTCATGGTCGTCTTTTTATTGGCTGCGATCATGGCGTCTGAAGCCGATGGCGGCCTCAATGGCTTATTGATCCATTTAACGGCCTTCTTTCTGATCGTGCTGTGCTGCCATCTGGAACTGGCTGTGCGGCGGCCGGAGCCTGCACGCCTGACCGAGTTTTACCTGTGGATGTCGCTAGGCGGCGTTTTAGGTGGGGCCGCGACCGCCCTTTTGGCACCTGTCCTCCTCAACACCACGATTGAATATCATTTGGCACTGGTGGCGGCTTTAGCCGTCGCGCCGTGGCAAAGGGCGGATTTGAAATGGGCTTTGCCAGCGGTTGCCATCGCCCTTGGCGCAGCCGCCCTTTATCAGAATTCGTTTGATGCCTATTTGTGGCTGGAAGAATATGTGCCCATCAAAGCCGCAGCAGCCGGCACGGATTCCATGTTCTGGCGCGAGGCGCTCCTAATTGATCGGCCCGAATTTGCCGGCGCGATTTTGTGCTCCATCCTTGCCTTGGCTGCTTTAATGGCGTCGCGCTCAGCCCCGCTGGTAGCAGCGATAGGCGGGCTGGCGCTTTTGTTGCCCGTGCTGACCGAAGACGGTGACGGGGTGCAATTCCGTGAGCGCAGCTTCTTTGGCGTCCTCGAAATCGAGGATAGTGGCGAAGCCCCAACGGGCTGGCGCTATCTGTCCCACGGCACCACCTTGCATGGTGTCATGAGTTTGGACCCCAATCGCAACCGCGAGCCTATGTCCTATTATTACCGCGAGACGCCCATCGGCTCCTTGTTCGAAGAAGCCACTAACGCCAAACCCACAACGCTTCATGCTGGCGTCATCGGCCTCGGCATGGGTTCGTCTGCCTGCTATGCCAAGCCCGGCCAAAACTGGAAGGTCTTTGAGATCGACCAAGATGTGGTCCGCGCCGCGACCGATCCTAATCTTGTCGGCTTCCTCAACCGCTGTGCGCCAGACGCCAAAATCATCCTTGGCGATGCCCGCCTTCAGATGCAGAGCCAGCCGGATAATTGGTTTGATATTCTGTTGGTTGATGCCTTCTCCTCGGACGCTATCCCAACCCATATGATCACCCAAGAGGCCATCGGTTCCTTCATGAAGAAGATGGCACCCGACGGGATCATGATCGTGCATATCTCCAATCGCTATCTCGATCTGGGCAATATTGTCGCAGACGCTGCGCACAAACTGGGCTATGTCGCGATGGAGGGAAATCGCGACGGGGCAGATGATAATCCCAATGCCGACACCAGCGTCCGCGTTGTCGTCATCGCCAAAACGCCCGACCGCTTGAAGGGCTATTCCTTGCCCATGTGGCAATTGATGATGCCCCGCAAAGAGTTGAAACCGTGGACGGATGATCACACGGATATTCTCCGCGCGCTGATGCCGGATGAGTGAGGGGCTTTTTTGAGTTTTTGGGGCGCAAGAAGGCGTGACGAGGGCCGCGCAGCACGAGCTGCGCGTGTCACCGCGTTAAGATGCGCAGCTCGTGCTGCGCGGTCCTTTTGAGGTAATCGACAACCTTTGCCGCAGGCTTTGCCCTCGCAAGGGCCGTGTTTGAGTTTGAGCGCGCAAGATGGGGCGTCGGGCCCCTCTTCCCCATAGGGGGCCGAGGGGAGTTAAGCCTCCAGCCCATCCTGCAACATGCGCAGCGCCACGCGCACGGCCTCGAGGCGTACCTTTTCCCGGCCAATATCGCCAAACAAATGCTCTTCATGCCGGATGGAGCGGTTTTCGCGTGCGCTGGCGAAGTGGACGAGGCCGACGGGTTTCATGCCGGTGCCGCCGCCGGGGCCGGCGATGCCGGTGATGGCAACGCTGAGGTTTGCCCGGCTTTCATGCAGTGCGCCTTCGGCCAGGGCACGAGCGACGGGTTCGGACACCGCGCCAAAGTCTGCCAATAGGTCGCCCGGTACGTGCAACATCTCTTCCTTAGCGCGGTTGGAATAGACCACAAAGCCGCGCTCAAACACGGCAGAAGAACCTGCAATCTCGGTCAGAAGGGCGGCAACCAAGCCACCCGTGCAACTTTCCGCGGTCGTAATCTTGATGCCACGGGCCTCTGCATCCCCGATTAGCAGGCGGGCTGCCATCACGAGGTCTTGGGGGAAAATCGACATGGTCGCGATCCTAAATTAGAGCAGTGCCAAAATCGGCGGGCAGTAGGATGGTAGCAGTAGCTTGGGCGGCAATGCCTTCGGCGCGACCGGTAAAGCCCATGCCTTCGGTCGTCGTGGCTTTGACGGAGACTTGGCTTTCGCGAAGGCCCAGAAGCTGGGCCGTTCTTTGAACCATAGCATCGCGATGTGGGCCGATCTTTGGGCGCTCACAGATGATGGTCAGGTCGACATGATTGATGCTGCCACCGGCGGCCCGAACCATCTCGCCCGCATGGGCCAGAAAGATGCTCGACGCCGCACCCCGCCATTGCGGGTCCGTCGGCGGAAAATGCTTGCCAATATCGCCTGCCGACAAAGCGCCATAAATGGCATCTGCCAGAC
Organism: Hyphomonadaceae bacterium; assembly: GCA_021299265.1. GTDB lineage: Bacteria > Pseudomonadota > Alphaproteobacteria > Caulobacterales > Aquidulcibacteraceae > Aquidulcibacter. The sequence goes on along the minus strand of JAJTGP010000171.1, from coordinate 374 downwards.
TGTGCCAGGCCACATCGGCATCGGAATGCCCGGCAAGCCCGTGACTATGGGGCACTTCGACCCCGCATAAGGTCACAAAAGCCCCCGGTGCGAACTTGTGCGCATCAAAGCCAGAGCCAATGCGGGGCAGAAGCTGCGGGGCAAGTAGGCGCGTCATGCGGTCAAAATCCTCTGGCCAAGTAATCTTCTCAAGCATCGGGCTGCCCGCAACCACCTTGATCGTGGCACCATGGGCTTTGGCAACCGCCACATCGTCCAACAGCATTTGATCGGGGGCTATTGTCTCATAGGCCTTCTGGATCAGGCTGGTGTTAAAGGCCTGCGGGGTCTGGATACGCACAAGCCCATCGCGGGCTTGGGCTTGTTCAACTTGG
>JAJTGP010000243.1 GCA_021299265.1 Hyphomonadaceae bacterium | reverse complement strand
TGTCAGCAAGGCCCAAGTCAGCTGAACCATGGCGGAGACCGACAGTTCTGACGGCGCGCCCCATGGCAACCACATCGCAGCCCCGCCATCTCCAATCATGTGACAAAAGCCGTGCTTGAGATAATGGGTTCGCGCCAGCAGAGGAAAGACGGCGTCTAAGGTCTTTGGTGTTCCAAATATCCAGCGATTGACCGGGTCTTCATAAAAAGCTTCTGCCGTGATGGCACCCAATTGCTGCCAATCCGCAGCCTCTGCCCGTTTCATGTCGTGTGGTAGAGCCAAATCCATCGCGTTGTCCTGCCTATTTTTTTTGACACTCAGGCTTGACCCAAACCCAATGTCAACATTCCACCACATTCACGGCAAGCCCACCCAGACTGGTCTCCTTGTATTTCGAAGACATATCCAGCCCAGTTTGTCGCATGGTCTCGATCACCTGATCCAAGGTGACGCGGGCGGGTTGATCTGTCTGCAGTGCAAGACGGGCAGCATTGGCTGCTTTCACGGCTGCAAGCGCATTACGCTCTATGCAAGGAATTTGCACCAGGCCGCCTACCGGGTCACAGGTTAAACCCAAATTGTGCTCCATCCCGATTTCAGCGGCATTGGTCAGTTGGGATGGACTGCCGCCCCAAACAGCGGCCAGCCCACCGGCCGCCATGGAGCAAGCCACCCCCACTTCGCCCTGACAGCCCATCTCTGCCCCCGAAATAGAGGCGCGTTGTTTATAGAGGATGCCGATAGCTGCAGCCGTTAAGAGATAAGTGTGAACCGCCGAAGGTGGTGCCTTCGCGTCGAGCAAGTAAAAGCGCAAGATCGCCGGAATAATTCCTGCTGCACCATTAGTCGGGGCGGTCACCACCCGGCCACCCGCCGCATTCTCCTCGTTCACCGCCATAGCATAGACATTGAGCCAGTCGAACAAAGCTTCGCGCTCATTGGACTGAGGTGAGCTTGTCAGCTTCTCATAAAGGTCAGGTGCCCTGCGGCGCACCTGCAGGCCACCTGGCAAAATACCTTTTTGGACCAAGCCACGCGCGATGCACGCCGCCATGGCTTCCGCAATTGCGTCGAGGGCGGCCAAGGTCTCGCCTCGGTCACGGTTGCGATCTTCGCAGGCAAGCAGGACTTCTGCGACGGATAAGCCGTACTCTTTGCACAACTCCAAAAGCTGAGCCGCAGACGTAAAGGCAAAGGGCCCTTCTGGACCACCGCCCACGAGATCATTGGCCAAAGGCGTTTCCAACTGCTTTTGACTGGCGATGAAACCGCCCCCTGTTGAGTAATAAGTCTGATCAGCCAGGACTTGGCCAGCTGCATCAAGGGCCTGCAAGGTCATGCCATTGGGATGCAGTTTCGGCGGCGTGTCATAATCAAAAATCAAATCGGCTACAGGGTCAAAGGCCATGATCTGCCCAGATGGGAGGCGCAAGCACTTCGTTTCCCTCAGGTCCTTAAGGGCCGTTTCAGCCTCTTCTGGGTCAGTTGTCTCTGGCTTAAATCCCAGCAGGCCTAGATAGACAGCCTCGGGTGTGCGGTGGCCACTTCCTGTAAAAGCCAAAGACCCCAGCAAACCGATCTTGAGACGCGTGACTTGTCCCACCGTCCCTGATTTGACTAAGTCAGCTAGAAAGCGCGCGGCGATGCGCATGGGCCCAACTGTATGCGAACTCGAAGGGCCGATGCCAATGCGAAAAATATCCAGCGCAGAAATCATCTCTCGGGCCCTCTGTCACAATGCAACCTGCCTGCCCGACATATGAACCGAACCGAGCCTTGGTGCCAAGCGGCTTTGCCCCTGCAATGCGCCTGCCGCTGCCCCTTGCAGGCCCGCCACCCGTCCGCTATGAACCCGCCTTCCTGACGGACTGATCTTCAAAGCAGTCTGAACGCCGTAACGGCGGGCGCGTAGCTCAGCGGGAGAGCACTACGTTGACATCGTAGGGGTCACAGGTTCAATCCCTGTCGCGCCCACCATTAAATCAAAGACTTAGCTGATTTTTTGCTCCGCTTACGGAGCAACTTTGATTTTGGGTCCGTGTATGGTCCGTGGCAACCAGACAAATTACGGCAATCTGTAGACACTTGTGGATAGATTTCCGACCCGCGCTGATCCGGGAGTCTCATCGCTATTTGTGGAGATTCTCGGCAAGTTCGAGTTCTCAAGCGCGCGTTTTTGGGTTCTCCCATTGAAGTTCTGACAAACCCACTACATCAATGTCAACCATACCCAGTGATATGCACGACGACGTGAGCCGCCCCCCAGATTGGGATCAATCCTACTCCGATCAGTCAGTTTCGTCCGAGAGGTCCGGGGCGCGGGGAGCTCGGATGTGGCGGTTCATGAAGATCGCGTTGAGCAGGAGGCGCTCTGTGCCGGGGAATGTGCCCCGGAAGGTGGGGTTGTCGGCAAATAGCACCAACGTACCTGTTCCACGCTGGGTGGCGGTGACGGCCGGCGCCCCGGCTACACGGGCGATGGATGTGCGCGAGGCATAGCCCGCCAGGAGTGGTGCATCGCGATAGCGGGCCACAACGGCATACGCATCGTCCCTTGGCCACTCGAGCACGGCGGTGCCGACCTTCATGATTGCAAGGTCCCGGTCGGCATGGCCGAACGCCAGCGGATGGCTCGGATCTAGGTCGGACTGGAACAGGGCACCAGCGATGATGTGCTCGGTCTCGCCTGCTTCCATGCGATCAAAATCGCGCCGGTCGCGCGGTGGCTCGGCTGGCCGCGCTGCTGGCTGGTCAGGAGTCCTGGCCTCATTGCCACTATTTGCAGGCGCTAGCGCAGGTCCTGCTGCAGGCCGCGCGGACGGGCTGGCACCGGCAGAGGTTGCCTCGCCGGTCTCGGCCGCGAAGGCCCGCTGCGCCCACTGGGCTGCTGCACCACTGGCGATTAGCACCCCGCCGCCCCGGGTCCAGCGCGTCAGCGAATCGGTTTCGGCCCGGGTCCAGCCGGACGAGACACCACCCAGGACTAGAACATGCGTATAGCGTGACAGCTCTGTCCGGCTAAGGTCGCTAGCGCGGCGCAGCGTCACCGGCAGGCCCATCTCGTGGTCCAGTAGCCACCAGGCCTCTCCGGCGTCCATGCGCGGCGCGTCGCCCGTAAACAGCAGCAGGATTTCAGGCCGTGTGACCGTGGTCCAGGACTTGTTGCCGCCAAGGTCTGTAGCGGGGCTCGGCGTACGGCCCGACACAATGGGCGCAATCATCGCGCCGTCTTCCCGCGCCAGCTTGCCCATCAGGGCGTGTATGGCTGCCGCATCCATCTGCTGCCCGGCGGTCGGCACGAACAGCGCGCCGCGCCCGAACGCCACCGGTCCGGAGGGTGTTGCCGCTTCGAACGGAGCGGAAGCCGCGCGCACCAGCAGGCCCGCGCGCAGGAGCTCGCCCGCCACCCGTGGCGCAGCGCGGTCGCTCCACCGCACGACATAGCCATAGGGCCCTTCTGCCAGATCGGGTGCGAGTGCCGATTGACGATCAAACCCGCCGCGCGCCCGCTCTCCCAGAAGCCAGGGGCGGAACGCACTTGTCTCCAAGGCGGCCCAATCCAGGTCATAGGCCAGCGGCATGGTCCAGGCGGACACGTCATAGAAGACGTTCTCCTCGAAGGACTTTGGCGTCTCGAAGATGCCGCGCACCATGGCGGCCTGCCGCTGGTCGGTGGGCACTAGATAGGCGCGCCCCGCCTCGAACCGTCGGCCACCGGCCTCGATGGTCTCGGACAGCGCATGGGCCGTCACGCCATGGGCTGCCAGAAGCCCCAGGAACCGCTGCATCCGCGCCGGATCATCGGGGGCGGCAACTACGTAAGCCGCAGTTCCTGATGCGCGGGCGCTGGCGCGTGCCTGCCGGAAGAAGGCGGTTTGCGATGCGGTCAGGTCGCGCCGGATCTCAACCGCGCCAGTGACGGCGGCCAGATTGGCGCGGAACTGTAGCCGGATGTTCTCAGCATAGGTGCGAAGGCCATTGCGGCCCTCGACGGCACCGCCAGCGGCAGTGCCAGCTTCATACAGGATGCCAACGCCGCCATTGACCTGCGGATAGGTCGATCCCTTGCCGATGTAGAAGTTATCGAATCCCTCCTCGGCATAATAGAGCACGCCATCAGGATCGAGCGCGCGGGAATGGTAGCCTGCAATCCGGTCTGCCAGTTCCGTCTGCCGCCGTGTGATCAGGGCATTCGCCCGTCGCGGCTCTCCAGGGTGGAAATAGAAGCTGCTGTTGGAGCCCATCTCGTGATGGTCCAGTGACAGCTGCGGGACCCAGCGCTGCCAGGCCCCGACCCACGCGCGCGCCTCCGGCTGGCTCAGCAGAAGCCAGTCGCGGTTGAGATCAAAGCCATAATGGTTCACCCGCGCCTCGCCCCATCCGCTATGCTGGAAATGGGCTGGATCGCTCACCCCGGCCTCGCCCGAAAAACGGTCTACCCTCGAGACCCGCAGCGCGTGGCCGTCTGGATTGAGAACAGCGACCACCAGAATCACGGCCCGGTCGAGCAACGCCTCCATCTCACCGCCGGTGGCTGCTGCAAAATGGTAGACTGTGGCCAGCGCCGCATCCTGAGCCGACGCCTCGGCACCGTGCACGCCGAAATTGGCCCAGACGAACACTGGCGCATCGGCAGGTGCCTCAACTCCGGCCTCTAGCCGCACCAAATGCTCGGTGCGCAGCCGTTCAAGGCGCGCATGATTGGCCGGGCTGGTGATCTTCAGTAGCAGGATCTGGCGGCGCTCGTGGGAGCGGCCGATTTCCTCGACACTGATCCGGTCTGACAGCCGGTCCAGCGTGCCTAGATAGGCCAGAAGGTCATGGTGCCGGACCGGATGCTCACCGAGGTTAAAGCCAAGTGCATCTGTCGGGGTGGGGATCGCAGGGTTGTAGGTGGTGCCTGGCACCACATGCGGCGGCACCACCTGTCGAGCGGCAACCAGCGGCGGCATCAGTGCT
>JAJTGP010000126.1 GCA_021299265.1 Hyphomonadaceae bacterium | reverse complement strand
CTGCTCGATGGGGCAAGCTGGGGACCTTTAGAGGGGGTTTCTCGGATTTTCGTTTTGTTCGATGGCCGAGACCCCGACAATGTGACCCATGCCCGTCAGCAATGGCGGGTGGCCAAAGAGGCAGGCCTTTCGCCGACCTATTGGCGTCAAGGAGAAGATGGACGATGGGCAAAGAATGGCTGATGATCCTCACGTTGGCCTTTGCCAACGATCCGATTGCGAAGACCGAACCGCCCAAGGCTGCGCCACCGCCTGCTTCAATCGAGGGCAAAGCTTCCCCGCCCACCACTTCGTCTATCTCTGGTGCTGTCGCACCAAAGACATCTGCACCTGTCACCCAAGCCAAATGTGACGCAGCGCCTTATCGTGCCTTGGTGGGTCGTACCATTAGCGATGTACTGACCATGAGATTGCCGCCCGGCACACGGATTTACCGCTTGGGTGACCCTGTGACCCAGCCAGTTCCCTCCGGCAGATTGAATATTGAAATCAACCGAGGAACAAGAGTTGGCAGAATCTATTGCTCTTAAAGCTTTCAACTCGCCGCTGGTGCTGCTATGCGCCCGCCATCCGACATCAAGATTGCGCGCTCACCCGAGGGCGCGCTTGCTAAACTTCTTAAGGAGGCCAGTGTGGCACTCGAACGTACCTTCTCGATTCTAAAACCAGATGCGACCCGCCGGAACCTGACCGGTGCCGTCAATGCGATGATTGAGGCCGCTGGCCTGCGCATCGTAGCACAAAAGCGCATCCACATGACCCGCGCCCAAGCCGAGACCTTCTATGGCGTCCATAGCGAGCGTCCATTCTTTGGCGAATTGGTGGACTTCATGACATCTGCCCCAGTCGTGGTGCAAGTTCTCGAAGGCGAAAACGCCATTGCCGCTTACCGCGACGTGATGGGCGCAACCAACCCAGCCAACGCCGCTGAAGGCACCATCCGCAAGGCGCACGCTGTGTCGGTTGGCGAAAACACTGTCCACGGTTCAGACGCTGCTGAAACGGCTGCTCAAGAAATTGCGCAATTCTTCGCAGGCAATGAAATCGTCGGCTAAGCCGAGGGTTGATCCGCTTGGATTTTGAAAATGGCGGTCGCAGATGCGGCCGCCATTTTTGTTTGTCGACCCTAGCCTAGAAGCGCGAGGCCACCGGGCTTGCCGTCCAGCATTGTGCGACCTTCAACCAATTTGGCGCGACCTGAGGCGACCGCTTGGACGCAAGCTGGATAAAGGCGATGCTCTTGCACCAGAACACGGGCAGCCAAATCATCTGGCGTATCGCCGGGTAGAATTGGCACGGCCGCTTGGCCAATGATCGCGCCTTCATCGACACCTGCCGTCACCCAATGGACAGAGCAGCCGTGAATGGTGACACCAGCTTCTAAAGCCCGCGCATGCGTATGAAGACCCGGGAAATTGGGTAGAAGCGAGGGGTGGATATTGATCATCCGCCCTTCATAGCGCGACACAAAGTCCGCCCCCATAATCCGCATAAAGCCCGCATAGACGATAAGATCGGGGCTAATTTCATCAATCATATGCGCCAAGGCGGCATCAAATAAGCTGCGGTCTTTGAAACCCTTATGGTCGAGGCAGCGGGCAGCAATGCCAGCGTTTTCCGCGCGGGTCAGGCCATAGGCGTCTGGCCGATTGGAAATCACATGCACGATTCCATAGGCACAATCATCAGAGCGGCTGGCATCGATCAGAGTCTGCAGATTACTGCCCCCGCCTGAGATCAGCACCAAGACGCGCGCCTTACTCATGCAGCGCGGACTTCGCCAAGCACGATGGGGTCTTGTCCAAGCTCTAGCCAGAGGTCGAGAAGCGCGGGCACATTTTCAGGCGCGACGCTGGCGACTAAGCCGATGCCACAATTGAAAGTGCGCGCCATTTCGCTTTCGGCGATCCCACCGGTTTCCTGCAGCCATTGGAAAACGGGCGGCAAGGTCCAAGCTTGCTCGTCCAAGGCGGGCACAAGATGCTTAGGCAGCATGCGGGGGATATTGTCGGTCAATCCGCCGCCAGTGATATGGGCTAGGCCCTTCACGAGATCTGCGCGGATCGCAGGTAAAGCGGCTGCGGGATAAAGCGTGGTTGGCGTCAACAAGGCCTGACCCAAGGTTTGGCCCTCGCTAAAGGGGCTGGCCGTTTCCCACGACAGGCCACTGACCGCAACCACTTTGCGGATCAAACTATAGCCATTGGAGTGGGGCCCAGATGAGGGCAAGGCGACCAATACGTCGCCTGGTCGCATGGTCTCAAGCTTAGGCAAAACCTTGTCGCGCTCCACCGCGCCGACCGTAAAGCCTGCGAGATCATATTTGCCCTCACTATACATGCCGGGCATTTCAGCGGTTTCCCCGCCAATCAGCGCGCAGCCTGCTTCTTTACAGGCGCGTGCAATCCCGCTGATGACGGCGGTGGCGACGTCTAAGTCTAGTTTCCCGCAGGCGAAATAATCGAGGAAGAAGAGGGGCTCTGCGCCTTGGGCCAAGACGTCATTGACGCACATGGCGACCAAGTCTTGGCCAATGCCATCATGAATGCCAGCTGCCAAAGCGATTTCAAGCTTGGTGCCAACGCCATCTGTGCCGGAGACGAGAATGGGGTCCGTCATACCCAGCGCTTTGAGATCAAACAGACCACCAAAACCGCCAAGAGCTGCATCAGCACCACGACGCGCCGTCGCCTTCGCCAACGGCGCAATCCGCTTCACCAAAGCATCGCCAGCATCAATATCCACGCCTGCATCCTTATAGGTCAGGCCATTGGCAGGCGGTGTGCCATGAGCGGCATCAGAACGGGGCGGCGTGGGTGAGTCAGAGGTCATGCAAGCCCTATGATCGGCTACAGCTCAGACCGCAAGAGTGTGTTTCACGTTGGCCTGCATTCGCGCTATAGAGAAGTCATGACCCAGACACGCTTTATTGGCTTTATGCCCCGATGGATTGGTCCCTGTCTTGGACTTGGCCTGATCGTCTTCGCCCCTGCCGCATTTGCCCAATCGGCAAATAGTCCTGCGGCACCTGCTGCCGCCGTCGCGCAGTCGAGCCTGAATGCTTCAGCCGTCTATTCCGGCATTGAGGAATGGGGGAAGTTGCGTGGCGCGTTGAGTCGGCTGCAGGGCGTCTCGGTTTCGATCAGCGCCATCTCGATTGACGGCGCGTTGATCCTATTCCGCTATGATGGCACGCCGTCGGACTTGCAGGCCATTCTGGCGCGCGCTGGTCTTGAGCTCAGCCTCGAGCCCGCCGGTGCGGTTGTTAAAGTTGTGACCCGATAAACGGTGCTGGCGTGCCTGCCCAAACCCTAAGCCAAGCGCATCTAGACTTTGGCGCGCCGAACTATGCCGCTGAAGCCTTTGTGGTTTCAGAGGAAACCGCATCTGCGCGCGCGGCCCTAGATCACTGGCAGACATGGCCGGGCGGGGTATTTTGCTTGTTTGGCGAAGCTGGCTCCGGCAAGTCACATCTAGGGGCGATTTGGGCAGAACGGGCGTCGGCGATTGTGCTGACGGGTTCTGAGCTCACCTTGCAATTTGCCGAAGCCCCCGCCGCTTCGGGTCGGTTGATAGCTTTGATCGATGACGCCGATCAGGCCGATGAAACGGCTTTATTCGCGCTGTTGTCGCGATTGGAACGTGAAGGTGGGGCAGTGCTTTTGTTGGCCCAGAGACCACCAGCGCTATGGGACTATGGCTTGGCAGACCTGCGATCAAGGCTAAAGGCCATTGCAACCGAATCGCTCAAAGAGCCCGAGCAGAAATTGCTGGCGCAGCTGATCGTGCGTTATGCCGCGGCCAAGGGCTTTAAGCTTGACGAACCATCGGCCACCTATTTGGCTGCGCGCATACCGCGTACCTTTGAAGCTGCAAAAGCTGTCACAGCCTGTCTCGAAACAGTCGCGACTTATTCACTAAAAACCCCTATGGCATTAGCGCAACGTGCACTGCGCGCGCTCTATCCAAACGATTGGACTGATGAGGAAGCGCAAAGCGGTGACTTATTTGAGGCTTAGGCAAGGATTTCGATGACCCAAACCACAGATTCCGATTCGGCACTGGGTTCTGAACCCTCGGTCCAAGGTCTGCCGATTACCACGGATCAATTGGTGACCCGCAAAGCGCCAGTGCGTAAAGCCAAGCCAAAGGCCCCCATCGTGCGCGGTCCAGACCCACAGCGCTACCTCAACCGTGAATTGTCGTGGTTGGCCTTTAATGCGCGCGTGCTCGACGAATCGGAGAACCATACGCATCCAATCATGGAGCGGCTGCGCTTTTTGTCGATCTGCGGCAGCAATCTCGATGAATTCTACATGGTGCGCGTCTCGGGTCTGCGCGAACAAGTGCGCGACGGGATTAAGACCCCGAGCCAAGACGGCCTGACGCCTACCCAGCAATTGGCGCGCATTGATAAGGTTGCCAGCGCCTTGATGGAGCGTCAGCAGACCTGTTGGCGCGCGATCCATGCGGAATTGCGCGAAGTCGGCTTTGCCGTCGTTTCGGCTGAAGAGGCGGGAGAGATTGACCGCGAAACCTTGCGCGATGACTTCTTGACGCAACTCTTCCCGGTCTTAACGCCCTTGGCGATTGACCCGGCCCATCCCTTTCCCTTCATCCCAAACTTAGGCTTCACAGTCGCGTTTCGCTTGCGGCGAGAACATGATGCGCGCGTGATGACGGCATTGGTACCCGTACCGATGCAGGCCGCCCGCTTTATGCCACTGCCCGTATTGGACGGCGTGCGGCGCTTTGTGGCAGTCGAAACCGCGATCCGCTTGTTCGCCGATACATTGTTCCCTGGCTATGAGGTGATTGGATCGGGTGCCTTCCGGGTAATCCGCGACAGCGACGTGGAGTTACAAGAAGAAGCCGAAGACCTTGTCCGCCAAGCTGAAGCCGCGCTGCGCGAACGGCGCAAGGGCGATGTGGTTCGCCTCAAAATCGAAGCCAGCATGCCGATGGACTTGCAGGCCTTCATTATTGAGCAATTGCGTGCCGCCCCCAATGAAGTCGTGCGCGTCAATGGGATTTTGGGCATCGCGCAACTTAGCCAAATCATCCCCGATGACCGGGCGGAGTTGAAGTTCAAGCCCTATGTCGCGCGCTTCCCTGAGCGGATTCGCGATTTTGGTGGCGATTGCTTTGCCGCTATTCGGGCCAAGGACATCCTTGTCCATCATCCGTTTGAGAGCTTTGACGTGGTGGTGCAATTCCTGCGTCAGGCAGCGAGTGACCCTAATGTGTTGGCGATCAAGCAGACGCTCTATCGCACCTCAACCGACTCTCCCATTGTCGCGGCTTTGATCGCGGCGGCAGAGCAAGGCAAGTCCGTCACGGCACTGGTCGAAATCAAAGCCCGCTTTGACGAGGAAGCCAATCTGAAATGGGCGCGCGATTTGGAACGGGCAGGCGTCCATGTCGTTTATGGCTTTGTGCATTTAAAGACCCACGCCAAAGTCAGCCTCGTGGTGCGTCGTGAAGGAACGGCGCTGCGCACCTATGCGCATTTTGGGACTGGCAATTATCATCCGGTCACCGCGCGGGTTTATACAGACTTGTCGCTCTTTACCGCAGACCCCGCCTTTGGCCGCGATGCCGGCCGCTTGTTCAATTTTGTGACAGGCTATGCCACGCCGGCGCAGATGGAGAAGCTGTCGGTCTCGCCCGTCAATATGAAGACCGTTCTCTTAGGCCTCATTGATAAAGAGATTGCCGCAGCTAAGGCGGGTAAGCCTTGTGGCGTTTGGGCCAAGATGAATTCTCTCGTCGACCCTGTTGTCATCGAAAAGCTCTATGAGGCCAGCCAAGCTGGGGTGCCGATTGATTTGATCATCCGCGGGATTTGCTGTCTGCGTCCGGGCTTCCCTGGCATGTCGGAGAATATTCGCGTCAAGTCGATTGTCGGCCGCTTCTTAGAGCACTCGCGCATCGTCTGTTTCGCCAATGGCGCAGCACTACCCAGCCCGTCAGCTCGGGTTTATTTCTCCTCAGCTGACTGGATGCCGCGCAACCTGGATCGCCGAGTAGAGACCCTCGTGCCGATCGAGAACCCGACCGTGCATCAGCAAATCCTCGATCAGATCATGGTCGCCAATCTGGCCGATGAGGCGCAAAGCTGGTCGATGCAGCCAGACGGGACCTATCAGCGGGTTGTGCCGGTCAATGAGGCAGAGCCCTTCAATGTGCATACGTGGTTCATGGAGAACCCAAGCCTGTCCGGTCGTGGCCGCGCGGCCAGTCTAACTCGCCCTAATGCCCCGCGCGCCAAAGCGCGCCGGAAGTCATCGCGCAGCAGCACCAAGGCCTGATATGCCCAATCGTTTTGTCTTTAACCCGCTGCGCGATCAAGCGGTGATTGATATTGGCTCCAACTCCGTCCGTCTGGTGATTTACCGGGTGGAAGGCCGCGCCAATGCCCCCATTTTAAACGAGAAGGTCTTGGCAGGTCTGGGCCGGGGTGTGCCCGAGACCGGCAAGTTAAACCCGATTGGCGTACGCCGAGCGCTGGAAGCCTTGCGCCGCTTTCGTCTGTTGGTCGACGCGATTGGCGTGCAGACCATCCATGCCGTGGCAACCGCTGCCGTGCGCGATGCCAGTGACGGGCCAGAATTTGTCGATCAGATCCGCGCCGAGACAGGTTTTGACGTCAAGATTATTTCAGGTCCCGAAGAAGGCCGCCTGTCCGCCTTGGGTGTTTTGGCCGGGGCACCGGGTGCTGGGGGCATCGCAGGCGATTTAGGTGGTTCTAGCCTTGAATTAGTCTCCTTAAGCCCTGACGGACCGGGCAAAGCCGAGAGCTGGCCTTTGGGGCCCTTAGCCATGGGCGTGACCGACAGCTTTGATGTGGCCGATATGCGAATGCGCATCGACACGGTGCTGGCGAAATCCGATGTGCTGCCACTGGGTCGTGGAACTGAATTGCATGCGGTTGGCGGCGCTTGGCGGGCGATTGCCAAGATTGATATGATCACCCGCAATTACCCCCTGCAGGTCCTGCATAATTATGCCATGACGCGGGCCGAGGCGATCACCATTTGCGACTTTGTCTCTGGCCAGAGTAAGCGCTCGCTGGAGCGCATTGATGGCTCAACCGGTAAGCGCGCCGAGACCTTGCCCTATGCCGCCACTTTGCTGCGTGCCCTGTTAGACCATGGTGCCTTTGACAGCGTCATCATCTCATCCCACGGGCTACGCGAAGGCATTTTGCTGGAGGAATTAAGCCCCGAAGAGCGCGCGCAAGACCCGCTGGTGGCTGGCGCTATTGCCATGATCGGTTCTGACCCCCGCATGCGGGAGTTTGGCGAAGCCCTATTCTGGTGGGTGATGCCTGTCTTCGAAGATTTGCCACGCCTGTTCCCCGATCGACGCGGCGAGATTTTGCGGGCAGCCGCCTGTATGTTGGCCGACGTCGGCGCTACTCTTCACCCTGATGACCGTGCCCGCATTGCATTTGAAATTGTCTTGCGCGCGCCCTATCCAGCCGCCTCCCATATTGAACGTGTCTTCCTCGCCCGCGTCTCGGCCCGCCGCTATGGTGCGAAGCTGGATGAGATTGAGCCTAATTTGGTCAAGCGTTTGTTGGATGAAGAGCGCCTTGTGCGCGCCGATGCTTTGGGGGCCGCAATTCGTTTGGGCGCAGAGCTTTCGGGCAGGTCCGCCCATCTTTTGACCCAAACCAAATTGAGCCATCGCGACGGCAAACTAACCCTGTCGACAAGCCCAGAGTTTAAGGGCCTCTTTGCCGAGCAGGCCCTCAAGCGCCTCGATCAACTCGGCCAAACTCTCAAGACTCCGGTTGCGACTGTGGTGGAGTAGGATTGAAGCGAATTTATGCCGGAGCCGCTTGAGCGGCAGCACGACTTCCTGCCGCAATAATCATCGCAATGACGCTGCGCAGGCTCTGCCAACTCAGATGATTTGTCCAAACAATCTCCGGCACACTAAAGCTCCATAAATATCCCAATAGTGCGCCCATACCCAACACCGGCAAGATGCCATTCAAATTACGCTTGTTGAGGACGTAGAGGACTAAACTGCCTAACACGATGAAGGGCAGGGCCGACAAAGAACCCATAGCAGCATGGGCAAAGGCAGAAGAGTCAAACTGTCTTGGGATCGATGCTAGGTGGCTGACGAGGCAGGATGGCGCCATCTCGCAGTCTGAAGGCGTGGGCCAGATGATCGAACCTCGGAAAATGGCCGTATTCTGTGCGGTGACGAGGCCAACCAGAAACAATGCGGTTATTGCACCGACAAAAACCTGAGGCAGGGTCAACTGCCTTCCAAATAACAAGGAACGTGGCGACACGCCGATTATTTGGGAAAGACTAATCCGCGCCGGCAGCTTCCTAATGCCAAGCGTATGAATCCAGCCAGTGAAGAAGCCGATGAAGCCAATTTCCACGATTAGTTTGATGAATCGGAAGGGTGCAATTAGTAAATTTATATCATAGGGGGACAGCTGCCCCTGGACCTCCGAATGCCGTTCAGGCTGAATGCTTATCCAGACATTTTTGGCTTCTACCTCCGCCATAAAGGTTAACGCTAAAAAGGCTAAACCCGACAAAACAACAAGTCGGAGAAGCGTCGCTGGCCGAGGGTCGTACGCTGCCCAAAGCCCGGCAAATAAGGCGCTCAACACAAAGGGAAGGCCATAGGTTCCGGGAAATTCGGGCCAATAGACATTGGCCGCGGGGCCATTGATCAATGTGAAGAGGATCAAAAATTTAAGCGCGATGCTGGCCCCCAGATAGGACCAATGTTCCGCCTTGAAGTTGAATTTTGAAATCGCTGAATTCGCCCATGCCACAAAGACAAACGACGTGGCCGCTAAGCACAAAAGGATGAGGACGATACTTAGCAAATCGATGCCATGACTCGACACATATTTGGTTGCCTCCACTGTCTCAACGTAGAAGGCGTCATGAATTTTTTCGAAGATACTTCGGCCAGAGTCAGGTGAATAGCTGCGATAGAGTTCGTCCTCGTAAAGTGGCAATGCGTAAATGAGGGTCAGGCCTGTCAGCCAAAAAACGCTCTTCGCACGATTAGGGATTGAGTGGCTGTTCAAGTGGCCATTTTCAGATTGGACACGCACCAACCCCACCTCCCATGCCTCGGCAAGTCATAATGCCTGCAGCTTATGTGAGGTTGAATTGATTGGTCAACTTACTCGTCTGAAGCGCTGTCTTCTTCATCGTCCACAATCGCGTCCGCCGCCACGTCAAACACGCGGACGCGCTTGCCTTTCATGACAAGACCGATTTCGCCGCGCTTGAGGCGTAAGGCTTTCTCGCCAAAGGCTTCGCGTCGCCAGCCTTTCATAGCCGCGACATCGGCGGTATCGCTGGCCGCGATTTCTTCTAAGTCAGAGACGGTTGCAAGAAGCTTGGAAGCCACGCCCAAACGCTCTGCCTCACAGCGCAACAGCACTTTCAACAATTCCACCACAGGGCCGAGACCTGGGGGAGAAGAGGGCGGGCGTTCGGTCTTGGGAGCGAATTCTGCCGGATTGTCCAAAGCCTCGTTCAACGCTTCCAACAATTGTACGCCCCCTTTTGAACGGCCAAAGCCCTTCGGCAAAGCGCGCATACGGTCCATGGCATCAGCATCGCGCGGGCGCTGTTCGGCGATTTCAAAAATGGCATCGTCCTTTAAGATCCGCCCGCGCGGCACGTCGCGCTCTTGCGCAAACCATTCCCGCCAGGTCGCGGCCGTAAAGAAGGCGGCGAGATAATCTTGGGCAAAGCGCTTGGGCTTCAGCCGCTTCCACGCATTGGCGGGCGTCGTATCGTAAGCGGCAGGATCGACAAAGGCCTTCATTTCTTCGCTGACCCAATCGGCGCGACCCTTACGTTCAAGCTGAGCCGCCATTTTCGGATAAAGGTCGCGCAAATGGGTGACGTCGGCCAAGGCATAGGCCAATTGGTTTTCCGACAAGGGTCTGCGGCTCCAATCGGTGAAGCGATGGGACTTATCAACTGGACGTTTGAGGAGGGCCATGACGAGGCCATCATAAGCAATCTGCTCGCCCAAGCCCAAAGCCATGGCGGCGGTTTGGGTGTCAAAGACGGGCGAGGGCAGTTTGCCTGCCATCAAGCGATAGAAGATTTCCAAGTCCTGACGGGGCGCATGAAAGACTTTCAGCACCTTTTCGTCGGCCATCAGGTTCAAGAACGGCTCAAGTGAAAGGCCTTCTAGCAGTGGGTCGATCAATATCTCAACGTCACCCACGGCCGCCTGAATCAAGCATAGCATCGGCCAATAGGTGGTTTCGCGGAGAAACTCTGTATCGACGGCCACAAATTCATGTTGGGCGATGGCGGCGCAGGCTTCGGCTAGTTCTTGTGTCGTTTTGATCACTTTCATGCGATCTCGTATGGAGTGGATTGAGTTAAAGTGCGAGTGCTTCCACCGATCTGGCAGCTAAAATAATGCAGAACGGGCCGGATTGGCACTTTGTTGCAACACGTCCTGTGCCAAAAGGTGTCTACTTCTGCTATCAGGCCACTATAGAGTGGTCGAAAGCGGCGCTATATGCCCTCCTTTCTTGACCTTTTGGTCGCCACGCGGTCTATCGCGCACTCATACAAACTCATTGAATCGGCACTTACCCATGTCAGCCTTTCGTACACACACTTGCGGCGCCCTTCGCGCCGAACATGTTGGCCAAACCGTCAAGATCGCCGGCTGGATTCACCGCCGCCGCGACCATGGGGGCGTCGCCTTCATCGATCTGCGCGACCATTATGGCATCACCCAGATTGTGTGCGGGCCAACCAATCCAAGCTTTGAGAAGCTGACCCGTCTGCGCGCGGAAAGCGTGATTGGCGTCGAAGGCGAAGTGATTGCGCGCGATCCTGCAACGGTGAACCCAGAGCTTGCAACCGGTGCGATTGAATTGCGCGTCTTAAACGTGGAAGTCCATTCGGAAGTCACCAGTGAACTGCCTGTACCTGTCTTTGGTGAGCCTGATTATCCTGAAGACATCCGGATGCGCTATCGCTTCATCGACTTGCGCCGCGAGACCTTGCACAACACGATCATGTTGCGCTCCAAAATGGTGAATAGCTTCCGCAAGCGCATGATGGACCAAGGCTTTACCGAGTTCACGACGCCCATTCTGACCGCGTCCAGCCCTGAAGGCGCGCGCGACTTCTTGGTCCCTAGCCGCTTGAACCCCGGCAAATTCTATGCACTGCCCCAAGCCCCCCAACAGTTCAAGCAGCTGATCATGGTTGCGGGCTTTGACAAATATTTCCAGATCGCACCGTGCTTCCGCGATGAAGACCCGCGCGCCGACCGTTCGCCAACGGACTTCTATCAGCTCGACGTGGAAATGAGCTTTGTGACGCAAGACGATGTGTTTGCGACCATGGAGCCTGTGATCGCCGGTGTGTTTGAAGAATTTGGCCAAGGCAAGAAGGTCGACCGCGATTGGGTGCAGATTTCATATAAGGATTCCGCGCTCTGGTATGGCACCGACAAGCCAGACTTGCGTAACCCGATCAAGATGCAAGTGGTGAGTGAGCATTTCAAAGGCTCGGGATTTGCTATCTTCGCCAATTTGTTGGAACAGCCCGGCACGCAGATTCGCGCTATCCCGGCACCAGGTGGCGGTAGCCGCAAATTCTGCGACCGCATGAATGCCTTTGCCCAGAAGGAAGGCCTTCCCGGCATGGGCTATATCTTCTGGCGGCAAGCCGAAGATGGCTCGGGCCTCGAAGCTGCAGGGCCTTTGGCGAAGAATATCGGGCCAGAGCGCACCGAAGCGATCCGTCAGCAATTGGGCCTCGACTCTGGTGATGCAGCCTTCTTCTTGGGCGGCAAGCCACAGGCGTTTGAGCGTATTGCCGGTAAAGCGCGCATGGTGATTGGCGATGAACTCGGGCTCACCGAGACCGACCGCTTTGCTTTTGCGTGGATCGTCGACTTCCCGATGTATGAAGCCGATGAAGTGACTGGCAAGATCGACTTCTCGCACAACCCCTTCTCCATGCCCCAAGGTGGTCTGGAAGCCCTGCAAGGCGATCCGTTGAGTGTCTACGCCTATCAATATGATTTGGCGTGCAATGGCTATGAATTGGTGTCTGGCGGGATCCGTAACCACAAGCCAGAGATCATGTTCAAAGCATTCGAGCTAGCCGGCTATCCGAATTCGGAAGTTGAGGCCCGTTTCGGCGGTATGGTCAACGCTTTCCGCTATGGCGCGCCACCACACGGCGGCTGTGCGGCTGGGATTGAGCGGATGGTGATGCTACTCGCTGGCACGGCCAACATCCGCGACGTCATCATGTTCCCGATGAACCAGAATGCCCAAGACTTGATGATGGGCGCCCCAACGCTACCCACCCCGCAACAATTGCGCGATCTGGGCTTGCGGGTCGTAGCCGATGATAAGAAGGCCAATAGCTAAGCCCTAATTTCACGCAAGCTTCGCACACCCATCACACGCCCGACAACAAATCGGGCGAGCTTCCCTTTCGTCAACCAAAGGGAGACATGAGATGAGCACTCAGGACGAAGATATCGTAGCCGAATATGAAGAGCTGGCCGCCGCGCATGGCGACGAGTCTGTGATGCAGGCAGATGCGCCAGACGCCGAAGACGAAGACCTCGATGACGAGGAAGCTGAAGAAGACGAAGAAGATTGAGCTTCACTCTCCCCCCGCCCCCAAGAGAGCGGGGGGAGAGCCATTCCTCAACTAACCGTCAAATCACGATCTTGCAGCAGGGCTTCGACGCCCGGAGCGCGGCCGCGGAAGGCGACATAATTGTCCATCGGATCGGCTTGGCCGCCGCTGGCAAAGATGAAGTCTTTCAGCTTCTTTGACGTCGCCGGATCATAAACATTGCCCGCTTCGACAAAGGCTTGGAAGGCATCGCATTCCAGCACTGCGGCCCAGATATAGCTATAATAGCCTGCCGAATAGCCACCTTCAAACGTGTGTTTGAAATAGCCGGGGCGATAGCGCACGACGATCTCTGGGATGGAGCCAATGCTTCCCAACATGTCGTCTTCCCACTGATCAACATCGGTCGGCGCAGGACCTTCGATCATGTGCATTTTCATATCCATGATCGCAGCCATCATGAATTCGCTGGTAGCCCAGCCTTGGTTGAAGTTTTTCGCCGCAATGATTTTATCGACCAAAGCGCGCGGGATGACTTCCCCCGTCGCATGATGCTTGGCAAAGCGGGTGAGGATCTCTGGCGTTGTGACCCAATGTTCCATCAATTGGCTGGGGAATTCGACAAAGTCCCGCTTCACATTGGTGCCGGACTGGCTGGGATAAGTCACGTCCGACAACATGCCGTGCAACGCATGGCCAAACTCATGGAATAAAGTGGTGACATCATCGAGACTGAGCAGATTGGGCTGTCCAGCCGGCGCTTTGCTATAGTTACACACATTGAAGACGACAGGCTTGATATCACCGATCAGACGTTGCTGATCGCGGAAACTGCTCATCCACGCGCCCGATTGCTTGGTTTGGCGGGCAAAGAAATCGCCATACCACAGGGCCATTGGATTACCCTTGGCGTCTGAAATCTCGTAGACGACGACATCTGGATGCCAAGTCGGCACGCCACTGATCTTTTTAAAGGAAATACCAAACAAATGATTGGCATGCCAATGGATCGCCTCAATCATATTGCCCAGTTCGAAATAGGGCTTGGTTTCTGACTCATCGACGTCAAACTTGGCCTTGCGGACCTTTTCCGCATAATGCCACCAATCCCAAGACTTGAGCGGCCCTTCAAGGCCATCGGCAGCCGCTAATTCTTGCAGCATCGCCCGTTCGCGCTTGGCGGTTGCTAAGGAAGCGTTCCAGACGCCCATCATCATGTCCATCGCCGCTTCAGGCGTCTTGGCCATTTTGTTGTCGAGTTGGAAATGCGCAAACGACTTAAAGCCCAAAAGCTTGGCCTTTTCATTGCGCAGATTGACGATCTCGGGGATCAGCGGACGATTATCGCTCTTGCCCGGTGTACCACTCACGGCCATCCAGCCTTTTTGGACCGCTTCGCGCAAGTCACGCCGGGTCGACATGGTGAGGAAAGGCTCAAAGCTGGAGCGCGACAGGGTGACGACGCCCAAGGCATCAATCTTGCGCTCTTTGGCTTCAGCAGCAGCGGCCGCAATAAAGCTGTCGGACAGGCCTGCTAGATCCTCTTTGCTCTTCAACGGCAGGGCATAGCTCGACTGGTCCGCCAGCACGTTTTGGCCAAACTGGACTTGGAGAGCAGAAAGGCGCGCATCAATCTCTGCCACCCGCTTTTTTTGGGCGGCGTTTAACAGCGCTCCGCTGCGGACAAAGCCGGCATAGGTCTCTTCCAACAGTTTGGTCTGCGGTCCGGTCAGATTTTGCGTAGCACGGCTGTCATAGGCCGCTTTGACGCGGGCAAAAATCTTGGGGTCTTGGTTGATCGCGCTGGCATGTGCGGACAATTTCTCTGACAATTTGCCCTCAATTTGCTGAAGGGCCGGCGTGCTGAGCATGCCGGTCAGATTATAAAAAACCGTCGTGGCGCGGTTCAAATCTTGGCCTGCCTTTTCCATCGGGACGATAACCGTCTCAAAAGTGGCAGGGGTTTTTCCCGCCGAGATGACATCAATCTCTGCCCGACCGCGAGCCATGCCAATATCGATCGCAGGCTCAAAGTCGCTGGTCTTGATCTGGGCGAAGGGCGGCACGCCCCAAGGGGTGTCCCATTTGGTCAAAAGCGGATTCAACCGCGTTGGAGCTTTCGTTTTTGCTTTTGCAGCCAAAGCTGCCGAGCCTGTGGTCAAAGTCAAAGTTGCGACACTCCCCGCCAAGAAATCCCTACGTTCCATTGTCTATATACCCCTCACGAAACAAGAAACCACATCTTTCGTCGGGCATATGGATGGGCCAAATTGTGCGTTGATGCACCCCCAGAACGCAATTATGACTGCAATTTAATCACAGAAACGTGATCCGGCGTCAGCCCCGGGCGAACACGCGCAATTGGCCTGATTTTGGGTCTTGCGCGACACAGCGTTGCGCCGACGTGGGCAGTTTCAGGCAGACCACAGGCGCATCGGCTTGGCGAATGGCTTCATAAGTCTCACGTGTGAACTCACTGCGGGTTGGGCTCTCACTGCCCTCCGCCCACGCGGGATAGGCCGATGATTTGACCGCATTGGCGGGCAGCAAAGTCGTCAAGCGGTCGCGAATCTGGTCGGGGCTGGCCGTCGCGGGGATGCCAAAGTCGCGGGCAGGGGCTTGCAGCGTATAGAGGGCCCGCCCTTCATTGGTCTCTAAGGTCACGCGAATACTGCCAGAGGCACAATCAGTGCCGGTGGCCATAATGGTTACGCGGTCGCCGCCTTTCCACGAGCGGATGGCAGTTGCTTGGCTGACTTTGACGTCACATTGGGTCGCAGGGCTGCTAGCAGCCATGTCGGCATCAGATTCGGCGCGCGGTCCGATGCCATTGACGAGCTCTCCCGGCGTCGGGATGACGACTTCATTCGGCCCCATCAAAGGTGGGGTCGGCACGGCAGGCGGGGCGGCAGCAATGACACTGGGGTCTGTCGACAGCACCGCATCGGGGTCGGCCAAAGGATTATCCAAGCCGACTGGACCCATGATGGCATTGGTTGGGGCACTGGCCAAAGGTTGGTTGGGTGACAAGACAAATTTGCCCACCACGACGCCTAGTCCAAAAGATACGACCAAAGCCAGCGTTGCACCAGAAGCCACAATCAATCGCACGTTAAATCCCTTGTCCTCTAACCATGGTTAAGCGCTTTAGCGACCGGTTGCGGCAGAAAATAGGCAAGTTCGGCATAAATTCAGGCCAATCATGCACCTCAGCTGCCCTGTCCTTGCCGCAAGTCTTAACCCAGTAGGGGTTTGAGTGCGTGGGGCGCTGTTTGAATGGCACGGGTTGCCGCGCGATAGCCGGTCTCGACGGCAGCATCAAACGCCTTCCAATCCCGCAATTGAATGCCGGCCATATCGGGCACGATCAGAAGATCGGTCTTGTCACGCGATTTGGCAGGATCGAGTGTGGCGGTCGCTGACCGCATCAGAAGTTCGGCAATGGGCGGGGCAGCGTGCAGGCCATGGCGGGTAATCCAACTGAAGAAGCCTTCGGGCTTGCGGAATTCGTCCGGATTAAGGGCACGCTGACGGGTGACATCGACGCCGATATTAGGGCCACGATGCAGGTCAATCATCGAATTGATCGGGAAATTATCCAACACCGCACCATCGACCAAAATGTCGTCACCTGAAACGACCGGAGGCAAGATGCCCGGCAGCGCGATCGACGCCCGTAAAGCCTCCCGCAAGACACCACTTCGGTGCAGCTTTGGCATGCCCAAGGTCAAATTGGTCGACAGGCAAAAGAAGGAGCGTGGCATGTCCTCGATGAGAATATCGCCAAAATTCTTGAGAAGCCTTTGGTCGACCTTGGCCCCAGACGTCATGGCGACAACCGGCAGCACATAGTCATTCAAGGGATTGTCGCGGACAAAGCTGTCCCAGATACGCCGTTCAATCTCGCCATCATCCCAGCCGAGCGCAACACAGGCCGCAATCACCCCACCCATGGAGGTTCCGCCGATAAAGTCAAACGAGATGCCCGTCTCTCGCAAAGCCCGCACGACGCCAATATGCGCATAAGCGCGTGCGCCACCTCCGCCTAGGACAAGGCCAATCGAGGTGCCCGACAGGATGCGGGCCAGCATCATCACATCTTGGGCTTGATCCTGACGCCAATGAAACAGCCTTTGACTTTGAGCCGCAGCACTCCACGCTTTGGTGTAGGAGCCTTTGACCTGAACGACTGAGCGATCTTGCGGGGCTATCAAAATGGTGTCGACCAATTGGAACTGACGGGCCGGGGAAGACCCCGCCGGCAGGATCATTTCGGGCGGCGGTGTATCGGCGCGACCAAACACCCAGAGCCTATCTGCCTGACGCAAACACAGCTTGGTCCAGCCGCCATCGCCGAGGTCTGCGGCCAAGAGGACAATATCATTCCAGCTTTCGATTTCATCAAACCAAGTCGCGGACTGAGTAACCGCCTCAGGGCCAACCACGATGGCACGCTTACCCAATTTGGCGAGTGCATCCTTTAAGGCATGGGCGCGCTTTAAAATGTCGATGGAGGGGGAAGCCGCTAGGAGACCGAACACACGGGGGTCCGAGCGGGGGTTGCGCCGTCGATTTTGGCGGGAGCGGAACAACATGGTCCGCGCTAGATTTTGCATCAATTGCGGATGGCGACGGATCAAGCGGTTAAAGGCTGCGCGGTCTAAAGCTAGAAGTTCGGTG
This sequence comes from Hyphomonadaceae bacterium, assembly GCA_021299265.1. Lineage (GTDB taxonomy): Bacteria > Pseudomonadota > Alphaproteobacteria > Caulobacterales > Aquidulcibacteraceae > Aquidulcibacter. Next base: position 3,991 of record JAJTGP010000126.1, on the reverse strand, counting down.
TCGCGCAGTGCAAAGACCGATGCACTATGGGGTTCGCCCGCCACCAGCGCCATTTCGCCGACCGGCTCGCCTTGGCGAATATGGCCAATAAACTCATTGGTTCCATCGGCTCCACGCCGGAATGCGCCCAAAGAGCCTGAGCGGACAAACCATAAGGTATCAGCAGGTTCACTCTCAAGGAATAGGGGCCAGCCGCCGGGCAGGGAATACCAAATTGCGGATTTTTCAACGTCTTTAATGGCCGCCAGACCCGCATCGCGCAAAAACGGAATGGCGGCAAAATCAAAGGGTATCATTGGAAGCAACCGCCATGAAACAAAGTCCAACTATGCTTCATGGCGGCTCTCCTTAGTGGGTTAGAATTTATAGCGGCCCATCAGGGTTACCATTGGCCAATAACGTGCTGCGTCTAATTCATCTACGATTTTTGCACTTTCGATTGCCAAATCTGTTTGGAACGACGGATTAGATGCCAACAAGCCGGTTGAGGTGTAAACCACTTTCGGATCGCCTTGATAATAAACACCTGCTTCAAGCGCGGTTTCGATTGGGCCCAATTCCAATTTCAACCCTGCCCCGACAAAATAAGCGACATCGTTAAACGTCGCCTTGGTGTTCAGCGTGCCGACTTGGGCCGGGGTGTAGGACGTGTTGCCAATCACGACGTTCGTCGCAGGTGTCGCGACCAAGTCAAACTGATTGTCATTGGCAAAGATGCCAGCTGTCACATAAAAGGGCACAATCGGCGGACGGAAGTCCGCCTGCAGCCCATAAGAACCAAGTTTCAGGTTACCGTCATAGGCGATGCCATCAATCGTCTGATCGTAGCCATAATCATAGCCCTGGCCAACACCGCGCAAAACCACGGTTGGCAAGATACGCACCCCGACTTCGCCGCCGACACCATTGGTGCCCGCGCGCGCACCGACCCAAGCAGGCTCAATTGCGAAAGCGCAAACTGGGGCAAGCGCACTCATCAGCGCTAAAGCAGAAACGGCTGTGGTGATGGTCTTCATAGAGCTTTCCTCATTCATGTTAAGCACCGGCATTTTAAACGCTGGCGATCCAAGCCACGCTCAAGGCACAAACGGGCCCACCTGCGGCAATCTGCAACGGCCCGATGTGAGCCTATGTCTATGACATTGTGACAGAAGCCTGTTAAACGAGTGTCAACGCCCGCTAAGCGCGCTAAAACTTGTCTGTGGAGAGCCATTTGAGCCGTTTGACCAGTCGAATCGATCCTTCCTCGCCGGCCTTCGCGCGCAATCAAGAAAAGATGGCGGGCCTTGTTGAACACTTGGTCCTGCATACCGGCCGCGCTGCCTTGGGCGGTTCAGCGGAGTCCCGCCAGCGCCATGAAAGCCGGGGTAAGTTGTTGCCACGCGCTCGGGTTGAAGCGCTACTCGATCCGGGCAGTCCGTTTTTAGAATTATCGGCTTTGGCGGCCAATGGCCTTTATGGCGAGGATATTCCAGGCGCAGGCCTCATCACTGGGATTGGCCATGTCTGCGGGCGCCCGGCGATGATTGTCTGCAATGACCCGACTGTCAAAGGCGGCACCTATTATCCCATGACCGTCAAAAAGCATGTGCGGGCACAAGAAGTGGCGATGGAAAATCGCTTGCCTTGCATTTACCTCGTCGATTCCGGCGGTGCTAATTTGCCCCATCAGGCCGAAGTCTTTCCAGACCGCGACAATTTCGGGCGCATCTTCTTCAATCAAGCCAATATGAGCGCGATGGGCTTAGCCCAAATTGCGGTCGTCATGGGCTCGTGTACGGCAGGGGGCGCTTATGTTCCCGCGATGAGCGATGAGACCATTATCGTGCGCAAACAAGGCACGATTTTTCTGGGTGGCCCGCCCTTGGTGAAAGCTGCAACGGGTGAAACGGTGACGGCAGAAGACCTGGGCGGGGCAGATGTTCATGCCCGCAAATCCGGTGTGGCGGATCATTATGCGGTGTCCGACGCCCATGCTTTAGAGCTGGCGCGTAATTGTGTGGCAACCTTGGACGATCCTGAAAGCCATATTCGCCGTCTTGCGCCGCGTCCGCCAGTGGAGGATGAAAGCGAACTTTACGGCATCATTCCAGATGATGTCCGCACCCCCTATGACGTGCGTGAAATCATCGCGCGCTTGGTGGACGGCTCAGAGTTCCATGAGTTTAAGAAGCTATATGGCGAAACCTTGGTTACAGGCTTTGCCCATATAGACGGCTGGCCCGTCGCGATCATCGCCAATAATGGCGTATTGTTCTCAGAGAGTGCGCAAAAAGGCGCGCACTTCATTGAACTCGCCTGCCAACGCAAAATCCCCTTGCTATTCCTACAAAACATCTCGGGCTTTATGGTTGGCAAGGATTATGAGGCAGGGGGTATCGCCAAGGATGGCGCAAAAATGGTGACGGCTGTTGCCTGTGCCAATGTGCCCAAGCTCACGGTCGTGATTGGCGGCTCCTATGGGGCGGGAAATTATGCCATGTGTGGCCGTTCCTACTCGCCACGCTTCCTCTGGATGTGGCCGAATGCGCGGACCAGCGTGATGGGCGGAGAGCAGGCCGCCAGCGTACTGGCGACGCTGCGCCGCGACGGCATTGAATCTAAAGGCGGCGCGTGGTCTGCCGAGGAAGAAGACGCCTTCAAAAGCCCCATTCGTCAAAAATATGAGGAAGAAGGCGATCCATATTATTCCACAGCGCGTTTGTGGGATGATGGCATTATTGACCCCGCCCAAACTCGGCGCGTGGTTTCCATGTCGTTAGCCAGCGTCGCCGGGGCCCCGATTGGACCACCCCGCTTCGGTGTATTCCGGATGTAAGAGGAGAGAGACTCAGATGGCAGATATTGACCCAAGCGCCGACCCCGTTCTCTTGCAGATTTCCCCCGATGGTGCCGCGATGGTGACGTTGAACCGTCCGGACAAGAAGAATGCTTTCGACGAAGACACAATCTCTTCTCTGATCGACATATTTGAGACCTTACGCGTGTCTGACGGCGTCAGGCTTGTCTTGATCAAGGGGGCAGGGACGACCTTTTGTGCTGGCGCTGACCTTGAGTGGATGCAACGTCAAGCCCGTCATGATGAAGAAGATAATGAGGCCGATGCCGTCGCCTTGGCCAAGATGCTGCTGGCATTGCATAGTCTGCCCCAACTGACCGTGGCTCTGGTGCAAGGTGGAGCTTTTGGCGGCGGAGCGGGCCTTGTGGCCGCGTGCGATTATGCCATCGCCTTGGCGGGAACACGCTTTTGCTTCACCGAAGTCCGCTTAGGGCTGACACCTGCTACCATCTCGCCCTATGTGGTCGAAGCCATTGGGGCCCGTCAAGCGCGCGCCTTGTTTGCCACCGCCATGCCTTTTGATGCCGAGCGCGCCTTGGCACTGGGATTGATACAGGAAGTGGCAGCCGACCTTGATGATTTGGCCAAGCGGGAAGAAAAGCTTGCTGACTTGGCCTTTACTGCGGCACCTGAAGCCGTGCGTGAGGCCAAGCAATTGGTCCGCGATGTGGCGGACAGGCCAATCGACATCCACCTTGCCCATGACACGGCCAAACGGATCGCCAAGCGCCGCGCGAGTGCCGAGGGCCAAGAAGGCCTCGCGGCTTTTCTTGAAAAAAGGCCGCCAGCTTGGACCAATCGGTCCTGAAAGGGTCTTGACCGCATTGCCTCGCCCAGCCAAAGCTAGACCGGCGGACGAGGGGCGGTCATGGACGGTGCGGCAGAACTTAATCTAGAAAATACAGGCCCTTTGCCTGTTGACGCGCCTTCGGGCAGTGCGGGTAAGCACCATAACGAGCTGATCGGTACCGCTTGTAAGAATTGCGGGGCGATCTTGACCGGCGACTATTGCCACGCCTGTGGTCAGTCCGCCCATGTGCATCGCTCGTTCCTGCATGTGTTGGAGGAGGTGGTGCATGGCATCACGCATTTGGACTCCAAGACGTGGCGCTCGCTGCCCATGTTGATCTTTAGGCCTGGCACGATGACGCG
>JAJTGP010000055.1 GCA_021299265.1 Hyphomonadaceae bacterium | reverse complement strand
TTAGCCTTTCCGATTTTGCGTCTGACAAAGCAGCAAAGGCGACGTGTCAGAAGATGAAAGAGATTTATGAACAGATCGCAACTGATTTAAAAAAGGCCGCTGAGGAAGTGAGGAGCGGGAAATGAAGCGCCTGGCAACAAACCGGGATTTTGAAGATGGTTCATGGGAGGCCATCGAGATCGGCGATAATGGGGTCTTCAGGTGGGTGGCTTCCGATAAGGGCCTTGGGGCTTACAGCTCTTTCATGGCCACTTTGGAGGACGTTGAGGAGTTCTTTGAGAAGGTAGGGAGGAAGCTCGATATCAGTCGCCTCCCGGCCAACTATGTGGTCGATCCCTACAAGATGTATAAGTGACAAACATAGGAGGTAATGCGATGAGCGCGACGCGCGAAGGTTGGATCAAGCCGGAGGTCGCGTGATGATAGGGCACGAGGACCAACCGAACGGAAGAGCGTGGTGTTTCGTTTTCCAGTTTCCCGGCAAGAAAGAGGCGTTGTGTGGGACCGTTTTCGTTCGCCTTCGCGCGACCAATCAGGAGATTGAGGATGAGTGCCACAAACATTGGCGGGAGATTTTCCCAGATAATCTTGAATGCCCTCTCCTCAATCTTGTTCCGGGCTCCCTCGTCTTTGTTGAGGAGGCATCGTGATGACGCGCGAAGAATGGCTTGCTCTTGCTGAGCGGATCGAAAAGGCTACGGAATCAAATCGAGAGATTGATGGGCTAATCGGAGCCCTTATCTATGGCGGAAGAGCGGCTCACGAATTTACGGAAGACCATCCCGGCGCGCGCCTGAGAAAGAGCTATGGTGAGGGAACCGTGTTTTTCAACGCTGACCCTGCCAACAACGGCGGACACGTCCTTATCCAGCACTACACTGTGATGCCCCTTTTAACAGCCTCTCTCGACGCCATCACGGCGCTGATCGAGCGGGAGTTTCCGGATAGCAAGTGGGCGGCTTTGCGGCGTGAAATTGGGACAAAAGCCATGCTAGACCCGATCCCAGCAAAGGACAAGATAGACCCGGCACTAAGAACTGCGATTTATGCCGATGCTGAAACGCCTGCCCTTGCCCTTTGTGCGGTCTTTTGTCGAGCCATGGCGGAACGCGACTAACCATGCCCCGCCTGATGAATCCGCGTCCGTGATGATGCTGCACGCACGAAAGCGAGGTCACGCGGATTGAATTTCGCGTTATTCACCCCCAGCCCGAACGTGAGGTGATGTGATGGCTGAGAACTCTAAGATCGAGTGGACCGACCACACGCACAACCACTGGACCGGCTGCACGAAGATCAGCCCTGCATGCGACCATTGCTATGCGGAGGGCTGGGCGAAGCGGACGGGGAACGGGGCGCTCTGGGAAGGTCAGAGGCGGCTCACGACCGAGGCCAATCGGCGGAAGCCGCTGATCTGGAACCGCGAGGCGGGGGAGAATGGCATCCGCTACCGCGTCTTCTGCTCATCACTTGCGGACGTCTTTGACAATCAGGTGCCAAGCGAATGGCGGGAAGACCTTTTCCGCTTGATCCGCGCGACGCCACACCTCGACTGGCTTCTCCTCACGAAGCGCCCGCCGAACATCGCGAAGATGCTGCCGCCTGACTGGGGCAATGGCTGGCACAATGTCTGGCTTGGTGTGAGCACGGAGAACCGCGAGGAGATGCTTCGGCGCGGCAAGGCGCTGAAAACGATCCCCGCAGTCGTTCACTTTTGGTCGGCAGAGCCGCTGCTTGAAGACCTCGGGCCTATCCCCGCCGACATCATGCCGTCATGGATCATCACGGGCGGGGAGAGCGGCCCCGGCGCGCGGCCCATGCACCCGGATTGGGCGCGCTCGTTGCGCGACCAATGCGCCGCTCATGGCATGTCGTTCTTCTTCAAGCAATGGGGTGAGTGGTTCCCGGAGTGTCAGTGGGAGCATAACCCTTATTTGGCACTGCCAACATCAAAGGGGATTTGGCACATCGAACAACTGCCGCTGCACGCTGTCGGCAAGGCTCGCGCCGGTCGCCTGCTCGATGGCGTCGAGCACAACGAATTCCCCACCCGGAACGTGAGGTGAAGTGATGTCAGATGTTCGCCTTCAAGTGCTTCGCGAAATCGACAAGCTCGATAAGATCAGGGCGGATGGCGTTCGGGCCATGCTGACAACCGGCATGAAAGACGCCAGTGGAGCCTTCAATCAAGGCTTAGGTTTGCACCCATTCCAGGCTGATTTCCTTGTCTCTGTGATTTCAGGTGGGGCGGGCGACCCGCTTGGGCACATCAAACGCCTGTGCTCACGCATTAATATGATGGTGGCCCTTGAGAAGACTATTGTTGACCAAAGGACTGGTGAAACAGCATGGGGTCGCTTGTTGAATACACCGAGCAGTGCCGATGAAACATGGGGCGAAAATTCGCGGCCCGCAAACATTGGTTGGGCGCTTGATGATCTTGTGAAGGCCGCACAGCAGTTGCGCCCCCCCCCCCCGGCCGGAACGTGAGGTGATGTGATGTCTGACACATGCAAATCTTATGGAGTGGTGTAATGCCGACCTTGGTCAAAGATCTTGTTACGCACGCTGATGCGAAGATTGAGCGCGCCATTTTCGATAGTTTGTGTCTGCTGGAAACAGAGGCAGACAAAATCGAATTCAGCCTTTTGCTGATGACAAACATGGCGGGGCGCGTTTCTGGCATTCTGTCTGCCTTCACTGATAAGGAAGTTCCTGATGACCCAATCGTCATTCTGGAATTCGTGCTAGTGCATTTGCGTAAGCAGCGCGGGGGCAAGCCAAAGCGACGCCGCCCCCAAGCCCGAACGTGAGGTGATGTGATGTCTGACACATGCAAGAGGTGCCGGTGGTTTGCGGATTTCCCGGAGATTCATCGCGATTTTCCCGGGGCGGGGCAGTGTATGCTGAACCCTCCCGTTGGGGGATGGTTTACCTATGGAGGCGACAAGGGGGACCTGAGAGTCGGAAGGCCGCTTACGTATGCCTCGCTATCCTGCCGCGAACACCAGCCCCAGCCAAAGGAAGAGACATGAGTGAATACCAAGTCACAGAAGAAGATATGCGAGGGTTGTCTATCCGGCTTGCCATGCTGCAAACGCATTACCGAAAGCCGAAGGATTTCAGCATAGCAGAGCTAAATCAATGCGCAAAGACGCTGCGCAGGTGGTTGGCCGCTGCTATCCCAAACGATGACCGAGAGCCGATTGAAGTGATGCTTGCGCTATGCGACGACCTTAATACGCCGCAG
>JAJTGP010000020.1 GCA_021299265.1 Hyphomonadaceae bacterium | reverse complement strand
TAATCATCATTGGCGTCTTTAAAGGCTTGGGTGCGCTCGCGCTCGCCGTGACCTGCGGTAACCGCAAAGCCACCAATCCAATCATCAACGCCCTCTGGGGCAACAAAATCTGCCAGAGCCAAATTGGCGCTGCCAGCGCTCTTGATCATTTGCTGGCGCAAGGTGTGGAAGGTTACCTCCCGCTTCGTGCGGCCTTCGTCTTGCCAGATGGCAATATCATCTCCAACCCGATTGGCAGGCCAGAAACCGATCACACCCTTGGCCGTGACCCATTTTTCAGCGACCATCTTGTCCAGCATCGCACGCGCATCGGCATAGAGCGGCTTGGCCGCCTCGCCGACAATCTCATCTTCGAGGATGGCTGGGAATTTGCCGTGCAATTCCCAAGTGGCAAAAAACGGCGTCCAGTCGATGACGGGCACCAAGTCGGCGAGCGGATAATCGTCAAACACTTGAGTGCCGATGAAGCCAGGCTTAGGCGGAGCATAATCGGTAAAGTCGAGCTTGGCCGCATTGGCGCGCGCCGCCGCCAAAGTCGCACGCGGGCGCTTATCTTGGCCGGCAAAGTGGGCAAGACGGGCGCGCTCTTGATCCTCGCGCGTCTCTTGGATCAGATCTTGGCGATCATCGCCCAACAGCTTTTGCACAACAGGGACCGCACGGCTGGCGTCGGTCACATAGAGCACAGGTCCCTTATAATTGGGCGCGATCTTGACGGCGGTATGGGTGCGCGAGGTGGTGGCCCCGCCGATCAGCAAGGGCATGTCGCCAAAGCCCTGACGCTCCATCTCACTCGCAACCCAGCTCATTTCGTCCAAACTGGGGGTGATCAGGCCAGACAGGCCGATGATATCAACCTTATGCTCGCGTGCGGCTTCAAGGATCTTCTCGCAACTGACCATGACGCCAAGGTCAACGACGTCAAAGCCATTACATTGCAGCACAACACCGACGATATTCTTGCCAATATCGTGCACATCGCCCTTCACGGTCGCCATCAGGACTTTACCTGCTGCCTGATCTTGGGTGCCAAGGCGCAACTTTTCTTCTTCCATATAGGGCAAAAGATGGGCCACAGCTTGCTTCATCACGCGGGCGGACTTGACCACTTGCGGCAAGAACATTTTGCCCGAGCCAAACAGGTCGCCAACCACATTCATCCCGTCCATCAACGGCCCTTCGATCACATGCAGCGGCCTATCGACTTCGAGGCGCGCGGCTTCAGTATCTTCGACGATGAACTCAGTGATGCCGTGTACCAGGGAATGCGCAAGCCGTTCCCGCACCGGTGCTTCGCGCCAAGTCATATCCTTGACCGCTGCCTTCTGACCTTCTTTGCCGCGATAGTTTTCGGCGGTCTCCAGCAAGCGCTCTGTCGAATCAGCGCGACGGTTCAAGATCACATCTTCGCACCGCTCGCGCAGTTCCAAATCGATGGAATCATAGACCGCCAATTGGCCAGCATTGACGATCCCCATATCCATGCCGGCTTTGATCGCGTGATAGAGGAAGACCGCGTGCATGGCCTCGCGCACCGGCTCATTACCCCGGAACGAGAAAGACACGTTGGAGACCCCACCCGAAACATGGGCATGGGGCAAGGTTTCGCGAATGATGCGCGTCGCTTCGATAAAGGCGACACCATAATCATTATGCTCTTCAATGCCGGTCGCGACCGCAAAGATATTGGGGTCGAAAATGATATCTTCGGGCGGAAAGTCCAGCTTGTCGCGCAAGAGATGATAGGCGCGGGTGCAAATCTCGACCTTGCGATCAACTGTATCGGCTTGGCCCAATTCATCGAACGCCATGACGACGGCGGCAGCCCCATAGCGGCGAACCTTCTTGGCTTGAGCCAAGAATTGCGCCTCACCTTCCTTCATCGAGATAGAGTTTACGATGGGCTTGCCTTGGGTACATTTCAGGCCCGCCTCAATAATCTCCCATTTGGAGCTGTCGATCATCAGAGGCACTTTGGCGATATCGGGCTCTACAGAGATCAGGTTCAAGAAGGTCGTCATCGCCTTCACGCCATCGATCAGCGCCGCATCCATATTGATGTCGAGCACATTGGCCCCACTCTCAACTTGTTGCAGCGCGACGGCCAAAGCAGCGGTATAATCGTCATTTTCAATGAGCTTACGGAACTTGGCGGAGCCGGTCACATTGGTCCGCTCGCCGACGATGACAAAGTTAGAAAAAGGATTGGTCAAATTGTTCTCTATCACGCTGCAGCGGTAAAGGGTTCAAGGCCAGAAAGCCTCAAGGCGGTTTGGATCGCAGGGGCGACGCGCGGCTTACCATGGCTGGCGGCGTGGGCGATGTGATGAATATGGTCTGGCGTCGTGCCGCAGCATCCCCCCATCACATTGACCAGTCCCTCTTGCGCCCAAGGCGTCATGGTGTGGCACATGTCATCGGGTGTCTCGTCATAGCCACCAAAGGCGTTTGGCAGACCGGCATTAGGATAGACCGAGACCCGACAGGTTGCGACGCGCGACAATTCTGCCAAGAAGGGCCGCATCTCATTAGGGCCCAAGGCGCAATTCAGACCAATAGACCAAGGGTTCACATGGCGAACGGCGTTCCAGAAGGCTTCGACGGTCTGGCCAGACAAAGTCCGCCCCGAACGGTCGGTGATGGTGCCGGAAATCATAACTGGCACGGCCTCACCGCGCTCTTCCAACACCTCAGAAATCGCATAAAGCGCGGCCTTGGCCACCAGGGTGTCGAAAATGGTCTCAACCATCAGGAAATCGACTCCACCATCGAGAAGACCCAAAGTTTGTTCCCGATAAGCAACAACCATTTCATCAAAGGAAGCCGCGCGATAACTAGGATCATTCACATCCGGAGACAAAGACAAAGTCTTATTTGTTGGCCCGATGGAACCGACAACGGCCTTTGGCGCATCGGCCGTTTCAAACGCCAAACACGCCTGACGGGCAAGCTTGGCGGCTTCGAAATTCAGCTCATAAGCAAGGGGTTCCAGCGCATAATCGGCTTGACTGATCGTGGTCGCATTGAAGCTATTGGTCGAGATGAGGTCTGCACCAGCCTTCAAAAAGGCCTCATGTATGCCCAAAATAATGTCTGGCTTGGTGATAACCAACAGATCATTATTGCCCTTCAACGGATGGCCATGATCGGCAAAGCGGGCGCCGCGATAATCATCTTCTTCCAGTTTAAACGTCTGGATCATTGTGCCCATCGCACCGTCCAAAATCAGGATACGGTCTTGAGCGATGGCTTCAATTTTGGCCAATCGGTCTTGGCGGCTCGGGAAATGGGTCATGCCGCATCCTTCTCGGTGACAGGCGTTTTAAGGCCCAACCGACGGCAGGTTGCCAGCGAGAGCTCTGCCCGGTTGAGGGTATAGAAATGGAAACGGTCCACGCCTTCGGCCTGCAGCTTCAAGCACAGGTCAGCCGCGACAGAAGCGGCTACCATGTCACGAACCTCTGGGCTTTGGTCGAGGCCGTCAAAGGCTTCCGCAAACCAAGCAGGAATGCTGGTGCCGGTCGAGGTAGCCATACGTGTATAACCAGCGACATTGCCAACCGGCATGATGCCAGGCAGCAACGGAAGGGTGATGCCAGCTTTGGCCGCCGCATCGCGGAAGCGCAAATAGACATCTGCTTCACAAAAGAACTGGCTGATCGCACGCGTGGCACCCGAATCGATCTTGGCCTTCAACACGTCGATATCATGCTGGAGGCTCGGGCTTTCAGGATGCTTCTCAGGATAAAAGCTGACCGATACGTCAAAGTCCGCAATGCGTCGGGCTGCAGCTGTTACTTCAGTAGCATTCACATACCCATCGGGATGGGGCTCAAATGCGGTGCCGACACCGGTTGGGGGATCCCCACGCAGGGCCACAATGTGACGCACGCCTGCCGCCCAATATTCCCGCAGCACCTCATCTACTTCCGCCTTAGACGCGGCAACGCAGGTCAAATGGGCTGCAGGTTGCAGGCTGGTCTCATCCAAGATGCGCTTTACTGTTCGATGGGTACGTTCACGGGTAGAGCCGCCAGCGCCGTAAGTCACCGATACAAAGTCTGGGGCCAGAGGTGCTAAACGGGAAACAGCATCCCACAATTTAGCCTCCATCGCCTCAGACTTGGGCGGGAAAAACTCAAAAGAAATCGTGGGCTGGCTCATGATGTGATCCTGAATTCTAATTGTTCTTTTACGGCTGGTGGCGCACTTGTCAGGGGCAGCTCCGCCTTCCATAAGGTGACTGCCAGCCCTGACTGACCTTCTTCGGGGGCAATATGCTCAACTGCGTGCACAACCAATCCGAATTGTTCGCACCACTGCGTGACTTCCTGATCGGGGAAGCCAAGACGGCGATGGGCATGGACTTGGCGCAATTCTTCAAAAGCATGCGGCGCAAAATCTGCAATCAGCAAAGTACCCCCGGGCTTCAGGATGCGGGCGGCTTCTTTGATGGCGGCCTGAGGCTCAGGCAAATAATGCAGGACTTGGTGAATCGTTACGAGGTCGGCGCAATCATCCTCATACGGCAGCCCCAGAATATCGGCTTGACGCACAGAAGCTTGTCCGCTGCCAGTATCGTCCAGTCGGGCGCGGGCAAGAGCCAACATCTTGCGACTGGAATCAACCCCCTCCGCGCGCCGCGCTTGGGGCGCAAACAACTCGATCATGCGGCCCGTGCCCGATCCCAAATCAATGTGCAGACCAAAATCAAGCCCGACGACTGCCTTGACGAGATGGGCTTCAACCAAAGCCTCTGGCTGGTGCAAGCGGCGCAAAGCCTGCCATTCGTCGGCTGCCGTTTCAAAGTAG
>JAJTGP010000195.1 GCA_021299265.1 Hyphomonadaceae bacterium | reverse complement strand
TCGCGCCTTTCTTGGCCGGGCGCATATAGTCGATCCGCAGATCGAGGGTGGCGGTCGACATGGGCTCGCTCAGCGCCGCAAAGGCCGCGACGCCGCACGTATTGTCTAACAAGGTCGTCACAACGCCCGAGGCGATCACCCCGGTTTCAGGATCGCCGACCAAATCCTCGCGCCAATCCACTTCAACGACCGCGCGGGCTTCGGTGATGGCAATCACGCGCATGCCCAAAGCGCGTGCCTGCGGTGTGCCTTGAATCATCATGGCACCGGCTGTCGCCATTTTTTGCCAAAGGGGTGTGTCATCACTCATGCGGCTACCTTAATTGGATGCGCCGGATTTGGAAACGTGGCAAGACAGGCCATTGCCTGCCTGATGGAGTGATCGTGATGATTTCTAAAAGCCAACCTCTTCCAGAGCGCGCAGTTTTGTTCCTCCGCCTTGGTGTCGGCTTTTTTATTGGCCTGATCGTCGCTTTCTTGATTGCTGATGAGGTTAGCCGAAGCGCAGATACCTTGTTGCGACAGGATTGGCGGGAAGTCCTGGCGCAGACTTTGACACTGGTTGCCTTTATCCTCTGGGCCGGGGCAGCGGTGATGCGGCGGGTGAGCCTCGCAATTTGGTCAGCCATCGCCGCAGCTATGCTCTGCTTCATCCTCTGGCATGTGCGGATTTATTCGGGTGATGGCAATTCAAGCGAATTGCAATCGATCCTGATTTTACTGGCCCTCACCTTCATCGCCAATGAATTGGTGTCCAGTGCCGATCAGGCCGGTAAGCCCTTTGCACCTTACGAACTTTATTTTGACGAGGCGTGGAAGCGCGGCGTCCAATTGATCCTAGCGATTGGCTTTACACTGTTGTTCTGGGGCATTTTGTGGATGGGCGCGGCCCTATTGGGCTTCATCGGCTTCAATTGGCTCGAAGACTTATTGAAGAATGAGTATTTCGCCTTCCCCATCACGGGCTTGGCTTTTGCCAGTGCCGTGCATTTGGGCGACATCCAGCCCAAGCTATTGGCCAATGTTCGCGGCCTCGCCTTGGGCGTTCTGGCTTGGCTCTTACCCGTCATTACCCTGATCGGGGCGATCTTTGCCGTCAGCCTCGTCTTCAGTGGCTTGCAGCCCTTGTGGGACACAAAGGCCGCAACAGCCACACTTTTGAGCGCGTGCATTGGCTTTGTGCTGTTGATCAATGCGGCCTTCCAACAAGGCGAGACCGACCGCAAGGTGCAAGTCGTCTTGAAATGGTGCGTGCGGCTGGCAGCCCTTCTATTGTTGGTCTTTGCCGTTTTGGCAGCGTGGAGCCTTGGCCTGCGGATCAATCAATATGGCCTTACGATTGATCGCACGTTAGCGGGCATGGTCGTGGTAATCGCCTTGGCCTATGGCCTTGGCTATAGCGCCGCCGTTTTCTGGCGTGGGCCGTGGATGGAGCTTCTAAAGCCCCTCAATATCGGCTTGGCGGTTTTCAAATGCGTCGTTTTCATCGCCATTCTGACGCCGCTGGCCTCGCCTGCCCGCTTGAGTGTGGATAATCAAGTCAAACGCCTCACCTCGGGCCTGGTAAAGCCTGAAAAGTTTGATTGGTGGTTCTTGCGCTATGACACCGGCACTTATGGCCGAAAGGCCATCGACCCGCTGATCCAATCACCCGATACGCGGATTGCAAAAATGGCGGCCAGCGCAAAAGCGGAAACTTTAGGGCCTCGGCCTCGGTATCGTGGCGGCGACGAATCCCAAGAGGTAGAGCGTCCTGATCTGTCGAAGTTGGAGGTAGTAGCGCCTAAGGGCGCGGGCCTTCCCGCCAGTTTTATTGCGCAGAAGTTTGACAACGAAACGGACCTCAGGGTGCCCAGCTGCCTTGCCACAAAGCCTGCAAAAGACCAGCCTACCTGCAAAGCAGCTCTGCTCGATTTGGATGGCGATACGAAGCCGGAAGTGATCATCATGACCTCATCCGGAAGCGTTGTCGGGTTTAGGCGTAAAGCTGACGCATGGATCACGCTTCGCACCGATGTCGAGGCCAAGCCGAATAAGGTCGTACAGGACATTGAGAAAGGCGATATCCGCACCGTTGAACCGCTATACAAAGATGTGATGATTGGAGACTCACGAGTGCGGTTCTTCCCAATTGATCGCCCAACCAACATCATCGTCGATATGGAACCTGTTGCCACAGCCAAATCTGCAGAGCCCGCAGCACAAGCCCCTTCAAAGCCATAGCCAACAGCTTTAAGCACGGGCGGAAGAATTAAGGAGAGGCACCCCATGAGCACGCGCACCGAAACCGATACTTTTGGACCCATTGAAGTGGCTTCTGACCGCTATTGGGGTGCGCAGGCCGAACGCTCGCTCGGCAATTTCAAAATTGGCTGGGAAAAACAGCCTTTGTCGATCGTCAAAGCGCTCGGCATCGTCAAGCAAGCTGCAGCCCTTGCCAATATGAAACTGGGCAAGATGGATAAGGAGCTGGGCGAGGTCATCATTAAGGCCGCTCAAGAGGTGATTGACGGCAAGCTAAATGACCATTTCCCGCTGGTGGTCTGGCAAACCGGCTCTGGCACCCAGTCCAATATGAATGCCAATGAAGTCATCTCCAACCGCGCGATTGAAATGCTGGGCGGCGAAATGGGCTCAAAAAAGCCCGTCCACCCCAATGATCATGTGAATATGAGCCAAAGCTCCAACGATACCTTCCCGACCGCTATGCATATTGCTTGCGCGGTCGAGGTCACCCACCATTTGTTGCCGGCTTTAACGCATTTGCACGCCGCCTTGGACGCTAAAGCAAAAGCTTGGGCCGATATCATCAAGATCGGCCGCACCCATACCCAAGACGCAACGCCTGTCACCTTGGGCCAAGAATTTTCCGGCTATGCCAAGCAAATTGAAAATGGCATCGCCCGCATCCGCCAGACCTTGCCAGCCTTGATGGAATTGGCCCAAGGCGGTACCGCTGTGGGCACAGGCCTTGCCTCCCCCGTTGGCTTTGCCGATGCTGTCGCGACAGAAATTGCGGGCCTGACGGGCCTCCCCTTTACCAGCGCGCCCAATAAGTTTGAGGCCCTCGCCGCCCATGACGCCATGGTCTTCACTCATGGGGCGATCACCACTGTGGCGATGAGCTGCTTTAAAATCGCCAATGACATCCGCTTCTTAGGCTCTGGCCCACGCGCGGGCTTGGGCGAATTGGCTTTGCCGGAAAATGAGCCCGGCAGCTCCATCATGCCCGGCAAGGTCAACCCGACCCAGTGTGAGGCTTTGACGCAAGTCTGCGCCCATATTCTGGGCAATAATGCCGCCATCGCCTTTGCCGGCAGCCAAGGCCATTTCGAACTCAATGTGTTCAACCCGATGATGGCCTATAATTTCCTGCAATCAGTCCAGCTTTTGGGCGATGCGGCTGTCAGCTTCACCGACAATTGCGTTGTGGGCATTGAACCGCGCCTTGATAACATTGCCAAAGGCCTCGCCAATTCCTTGATGCTGGTGACGCCGTTGAAGGAAAAATATGGCTATGATCTGGCCGCCAAAGTCGCCAAAACCGCGCATAAAAACGGCACCACCCTGCGCGAGGAAGCCATTGCTCTGGGCATCAGCGGCGAAGACTTCGACGCCATCGTCCGCCCCGAGTTGATGATCGCGCCGGGGTGAGGTGGACTTCCGTGACGACGCCAACACCTCAAGAGCATAAACTGGCCGACCCAGACGAAACTACTTTGCTGCAGGCTTGGTCCAAGGCCAATAAAGCGGGCTTCGAAGCTCTCAATGAGATGATTGAACGCGAAGGGCTGCCTTTAGAGAGATATCGCGTGTTTTGAGGGTGGGGATGGGCGGCCGAACCCTGCGAGGACCATTGCAATTCTGCGAGCCTTTAAGCACTTTTGCTTAGGACGGCTTTGGTCCCGGCTATGCCTGACCAAATGCCTGATTCAATTGTTTATGGGCGATTTGACGGGTCAAGTCCGCAGCTTTGCTGCGCCGGTTCGGCAAATTTCCTTTGGAAATTTGGACTTGACGCGCCAAAGCGCCCGATCATCCTCGAGAAGCGGTTTTGGTGACCTTGGGAGTCACCAAAACCGCGTCCAAGTCCTTCTTGAGCTGTGCCGTGCAGGCCTCTAACCCTACACCCACGCCTCCACCAATTCCTTCAAGACATCCAAGGGCACAAAGCCGCTGCCGAGGACGATGTCGTGGAATTTTTTGATGTCATAGCGGCTGCCAAGGCGGCGCTGGGCATCCGCGCGTAGGCGCAAAATCTCCATCTGGCCAATCATATAGGCCGTGGCTTGGCCCGGCATGACGATATAGCGGTTGATATCGCGCGTGGCACTTTCAAGGTCGCCCGGTTGATTGGCGAGGATATAGGCAATCGCCTGCTCCTTCGGCCAGCGCTTGGCATGCAGGCCCGTATCGACCACCAAGCGAATGGCGCGGCGTAGTTCGAGGACTTGACGACCAAAGTCTGAATAAGGGTCTTGGTAGAAGCCCATATCCTTGCCCAAACGCTCGGTATAAAGGCCCCAACCTTCCGAATAGGCGGTGAATCCCGAGAATTTGCGGAAACGCGGGATGCCCTGCAATTCTTGCGCGATGGCAATCTGCATGTGATGGCCCGGCAGGCCTTCATGATAGGCCAAGGCCTCCATCTGATAAGTCGGGATCGCCTTCACATTGAAAGTATTTACATAATAATAGCCGGGGCGCTTCCCGTCGGCCGAGGGCCGGCTATAGAAGGCAAGACCAGCCGAAGCTTCGCGGAAAGACTCCACTGCGCGGACTTCCAAGGGCGCTTTCGGCATCAGATTAAAGGCGGTCGGCAGACGATTCCGCATCGTGTCGATCAGCGCGGTCGCCTTGGCCACATAAGAGGCCTTTCCCTCGACTGTGTCGGCGACAAAGAAGCGCGGATCGGTCTCCATAAAGTCGAAGAAGGCATCGCGCGTGCCGGTAAAGCCCACTTTGCGCATGATGGTTTCCATCTCGCCATGAATGCGGGCTACCGCGTCCAAACCCAATTGATGGATCTCGTTGGCGGTTAGGCGGGTCGTGGTTTGGGTTGCCAAACGCTCGGCATAATAGGCCTCGCCATCGGGCAGTGCCCACACGCCATCCGTGGTGCGGGCTTTGGCTTGCTGCTTGGTCATTTCCGCGATGATGGCCTCGTAAGCCGGCTTGACCTTGTTTACGAGAGCCGCGCGGGCTTGGGCTTTGAGGCGGTCCTTGGTGGCGGCATCGAGCGTGGTCTTATCGATCTTGCCTTTGATATCGCTCCAGAAAACCGAATCCTTGCCGGTCTCCGTAAAGGGTGCGCCGGCGAGGAGATTGGTGCAGTTGGACAGCACAAAGCCATAGAGATGGCGCGGCGGCGTAATGCCTTTTGCGGCTGAGTCCGCTGAGCGCGCCAGCAGGCCCCCGACTTTCTCCGGCATGGCTTCAAGGCGGGCGATATAGGCCTGCGCATCCTCTAGGTTCGTCACGGTGTGATTATTGGCCAAGAAGGTTGGGATGCCCGATTGCGCGCCATTATGTTGGTCAAACACATAGGCATGGCCGCGGTAAGGCGCATTGGCCTTGGCATTTTGGGTCAGCTTGTCGAACAGGCGCACACTCAAGGCATCGGTCGGGTTCAGCTTTAGGGTCGCGGCAAGGGCGGCCACTTCTTGGTTGGTCTTGACCTGTAGCGCGAGGTTTTGCGCCGCATAAGCGTCTGAATCATCATTCCAACGGTCCTGCCCGCGCTTATCGCCTAGGCCCGTCGCCCGCTCTGGATTGCGCACTAAAGTCTGGTCGAAATAGCTTTCAAACAAAGCGTTCAAGGGCGCGGAAGCCTCTTGCGCTTGGGCGGGGATCGACAGGCCCGCCACACCGATGGTGGCTGTTCCAGTAGCTAAGAGAGTTCGGCGCGAGATCATGGTGGGGGCCTTTCTAAGGAGCAGAAACTATAGGTCGGAAAGTGCGGCGCGTAATGCCAGTAAGTCCTCTGGTAAGTCGCTTTGAAAGCTCATCCGCTCACTCGTAGCAGGATGGGTAAAGGCCAGAGTCTCAGCGTGTAAAGCTTGCCGCTTCAGGCGCACGTCTTCGGGCAAGGCGGTGTTCAAAGCGCGGGCGGCCTTGGTGTCGCCATAGACCTGATCGCCGATCAGCGGCATGCCGATATGGGCCATGTGGACACGGATTTGATGCGTACGGCCTGTCTCTAACACGCACACCATTTCTGTTGCAGCAGCGCCCGGATTGCCTTGCAGGCCAATGCCAAAGCGCTTGACGATCTCATAATTGGTCGCCGCATTCTTGCCAGCAGAGGCGGTGTCGGCCACTACGGCCATGCGCTTGCGGTCGCGCGGGTCACGTGCCAAGCGCGCATCAACCCGCCCTGTCTTGCCCCAAGGCGACTTGGGCTGACCGACGCCAAAGGCGCGATAGCGGCGTGAAATCGTGCGATCCTGAAATTGCCGCCCCAGTGACGCCAAAGCAAACTCGCTCTTACACACCACCATCACGCCAGAGGTGTCCATGTCCAAACGATGCACGATGCCGGGTCTGCCCGTCGCCCCCACTACTTTCAGGCTATCGCCGGCATGCCACAGGACGGCATTGACCAAAGTCCCCTTCCAATTACCCGGTGCCGGATGGACCGACAGGCCGGCCGGCTTATCCACCACCAGCACATGGGCGTCCTCATAGAGGATCGACAGCGGGATGTTTTCCGCTTGTGGCTCAGCAGGCTCTGGCGGTGGCACTTCGATGCGATAGTGCGTGCCAGCTTTCACTTTGGCCGAGACATTCATCTCCTTGACGCCATCGCGATAAACCCGCGCTGCCTCGATCAAATGCTTGATGCGCGAGCGGGAAAGGGCCGGAAAGGCTTCCGACAAGAACTTATCCAGCCGCTCGCCCGCTGCCTCAGGCGAGACGACCACTTCTTGCAGGCTGGGCGCGACATCGGGGGCGTCTATGGCCTCAAGGTCGGCAAATTCGTCATCTTCCATGCGGGTGATGACTATTGCGCCCGAAAATCAAGCGTCGTCCACGCCGCAAACCAAGCCGTCACGGCATAAACGGCGACATTCTGGCGGACAGAGGCCAAATCAACCTTCTCCAGAATGTCATCCGGAGTATGGTGGATGGCGAAATATTTGCTAGCATCTTGCTGCAAATCCATCACCGGCACGCCCAAGGGCCGCAAGGTGGAGATATCGGACTGGCCGCGCGCATCGTCGGTACCCCGCGCCACACCTAAGGGTTTGAGCGCCTTGGCAATGGCGGCTTTCACAGGGCCCGTCCCCGCGCCAAAGCCGAAATCGGCCTGATAGACTTTGCCGTCACCGGAATCAGATTCTGCCGCAAACACATAGGAATCGGCTTGCCCCTTCATCGCTTGGGCATGGGCCGCAGCACCAATCAGGCCGACCTCTTCGGCCCCATACCAAATGATGCGGATGGAGCGTTTGGGCGGCCCTGCAATATCGCGCACGAGTTTTGCCGCAGCCGTCACAATCCCGCAGCCGACCGCGTCGTCGAGCGCACCTGTGCCAAGGTCCCACGAATCCAAATGGCAGGCCAACACGACATATTCGTCCGGCCGTTCGGTGCCGCGCATTTCGGCGATCACATTGCCAGATTGGGCTTCAGGCTGCACTTTGGCTTGCACCTGCATGCGAACCTGGGTTGGCCCTCGTTCCAAAACGCGGCCTAGTTGATTGGCGTCCGCATTGGCAAGGATCAGCACAGGCAGCTTGCCCTGTT
>JAJTGP010000246.1 GCA_021299265.1 Hyphomonadaceae bacterium | reverse complement strand
CCCACTCTTGGGCGTACAGACTTATCTAGCCGGGGCGCATGGTCAGCGTCGTATTCCGGGCCAGTCCGTTAATCTGGCCCACCTCATTTGGCGCAAACCCTGCGCCCCGGTACCTCTCTTCCGATGTACCCCCGGTGGTTTCCCACGCGGGGCTATTGGTGCTGCTCCCCTCTCCGATGGGGAGAGGGCAGGGCGCATGCGCCGATGTGTCCCGAAGGGACCGAAGGGATTGAAGGGACTGAAGGGGTAGCTAGGCCACCACCGACCCTAACTCAAAAATGCAACCAAAGCGTCGCGGAAGGCGGGCTCCGCGACAGCGCTTAAATGGTTGCCGGGCACCAGCTGACAGGTGGCATTGCCCAGCGCGGCAGCCAAGGCCATCGGGTCACCATTGTCGCGGTCTTGGTCTCCATTGACGACAAGTACGGGGGTTTTGATTTTCGCCAATTGCTCTGGCGACGTGGAGACCTGGGTGGAGAGAACGCCTAAAGCGGCATCTGGGCTCATGCCGCGCTGCTTTAAGATCGCCTGGATATAGGCCCCTGCGCGCGCGTCTTTCGCATTTGCGCCATTGCGGATGCCGTCTTCAAAATAGTCCTTCCGTGTACCGACGGTGGTGATGCCCGCTTCGCCCATCCCGCCTAAAAAGACATTAGCCGGGCTCGCATGGCCACGCGCCAAAAGTCGCACTGCCGTGCGTGCGCCCAAGGAATAGCCGATGAGGTCAAAATCCGTGATGCCAAATTGCGCCAAAAGGACTTCTTGATCGTGCGGCAGGGCGTCCTTGGGATAAGCGGCCGGGTCTGTCGGTGCGTCCGATTGTCCATGGCCGCGCAAGTCTGGCAAGATGATGCGGCGGCCCGTTGCGGCCATCGCAGCGGCCAAGCCGGGCTCGATCCAGTTCAGTTGAGCGCTGGCCAAAAAGCCATGTAAAACTAAAGTCGGACGACCATTTGGCGAACCAGTCTCAGTCCAAGCCAAATTTAGGCCGTCAAACGTCTTGAAGCGCGCGGTTCTGTAGTCCATGTCCGTCTGATGACCTCATCTCTGCCGCCCCCATTCATTTTTGTCGAAGGCGTTCGCAATTTCCGCGACTTTGGCACCTATCCAACCCAATCCGGCCAGACTGTGCAAGCGGGAAAACTTTTCCGCTCTGCCAATTATGCGCAGGTGACCGAGGCGGGCCGAGCGACGTTCCGCGACACTGGGATTAAATTCGTCGTCGATCTGCGTCGCGGGCATGAGCGCGAGATGCAACCAAGTCAGCTGGACGGGCTCCCCATCGAAATCCTGTCGTCGAGCTTGGGCGATGGCGATGGGGTGACGCTGCCACCGCATTTGCAATTCATCCGCGATACCGATCTGACGCACCAAGCCACCCATGACCACATGATGTCATCCTATCGCCGCATCCCCTGGGAGCCCCAGCACCTGACGCTGTTCACCGAGACCTTCAACCGCTTGGCAGCTGGCAGAGGCCCGGTCGTCATCCATTGTGCGGCAGGCAAAGACCGGACCGGAATCTTATGCGGCTTGATCCTCTATGCACTGGGTGTCGATCTGGAGAGGATTGAACATGATTATCTATTGACCAATCACGTCGCCCACGACCCCAATCTCTTGGCCCAATATGCCAAGATGATGGGAAGCCAATTTGATAAGCATATTGACCCAGAGGCCCTGATGCCGATGGTTGGCGTGCATCAGGACTTCCTAGCCGAAGCTTGGTCCGAGATGACGCGACGGGACGGCGGACTGGATGGCTATCTCGATCGCCTGGGCGTGGATGCCGCCAAGAAGCGCGCCTTGGCGGACTATTTGCTGGTCGGATAATGGGTTAGTTGTTTGCACGCCTGAAAAGTCTGGTTACAGTCGAGCCATGAGCTGGAAACCTGAGATCGAACAACTCCGTGCCCGCGAGGCCCTTGCCGAACAAATGGGCGGGGAAGAGCGCGTGGCCCGCCAATTGGCCCAAGGCAAGTCCACTGCCCGTGCGCGGGTGGATGCGCTATTAGATCCCGGCAGCTTTCACGAGATTGGCAAGATTGCTGGCGTCGCAGACTATCATCCCGATGGCTCGCTCAAAAGCTATTTGCCGTCCAATATGGTGACAGGCCGCGGACGGATTGATGGCCGCCCAGTTGGCGTTATCGCCGACGACTTCACCGTCCGCGGTGGAGCGGCAGACGCTGCCATCTGGCAAAAGATGGTGCAGGCCGAAAAATTCGCAGGCGAATATCGCATGCCTTTAATCCGGATGGTCGATGGCACGGGTGGCGGCGGCAGCGTGAAGATGCTGGAAAAAGACCCACGCACCTACATTCCCGAGACACCGGGCTGGGAAGTTGTTGTCGCCAATATGGGCCAGATCCCGGTGGTCTCCCTCGCACTAGGCCCCTGTGCTGGCCTCGGCGCAGGCCGGGTGGCCGCCAGCCATTATTCGGTGATGGTCAAAGGCCTCAGCCAAGTCTTTGTCGCTGGCCCACCGGTTGCGCGGGCCATTGGCGAGGACATTGATAAGGAAGGCTTGGGCGGCTGGGAAATTCAGGCCCGCAATGGCGTGGTGGATGAGGCGGTCGAGAGTGAAGCCGAGGCCATGGCCTATGCGCGGCGCTTCCTGTCCTATCTGCCGGGCTCGGTTGATGATTTGCCAGCGCGCGCACCCAGTTTAGACCCCGCCGATCGGAAGGAGGAATTCCTGCTTTCCATCGTGCCGCGTGACCGAGTGACCCCTTATAAGAGCCGTAAGATTGTCGAGGCTTGCGTGGATGCCGGCACCTTCTTTGAGATGGGCAAAGCTTGGGGGCGGTCCATCATAACCGGCCTTGCCCGGATTGATGGTTGGCCCGTCGCCATTATGGCGGGTGACCCTTATGTGCTGGACGGGGCGTGGACGGCGGATGCGGCCCGCAAGGTGGAGCGCTTTGTCGACCTTGCGAACACCTTCCACCTGCCCATCGTCCACTTTGTCGATTGCCCGGGCTTTGCCGTCGGGCGCAAGCATGAGCAGGCGGGTGTCACCCGTGCGGGCATCCGCGCGATGAGCGCGATTTATCAAGCGCGCGTGCCCTTCTGTGCGGTCGTGATGCGCAAAGCCTATGGGCTGGCGGGCTCGGCCATGTTTAACCCCTCGCGCGCCAAGGCCCGCTTCTGCTGGCCTTCTGGCGATTGGGGCAGCTTGCCGATGGATGGCGGGGTAGAGGCTGCCTTCCGCCGCGAGTTGGAGGCCCATCCAGATCCGGTTGCAAGACTTGCAGAGATCAAGGCTTGGATGGAAGGCCTGCGCAGTCCATTCCGCACCGCTGAAAGCTTCTATGCCGAAGAAATCATCGACCCGCGCGACACCCGCCCGCGCCTATGCGAATGGGCAGGCCTTGCCCGCCGCGTCTTACAGACAGGGCCTGTCAGCACGCATATGCGGCCTTAAAGCCCCTGTGCGGCCAAAAGACTTTGGGATTGGAAGTCGCAGCACGCTGGCCTAAGATCACGCCATGACACATCCTATAGGCCCCGATTCCCGCGTAACCCTTGTTGACGGCTCTGGTTACATCTTCCGTGCCTTTCATGGCCTGCCGCCGCTAACACGCAAGAGCGACGGCGCGCCCATTGGGGCGGTGTCGGGCTTTTGCAATATGATCTTCAAGCTGTTGGCCGATGAGCGCGATGGTGATCAGCCTACCCATTTGGCCGTGATCTTTGATGCATCTGGCCCAACTTTTCGTAATGACATCTACCCCGCTTACAAAGCCAATCGGCCGCCTGCGCCGGAAGATTTGGTGCCGCAATTCCCGATGATCCGAGAAGCGACGCGTGCCTTTGGTCTGCCCTCGATTGAGCTTCCCGGTTATGAGGCCGATGATCTGATCGCCACCTATGCGCGGCAAGCTGCCGAGAAAGGTGCCAAGGTCCGTATTCTGTCCTCGGACAAAGATTTGATGCAACTGATTACCGACAAAATCTTTCTCTACGATCCGATGAAGGACCGGCCTATGGGGCCGGAGGCTGTGATGGAGAAATTCGGCGTCGCGCCCGAGCAAGTAATCGACGTCCAATCCTTGGCTGGCGACAGCACCGACAATGTGCCGGGCGCACCCGGGATCGGCGTGAAGACCGCGGCAGAATTGCTCGGCATTTATGGTAATCTGGAAACGCTTCTGGACCGCGCAAGCGAAATCAAGCAGCCCAAGCGGCGTGAGACCTTGATCCAATTCCGGGAACAGATCGAAATCTCTAAGCGTCTCGTCACCTTGATGGATAATGTTCCGGTGCTAGAACATCTGGAGCATTTTGGGGTGCGCGAACCCGAGCCGACAGTCCTACTCGATTTCCTGCGCAAGATGGAATTGCGCACGCTGACCGGCCGGGTTGAGGCGGGGCTTCGCCGCGACGGCTATGTTGCCGACAAGGCCGATCATGGCGACGCAGCGCCTGCTGGCATCACCACAGCTGGAGCCGTTTCTGTCCCGAACGCAGAAGGTGCGCCCGCAAGCCATGCAGTGATACCGCCATCTGTTCATAGCCCCATTGACACCAAGGCCTATGAAACCATCACAAGCCTTACGCGTCTCGACGACTGGGTCGCCCGCATTCAGGCGCAAGGCTATGTCGCATTTGATACCGAAACTGCGTCGCTCAACAGTGTGAGCGGGACCTTGGTCGGTCTATCGCTGGCGGTAGAGCCCGGCATTGCATGTTACATCCCTGTCGGTCATCGCGGCGCGGGCGATGTGGGCGTCACGGGGGACCTTTTTGGTGGCGGGCAAGACACGGTCGCGAAATTGCCCAACCAATTAGACCTAGCCGACGTTCTGGCCCGTTTAAAGCCCATGCTGGAAGATGATGCGGTTCTAAAGATCGGCCAGAATCTGAAATATGATGTCTCCGTCATGGCCCAGCATGATATTGCCATCAGCCCGATTGACGACACAATGCTGATGAGCTTCGCCCTAGACGCCGGGCGCAATTCCCACGGGATGGATGATTTGTCGCTGCGGCTTTTGGCGCACCAGCCCATCGCCTTTAAGGATGTGTGCGGCACTGGAAAATCGCAGATCAGCTTTGACCAAGTGGCCCTCGACCGGGCCACCGCCTATGCCGCCGAAGATGCGGATGTGACCCTGCGCCTTTGGCATATTTTAAAGCCGCGCTTGGTGCAGGAGCGCTCTACCACCGTTTATGAAACGCTCGAGCGGCCCTTGGTGCCCGTGATCGCCGGGATGGAGCAAGCGGGCGTCAAAGTCGATGTGGCCGAGCTTTCCCGCCTTTCCCTCGACTTTGCCCAGCGCATGATTGGCCTTGAAGCCCAAGCCCACGAACAGGCAGGCGAAGTGTTTAATCTGGGCAGTCCCAAGCAATTAGGTGACATTTTGTTTGGCAAAATGGCGTTGCCCGGCGGCAAGAAAACAGCGACCGGTCAGTGGGCGACGGGGGCCGATGCTTTGGAAGATCTGGCCGCCCAAGGCCATGAGTTGCCGCGCACCTTGGTTGATTGGCGGACATTGGCCAAGCTCAAGAGCACCTATACCGACAATCTGAAGGATGCGATCGACCCCACAACCGGGCGGGTGCATACCTCTTACAATATGGTGGGTGCCGCCACAGGGCGGCTGTCCTCCACCGACCCCAATTTGCAGAACATCCCGATCCGTACCGAAGAGGGGCGCAGGATCCGCCGCGCCTTTGTGGCAGAGGCTGACCACGTTTTGATCTCCGCCGACTATAGCCAGATTGAGCTGCGCCTCCTCGCCCATGTCGGCGATATTCCACAATTGAAGAAGGCCTTTATCGAGGGCTATGATATTCACGCGATGACGGCTTCTGAAATGTTTGGCGTGCCACTGGAAGGCATGGACCCGATGGTCCGACGCAAGGCCAAGGCAATCAACTTCGGCATCATTTATGGCATTTCGGCCTTTGGCTTGGCGCGACAATTGTCGATCCCACAAGGTGAAGCGCGCGACTATATCGCCACCTATAAGCAACGCTTCCCCGGCATTCAGGCCTATATGGACCAGATGAAGGCCATGGCGCGGGAAAAGGCCTATGTCGAAACCATCTTTGGCCGCCGCTGCTGGGTGCCGGGCATAAATGCCAAAAGCCAAGCCGAACAGGCCTTTGCCGAACGCCAAGCCATCAATGCGCCCTTGCAAGGGGCAGCTGCCGACATCATTAAGCGCGCCATGATCCGCTTGCCAAAAGCGCTGGAAGACGCCGGATTACAGGCTCGAATGTTGCTCCAAGTGCATGACGAGCTTGTATTTGAAGCGCCTTCAAGCCAAGCGGATGCGACATGCGCTCTGGTTGCCCAAGTGATGGAGAAGGCTGCTCTACCAGCAGTGGCTTTGTCTGTTCCTTTGGTGGTAGAGGCGCGCGCCGCACTGAATTGGGCTGAGGCCCACTAAACCGATTAGCTCCCTCAGGGATTTGTACCGATGAAATTCACTTTGTCTTGGCTGCAGGATCATTTGGCCACCGACGCCCCTCTAGCCGCCGTGTTGGACGCCATGACCATGGCGGGCCTAGAGGTTGAGCATTGGGAAGACCCAGCTGACAAACTGAAAGCTTTTTCAGTCGCAAAGATTATCTCGGCAGAACGGCACCCGAATGCGGATCGTTTGCAGGTATGCCAAGTCGAAACCTTTGAAGGCATGAAGGAAATCGTCTGCGGCGCACCTAATGCGCGGCCGGGCCTGACCACCGTTTACGCGCCTTTGGGCACCTATATTCCTGGTAGCGGCATTACTTTGGAGCCCCGGGCAGTGCGCGGTGTGGTGTCCAACGGCATGCTCTGCTCGGCAGCGGAGCTTGAAACCGCCGAAGACAGTGAT
>JAJTGP010000180.1 GCA_021299265.1 Hyphomonadaceae bacterium | reverse complement strand
GGCCTCAAACAAGCGCCAACCCAGAACCAGCCCTGCACCCAATCGGCTGATAGGTGCAATCCACAGGGCGAAAGTGACCGCTAGCCCGACGCTAAAGATGCTGGAGACGCCGTAGCTCAACAGGGCCAAGCGATAGAGGCCTTCGTGTTGCGCGATCTTGAGACCCGTCGCTGCAAAGTCACCCGGGACCGCAAAGGAGCTGGCGATCTGGAAGCCCGCCATATGGGTGAGTGTCACCCCCAAAAGAAGCAGGCCGGTAAGCCGAGCAGGTGTCCAGAACGAAGTGCTTGCGGTCATGGGTTACGCCTTGTCATTGGGGTGAAAAAAGGGCCACCGACGCGCGGTCGATGGCCCTGTTGTTGTAATGGCTTGCCGCTTCTTAGAGTGCCCGGCGGCGGCGAATCTCGCTGGCGGCATAGATGAAACCACCCGCCACGGCCAAGCCAATCCAGAAGCCGGGCTGGGCAAGGCTGCTCGACAATTGGGCCAGGATCTCAGCGACGGGGATCGTAGGCAAATTGTCACTGCTGGGCTGAACGATGCGGCTCATCCCGTCAGTCATGGGTTCGCCAATCAGACGGCCAGCAGGTTCCCATAAGGCGTTCAGGATCATGTCATTGTCATCACCACGATAGGCAATGGCCATATAGACGAGGGGCACAACGAACAGAGGGGCAAAGGCTGCGACGAAGGGCATTTTAGGGGCCCAAGCGCTGACCATGGTCACCCAGCCGTAAACTGGCAAAGCCCAGCCAACATAGATCAGAAGCCCGACCGCCAACACGCTCCACAATTTTGTGGCATTGAGGAAGACCGTTGCAGCGCTGATGCCGGTGATGCCCACATTGCCGAGGGTGGCAACCGCCAGGCCCGTGATCGCGACGTGCAAGACAATCGTCACGGCCAAGGCAAAGAACAGACCGACGCCAACAATCGAGACAAGCTTCGCACTGGTGGTCTGAAGGTCGCTGACCGGCATCGACTTCCAGAACAGGATGGTGCGATCCTTACGCTCGTCATGCAAAGCCCCCGCCAAGACAAACAGGATGGAGATCAGGGCGATCGCCAAGGGCAGCACCGCTGCGGTAGCCGTGCCGACGGGCAGGATGGCCTCTAGGCCAGCCTTGGTTTTGGGGTCGATCGCATCATCTAGGCTCTTGGATTTGCCGTCGTTGGTGATGATGGTGACCTTGCCATCTGGACCACGCTTGACCACTGCAGCACCTTTTTGAGTATCAACGATGACTTGACTATTTAGGCCGGGATTTTGTTTGGCGGCTGCAAAGTCTTCGGGGTCAAAGCCAAAGCGGGCATTGCCGGTCAAGGTTGCAAACAAAGTCACGGTCAAAAGAATGGCCGCGATCACGATGGGGGTGATGACCAAAGCACCGCGATTATCGGCGATATCCCGCCGAATGAGGGTCAAAAATTTGTTCATGAGAACACTCCCGCAGGAAGGGTGAAGCTGACAACAGCAGTTTGAATATTGAGGCCAATGGCGGGGTCAAACGACCATTCCACACCGCCTACGCCAAGAAGAGCCAAGCCAACGAGCGCTAAAACCACGCCCGACGTCCGGGCCAATTTCACGACGATATCGCCGCTCGAGGGGATCAGGGCAAGCTTTGAAGCGCCCGCTTTTGGGGTCAAAGCCTTGCCGGGAAAAGCACGGCCTTCGGCCGGTGCCTGACGCTGGGCTAAGGTAAAGAGTAAGCCAGTAATCATCATCTCCCCCTATTGCGCCAAAGCGACAAACAAATCGGCGAGGCCAACCCGGCGCGGTTCGCCAAAAGTCTTTAGCTGCTCGGGTGCCACGCCATCGAATACAAAGGTGGTGCGGCCCAGAAGCGAGCGGCCATAAAGCGGGCGCAGGGCTTCTGCTTCGGCTTTCTGATTGTCGAGGACATCCACCGCCAAGAAGCGTTCCGCCACGACATCCATTGAGGCGTCGAGCGTGACGGCGCCATCGCGAATGAAGATCGCATGGCTCAAGATCGGCTCAACTTCATCGACCTGGTGGGTCGTGATGATCACGGTGCGGGTCTCATCAAAGAAGTCGGACAGGATGGCGTCATAGAAGCCGCGGCGGTTGACGATGTCGAGACCCAAGGTTGGCTCGTCCAGCACCAGAATGCGCGCATCAATTGCCAGAGCAATGGCCAAATGTACTTGTACGATCATGCCTTTGGAGAGGGCCTTAATCTTGGAGTCCAGTTGCACTGTGGTGGTCTTAAGGCGGGCGATTGCTTTGGCTTGGTCAAACTTAGGATGTAGACCCGCTACCCAGTCGAGAAGGTCTGCCACTTTTGCCCAGCGGGGCAGGGTGGCAACGTCGGCGATGAAGCAGACTTGCTCCATCAAGACGGCGCGCTGCATCAAAGGGTTCATGCCCATAACCTGCAGATCGCCTTCATAGTCAGACAGGCCAAGCAGGCAGTTGAGCAGGGTGGACTTACCGGCCCCATTGGCCCCAATCACACCGACAATCCGGCCAGCTGGGATTTCGAGGTTGGTCGGCTTCAGCGCTTGCTTCTTACCATAATTTTTCGCCAAGCCCTTGGCCGAAATCAATACTTCCGTCATTGCCCATTCCCCTCAACTTCTTTTAGCAATTCCTGTGCGCTCAAGCCCAAGCGCTTGATACGCGTCACCACGACCGGCCATTCTTCTTTCAGGAAGGTGGTTCGCTCGCTGGCGCTTAAGCCTTTGCGGGCGCCATCGATGACAAACATGCCAAGCCCACGGCGACGTTCGACCAGTCCGTCATCAGCCAATTCTTGATAGGCCTTTGAAACCGTCAGGGGATTGACTTGAAGGTCCAAAGCCACTTGCCGAACGGACGGCAAGGGCTCTCCTTCTTTTATGCCACCATCAAGGATGGCAGACAGGACCCGGTCCTTGATCTGCCTCCAGATGGGTTGATCGTCGCGCCAAGCTTGCGTCATAGACAACTCCCAAATACCTAGAACTTGCTGTTCTAGCGTTCTGGTGTGTTGGTATAGTAATACACCATCCGTGTCAAGCGGGTTTTTTAGGTGGTGGGTGGGCAGTACTCCCCTCGCCCCCTAAGAGGGAGAGGGGCGGGGGTGAGGGGGCTTTGCGCAAAGGCGCGTTGCTCCATGCAACCATGGCCTCCGCAACGCGCACGTCAACAAGGAGAGTGTAAGGCCCTCACCCCAACCCGTCGACCTATAGGTCGACCCCAAAGGGAGAGGGGAGAGCCTACACCTGCCACTTCCCCGCTTGCAGGGCATCGGCGCAGGCTCACCGCACTGGGCGAGCCCTAGCCGCGCTGAAATAGATCGCGTTCATCACTAACGAATCGAGACCATCGGCCATGCCGCGATAAGTCGGGTCAATCGTGAAGGCGACGACATAGCCGCGTCCGCGTGACTGCACGGCCAACGCCGGCTTAAAGGCCAATTGCTTGCGAATATCATCCCACACAATGCCGCTGGCCTTAACTTGGTCTGGCCCAGCAAAACGCACGACATTGTCGCCGACATCGGCGGTTAGTGGGCGATAGATGTCAGAGCCAGCGACCATCATGTGCAGGGTTGGCGCGATGCCCGCTGTCAGCCAATGATCCTTTGCGGTCTCGCCGCGCAAAATAGCCCCATCCAGTTCCGTAGGGTCGCGGCTGGTCTCAGCAATCGCCTGCATGTAGGCGGTCTCATCGGGGAAATTGATACCATCAACGCCAGACGCCCCGGCTTTGGCTTTGGGTTCAGGCAGGCGACCCTTGGCTTCAGCTTCCGATACTGTGGCTTGTTCGCGGCGTAGGCCAATCAGATCCACGTCTGGGTCTGCCAACCAGCCCGTTGCGGTGCCCAGAGAGATCAGGACCCCGCCATTCTGCACAAAGGTGCGCAGGTTTCGTGCGCCCGCTTCACCTAAAGCCGCGCCATAGCTGCCCTCACCATCCGGCAAGATCACGACGTCATAGCCACTTAAGGGTTGGCTGGCCAAGCGCCGTATCCTAACCGGGGTCACGGGTACACCAAACTTCCGCTCTAGCACGTAGCGTGTAGCCCCTGCAGAATTGCGGTCTGTTGGGCTGTCCCACGCCAAAAGAATGCGCGGATTGCGCAGCTTTATTGCTTTGTCAGAGCCCAAGCTTGGGCCATTGGTGACCCAGGAAGAGTCAAAGCCAGTCAAGATCGCCCCTGTCTCGGTCACGAGGTTTGCCAGCTTTTTGGTAAGGTCTGCACCATTCTCGCTGCGCGCCACGACTAAGCTGCCCGCAGGATAGGTCTTGCCTTCCAGTGTGAAGGCTTCCTCCATCGTGCGCAGAACAATGCCCTGTTGCAAGGCCTTCGCCATAAAGCGCGAAGTGGCAGTTGAGCCAGAGGCCACCACGAAGGCGACCTTTGCGTCCGGATTGATCACTTGGCCCGGTTGAATCATTGCGGTGCTGGCCTTCTGGCTCGTCACAGCAGGATCCGTCGCGCAGGGAACAACCTCAACATTGTAGAGAAGAGGTAGCGACCAACCGGTGACATCATAAATCTGGTCGCTAAGACCGGCGCGCCGACGACGTTGTTGTTCAGCCACAAAGCTTGCTTCCATCGCCGTGTCTTGTTCCAACAAGTTACGGATGAGGCGCTTTGCAGGTTGTGCGGCTGATACTACATAAGATCCCGCCGCATAGGTGCGGCCACAGGCGGTGAAATTGCTGGTGGCTCGGCTCACTACAATGCCCTGTCGGCTGAGCAAAGCGGCCATTTTATCCGTATTGGACTGATCGGTCTGGGTTGGCAGAATATAGGACTTCACTGCCTCACTCTTGCCTTCGGCAATCGCGGAGCGCCGGAAGTCGTAGAAGGAACGGACAAACCGACTACGTTCGCGGGCGGCCACTTCCAAAGTCGACAAAACGGCTACGAATTGGCTTTTGACGGTGTCGCGGAAGGCGAACTGGCTGCCATCTGAACGCTTCGCAAGCATGCCGCGAGACGAGCCCTGCTCAAACGTCATGGCAATGCTGCCGTGTGCCGTCGGCCAGCCGTCGCCATAGCCTGGATAGAACAAATCATAGCTCTCGCGCGTGAAATAGGGCAGGCCGAACTGATCAAACCAGCGGCCATTGTTTTGACCCAAGAGGTTTTTGAGCGCGAGCTGCTCAGCGGTCACATTGGGATTGATAGGCTGGGCTTCTGGCGGGAAGAAGAAGCTGCGGTCGCTGCCCATTTCATGGCTGTCGACCACCACGACGGGGAAATATTTCAAAACCGCTGCTGTGTGCCCGCGGGTTTCTGGCTGGGTTAGGGCAAACCAGTCGCGGTTTAAGTCAAACTGCATGTGATTGACGCGCCCACCTGGCCAAGGTTGGTCGCGCTCTGCAGACATCGGGTCGCCGTCGGGTGTCATGCCAGTTGCGTTGAGATTTGTGCCGATAAAGCGATCACGGCCATCAGGATTTTGGATGGGGACGATGATCACCAGCGTATTGCGCTTGATCTCTGCCATACGTGGATCGCCGCGCGCGGCTAACAAGTGATAGGCAAGTTGAAGCGAAGAATCCGCAGGCCCAATTTCGTCACCATGGACCGAATAGGCTAACCAGACGACAGCAGGATGGCGGGCGATAATGGCTTCGGCCTCTCCCGCTGCCAACTTGCGTGGGTCTGCCAGTTTCTGGGCATCGGCTTGAATGGCGTCGAGGTTGGCAATCTTTTCCGGGCTACCGATCGCAGCGTAGATCAAGCGCTTGCCTTGCCACGACCGACCATAGTCGAAAATCTTCATCTGATCGGGGGCATAAGCGGCCAAAGCTTCAAAATAGCGAATGATTTGGGCGTGCGGCGTGATGGCTTCGCCAATTTGATAGCCCAGAATGCTCTTTGGAGATGGGACGGCTGGGTCGTAATTGGCACCGGGCCAATAAAATTCGGGCTCAACTGGCGGGACAATGCCGACCGCCCCTAGCTCTTCATGCGGGATACTTTGACTTTGCGCAAAACCAGCTGCGGGGATTAAAGCGGTTGTGGCAATTAAGGCCACCATCAAGCGAGATTTGAACATAAAGCGCCCCCAATTCCTGAAATCCATCTTCGGGTTTAGGTCTAGTGCGCGCTGAACGAGGGTTCAAGTTATAAGGCTGGGTTTAGGCTTTCTCTGAATGAGAGCCGTCTTCAGCTACCTCGTTCAATTGTGTTGCCCGCATTAGGGCGCTGGCGAGCGCTTCTGCACTGATCGGCTTGGCTACAAAATCGGTCATGCCCGACGCCATACACATGGCACGATCTTCATTTCGAGCATTAGCGGTCAGTGCGACGATGGGGGTATCGCGATTGATGCCCTGACCCCCTCGCACGCGGCGGGTGGCGGTCATGCCATCCATGATGGGCATTTGCACATCCATTAAGACGACATCAAAGGCCTGCAGCTCCATCGCCTCTAGCGCTTCTACGCCATTGGTCGCCCAAACTGTGGCGACGGGCCAAAGGTCTAGCATCGCGGCAAGGATCTGTCGGTTCAGCGCATTATCATCGACCGCCAAAACTTGCAGGGGCCGCGTGATCTCGGTCTCCGGGGCCGCCTCATGTGCCGCGGATTCCTGCTCAAGCGTGGCTTCGAACCGCCCCTCAAACAAAAAGGTCGAGCCCTTGCCGGGAGCAGATGTCAGGGTCAGATCGCCTTGCATCTGTTGCGCCAGAGACTTCGCAATCGCAAGGCCAAGGCCTGTACCGCCAAAACGCCGTGTAATGGTACTATCGGCCTGAATAAAGGCCTTGAAGATCGAAACTTGGCGATCAAGTGGGATGCCAACACCGGTATCTTCAACGTCAATGCCGACCCGGCAGTCCCGCCCGGTAGTCACACTTTTGATTCGTATGGTCACACCGCCGGAGACGGTAAATTTCACCGCGTTTGACACCAGATTAAACACAATCTGACGCAAGCGCGTGGGGTCTCCAATCACCACATCCCAATCAAGATGGGTCGTATCAATCTTCAAATAGAGGCCTTTAGATGCCGCGGGTGGCCCCCAAAGCGTCTCGAGCTCAAGCGCTAATTGCTTCAGACTGGTCGGGTGCTTTTCGATTTCCAGCTGGCCCGCTTCAATTTTGGCATAGTCCAAAACGTCATTGACCATCGCCATCATCAAACGACCGGCCTCATTGAACATGCGCACATAATTGGCTTGTGTCGTGTCCAGAGCCGTGCGCGCCATCAGTTCGGCAGAACCCAGCAAGGCATTGAGCGGCGTCCGTAATTCATGGCTCATCATTGCCAAGAAGCTCGATTTGGCTTCATTGGCATGCTCTGCCGTTTGCTTGGCAATCTCAAGGGCCTCTTCGCGGGCTCTCCGCTCTGTCTCATCGCGTAGGTTAATGATGCGGATTGCCATGCCTTGAACCATACCAACGCTGAAGGTTGCTGAGATGGGTACCTCGTGGCCAGCGCTATGGCGTCCGTTGAAATTGCTAACTTGACCCTCATTGAGGCGGGTTGGGTCAATGAATCGATCAATCTTGGTGCCCGCGATGGTGCGCGGATTTTCTACGCCAAAGGCCTGTGCGGCCGCCTGGTTCATCAGAATAATCTGATTGTCGGCATCTAACGTGATTAAGGCGTCGCGTGATTCAAGAATACCGCGCGTCATGGTCTGGCGGGCTTCCATCGCGATTTGCGTATTCAGCTCGGCCATTTCCTCGGACATCAAGGTAATGGAGCGCTCTAAGCGATGGCGCGCGCGTGCATCATCATCATAGGCGGACGAGATCAACGCAAATAGTTGATCTTGGTCCACTTTCCCATTTTGATCGGTGCATTGTTCGATCTGGCGCGCCAGCAAACTGTGCATTAGGCAGCCTCGAACACTGTGACGGTCATGGTTTGATTGTGCAGGTTGCAGGTGCCTTGGAAGCCATTGGGCGAGATCTCGCCGTAGGAATAGAAGCCGGCATGGGCGATCCCGCCGAGTGCATCGACGACGGCGCGGACTTCTTCCGTGGCCCGCTGGCCCAGAAGCAAGCGCCGACCGATACAGGAAACCAGCATAGCAAAGCCGTGATTGTCGCCACCTGAAGCAGCAAGGCCAGCTTTGCCAGCGCCTTCAATCAGGCCATTGGTTTCACCTACCATCAATTGCGCGGTCCACCCTTCGGGCATGTCGCCAGCGAAGTTCATTGCCCCGGTTGCCTCGTCAATACCTAAAATTGTCCGCACCACGTTGTCGGCGGGGTTGGCTGGATTGCTGACTTGCAGGGGGTAGAACAGCGCAGAGCCTGGCAGCTTCTCGGCTTCATCGCCGAGGTAGCGCTTGTAAAGCTCAAGGGCAGATTTGTTGTCTAGTTGATAGAGCGTATTGCCTTCGGACTTGGTGATCTTCCGCATCGGGCCAAACACTTCCCAGCCGCCGAACGATCCCGTGCGCAGTCGTAAGCCAGTTCCGAAGAAGGCCACGGCCACCACTTTCCCGGGGCTCATGGGGCCAGAACACCCAACCAAGGTTTCGCCGAACCGGTCGCCGTCGCCAGCTAGGCCGCCGTTGATCGAGGCATGGGGGCCTAATACGCTGCGGAAGCCTTCGACCAGAGCGGAGCCATTCACGCGTGCACCGTCGGAAACGATAAAGACGCCTGCCAATTCGTCGCCGTCAAAGCGGTTTGCCAGTGCTTCTCCGATGCCGAAGCTTTCGCTTGCGGTGTCAATATCGGCCTCAACCACTTGGACGCTGACATTGTCAAAGCCAAGAACGGCAGCAAAGCCACCGCCGACATAGGCCTGACCATTGGCGATCTCGCCGCCGGTCGTACATCCAATGACCTTGGCGTTTGGCAGTAGGGCCTTTAGCCTTTCAAAGGCATCGGTGGAGCGGGCCACTTCCGGATCCAAGAACGTGAAAACGACTTCGTAGGAATCTGGTGCGAAGTCCGCCGGGAGTTCCCAGCAGCCTTGATGAAAATGCAAAACACAATGGCGCATTTGGAGCCCCTTACACACTGAGAGCTCCAGTCAACACCAAAGTGATTTAAATTTCGTTGAAGGCAGCTCTTTATGATAAAAAGGCCACGCTAAAACCTAATAAGCGTTGAGCTTGGCCCACCGGTCTCGATGGAAGCCACTTGATCCGTAGACGGTTTCTAAAACACGCGCGCGTTTCAAGTAAAATCCACTATCATGCGCGTCGGTCATGCCAATGCCGCCATGCATCTGAATCGTCTCATTGGTGACCAATTGTAAGGTGTCACCGGCGCGGGCTTTTGCGAGGCTGACGGCTTCGCCGATACCCTTGCCGCGTTCAATGGCGTCAATGGCCGCCACCACGCAGGACTTGGTCAGCTCGATTTCAACCAGCATGGCCGCGGCACGGTGCTGGAGGGATTGGAACGAGCCGATCAGCTGGCCAAATTGCGTGCGGGTTTTGAGATAGTCGTGCGTCATGTCGAACGTCGCACCAATCAGGCCCATCATTTCGCAACACAGCCCAATCCGACCATGATCCAAAATGAGGTCGAGGGTCGCCGCGTCGAGTGGCTTACCGCCCAAATAAGCCGCATCACCAACTGCAACG
>JAJTGP010000212.1 GCA_021299265.1 Hyphomonadaceae bacterium | reverse complement strand
CTTTCTCCCGCTTATCCATTCCGCAACCAGAACCGCCGCTAAAACGATAAGGCCTCTTTGTTGCGAACAGGGACCGGATAGCTGGGGTTATTTGGGTGTGGGATAGATTTTGTTTTGTCCCGGCCGGCACCAAAGGCCAACCTCGATTGTTCGTGGACAATTTGACGGGTCAAGTCCGCTGCGCGCCGGGACGCGACCACGCTATTCAAAGCGGTTGGGTGACCAGACTGGGCACCAAAGGGCGTCCAGATAAAAGCATCTTTTTCCAACCACAGCGGCAACTTGCAGGGTATCGCCGCATGCGCCGATGTGTCCCAAAGGGGCTGATGACGCGCACCGCGCAGTTAGGAATGCACTACACTGGCCTATGGGCTTGTCGCGCTGTGCGAAGACAACATATAGCGGTCTATAAGAGGCGGGTATAGAACTGTCGCGCCATGCTAGGGAAGCTATAAAACCATGCAGCTGATCAGTGACGATGTTCTCATCGATACAGGACAGATAGACCCAATTCATTCGGCGGCCTATCCGCTGATCAGTGGGTTTAAACTGGGCGATCCAGCTTCTTGGACAAGCGGGCACCCTTGGGAGTTCTACCGGAAGCTTCGCAATGAAGCACCGGTGCATTGGAGCCCTGGCTATCGGGGCATCTCTGGCTTCTGGTCGGTCACCCGCTATGAGGATATCAAGTCGGTTGAACTCAATCCGCAGATTTTCTCGTCGCAGCGCGGCAGTATCAATTTAGGCATTCAGGCGCGGGATAAATGGAAGCCTAAGAAGCTGATCCCGGCCGCGCTCAATTCCCTGATCAATATGGATGCGCCCATGCATATGGAGGCCCGTATCCAGCAGAAGGACTTCTTCATCCCGGCCTATGTCGCCAAGATCCGCGACAAAGTCAGCACTCATATTGACGGCTTGCTCGACGAGATGGAGCGCAAGGGGCCAGAAGTCGATTTTGTGAAGATGTTTGCCGAACAAGTCCCGCTCTTCACCTTGTGTGAAATGCTCGGTGTTGATGAGGCAGACCGGCCGCGGATTGTGCAGTGGATGCATTATCTCGAAATGGCCTCGCAATATTTGGCAAACCCGTGGCAGACGATTCTAAAGGAGCCCCTATTTCCGTTCCGCTTCTTCAACATGGTCGACGCCATGTTCGCCTATGGTGAGGGTGTCATGGCCGATCGGCGCGCCAACCCACGCGAAGATCTATTGACCGCAATTGCCCGCTCTAAAATGGGCGGGGAAGAATTGCCGCAAGAACATCTCGATGGTGCTTGGCTTTTGATTATCTTTGCTGGCAACGACACCAGCCGCAACTCGCTGACTGGCACAATCCAGTTGCTCCACGACTTCCAAGACCAGCGGCAAATGGTGCTGGATGACCCGAAGCTGATCCCGCGCATGGCAGAAGAAGCGCTGCGTCTGGTTTCCCCCGTGAAACACATGCGCCGCACCGCGTTGGAAGAAACAGAGTTGAACGGTCAGCGGATCGCTAAGGACGAAAAAGTGGTGATGTGGTACGGTGCCGCCAATCGCGACCCAAGCCTATTCCCCGACCCCAATCGGTTCGACATGATGCGCGATAATTATGACAAGCACCTCGCTTTCGGCCATGGGGTGCACAAGTGCCTTGGCTCGCGGATTGCACAAATGCAGCTGCGCTTGTCGTTTGAAAAAATCTTCGAACGCTTCCCGAACATCGCACCTGTCGGTCCGGTCGTTTATGCGCCCAATGCGCTGGTCAATGCGATGTCGAGCCTTAAGGTCAATCTGTATGGAGTCGGCGGTCGACGCCCGACACTGGTAGGCGCACGGTCCAGCTGAGGTAGGCCTACGCTGAACGACATAGTTAACCGAGGACCTCAAAGGGTTCGTTATGTCGGGCCGCAGCCAAAGCCTTGGAAACGTGCGTGGGTCCTACGCCGCTTGCCTTGACGCTGTCCGTTGACGGGCACGTTGTCTCATTGGTAAACGGCAAAGCCGCAGCTACGAGTGGAGGACTCAAAATGACGCACCGCATTATTGCGACCGTTCTCATTGCAAGCGTCTGTCTTTTTGCTAGTCCTATCCTTGCCCAAAGCACCGAGGCCGGACAGGAAAGTTCGCTGTCCAAGCCTGTGCTTGCTGCATTGAGAGAAGTTCAAAAACTGCAAGCTGAAGGCGATACTGAGAAGGCAGTCGCAAGGATTGCTGAAATAGAAGCCTTTCCATCGCTGAGCATCGACGACATCTATTTCACCGCTGCAGTCAAACTAAATTTAGCGATGGCCACGCGAAACAGCAGGCTCATTGAAGATGCGTTGGTCAAGATGCTTTCCACCGGAAAGGTTTCAGCTGCCGACCAGCCAAACTTTTTAAAAAGGCTGAGCTCGCTTGCACTACAGCGCCAAGATTTTAAGGCAGCCACCAAGTTCTTCGAGCAATTGTTAGCTCTCAGCCCCAACGATGCCGAAGTGATGATATCGCTCGGGGACCTTTATTTGCGCGAGAAGCACAATAGCAAAGCGCTAGCGATGACAAATCGGGCTATTGTGGCGTATGAAGCTGCGGGTGCCGTTGCTCCTGAAGCTTGGTATCGGCGCGTACTTAGCATCGCTTACGATAGCCGGACCCCAGATGCGATCCAGCCGGCAGCATTGGCGCTGGTAGCGGCCTACCCCAACCCGGTCAATTGGCGTGATTCTCTTCGGGCATTACGAGTCAGGTACCCAGAGTCGGTTGAGCCTGCAGAACTCGACCTATGGCGTCTTCGAGCGGCGACTGGGTCACTGAATACTGAACGGGATTTCGTCGATTTCGCCGAAACTACGCTCCGTCTTGGTTTCCCAAGTGACGCCGAGACTGCGTTAAAGCAAGGCATAGCCAAAGGCATACTCAACACGTCAAAGCCTCTCATTTCCGAGATTATCGCAACGGCTTCAAATCAAGCTAGTGTTCAGAAAGCCTCGCTTCCACGGCTTGAAAGAGAAGCTACGTCCAACAGAAAGTTAGCACTCAACATAGGCGACATTTATTTTGGCTATGGTGAATTCAGCAGAGCTGCTTCAATGTATCGGATGGCGATTGGGGAGGTTGGTATTGACCCTTCTGTCGCAAATCTGCGCCTTGGTGCAGCGCTTGCCCGTGCCGGTGACAAGGCTGGTGCAAGAGCGGCCTTTACCCGAGTGAACGGCGGCTTTAGCGAAGCCTTGGCGCGCTACTGGATGGTTTTCGTCGGACGCTAGCGATGAAGCTCACCGAGCTCGAGACCGCACTTCGCTTGCCTTAAGGCCGTCCGGCAATTCTTTCTGCGCGGCCCCTCCCCCACGCTGAGGAGCACCTGCAAACCCGTATTGACAGCGCTGACAATTTGGCAAACTATGGCCCCTAACAAACGCAAGGTCACACGTATGACCGCGACCTGGGAGGGTTAGGTTGACAGATTTGAACGAACTCGCCTCCCCTTTGACCGAGCCACATGCGGGCGACCTTGAGGATGCGTTGACCCAATTGGAGGCAGAAGCCCGCGCAGAATTGAACCGAATCTGCGCGTGGTGGACCACCCACGCCCCTGCCCCGGATTCAGGCTTCTATGGTGAAATTAGCGAAGCTGGCGTTCCAGATCCTGCGGCACCGCGCGCCATCATCCTAATCACCCGCCTGTTATGGTTTTTTTCGAGCGCCTTTGAAGCCACTCGGGATGAAGCGTGCGGAAAGCGGGCCGACCGCGCTTATCAGGTTCTGTTGGACCAGTTCTTAGACCCCAAAACCCAGACCTTCATCTGGATGGTCTCGGCGGAGGGCAAGCCGCTCAATGCGCGCAAGCAAACTTATGCCCAAGCCTTTGGGATTTATGCGCTGGCTGCCTATGCGCGAGCGAGGCAGAGTCCGGCCGCTCTTGCCTGTGCGCTGAAGATTTTCGAGCAAGTCCAAGCCCATTTTGTGGACAACGTACATGGTGGGTGGCTGGAGGC
Source organism: Hyphomonadaceae bacterium (assembly GCA_021299265.1). Taxonomy (GTDB): domain Bacteria; phylum Pseudomonadota; class Alphaproteobacteria; order Caulobacterales; family Aquidulcibacteraceae; genus Aquidulcibacter. The sequence goes on along the minus strand of JAJTGP010000212.1, from coordinate 1,660 downwards.
CTTGGGCCCTGATCTCGAGCCAATTGAGGATGTCCGCTTAAGTACTCGCGACCAGAATTCGCCCAAGTCGATGAACACCCATCTCCATATTCTGGAGGCCTATACCGTGCTCTACGAGACTTTGGTGCACCTAGAGCCAGATCACCCGGGGCTTGCGGCTGTTTGTTCGGCCCTCGAAGCCGCGTTTGATGTTTTCAATCAGCACATCGTCTCGCCAAGCAAAGATCGTTTGGGCCTATTCTTTGATCTCGACTGGACGAGCCAATCGAGTGTCCGTTCTTTTGGTCATGACATCGAGGCCAGTTGGCTTTTGTATGAAGCGGCACTTTCCCTCGACACACCAACAAGTTTGCACGACGCCAAACAAGCCGCCCTTGGACTCGCTGATGGAGCTCGGCAAGGGTTAAGCCAGCATGGCGGCCTCTATGAAGAGAGCGCTCAAGATGGCCATTTATCCCGTCTACATGTGTGGTGGATTCAGGCCGAGGCTCTGGTTGGCTTCCTCAATGCCTATGCGATCAATCGCGACCCGCTCTTCTTGACCAGCGCCTTTGGCGTTTGGGACTTCATCAAGGCCCATCAAATTGACACGCAAGGCGGGGAGTGGCTCGAGCTTGCGCGTCTTGATGACCAGACCTCCAAAGCCGGTCTCATGGCTGGTCCGTGGAAGTGCCCCTATCACACCGGACGCGCCATGATGGAAACCATCCGGCTTTGTCAAAGCCTAAGGGCGGCAACGCCATGATGACCACCCGCGCCCAAAATCTCCTGACTCTTGTCTAAGGCTTGATCCTGATGAAACTGCCACCCCTCGATCTCGCCATTGTCTTTGCTTATATCGCTTTGACGATTTTCATTGGCTTTTGGATCTCTAAACAAGCCAGTAGTGGGCTTAGAAGCTATTTTCTGGGTGGCAACAAATTGCCTTGGTATGCACTGGGTCTGTCCAATGCATCGGGTATGTTTGATGTGGCCGGCACGATGTGGCTGGTGTCCATCCTGTTTGTTTATGGCCTCAAAAGCCTCTGGTTGCCGTGGCTGTGGCCCGTCTTCAACCAAGTCTTTTTGATGGTGTTTCTGTCGATCTGGTTGCGCCGTTCTGGCGTGATGACAGGAGCGGAGTGGATCACCTTCCGGTTCGGTGATGATCGCTCTGCCCGCCTCAGTCATTTGATCATTGTGCTGTTCGCGCTCATCCTCGTGCTGGCCTATATGGCTTACGGCTTTCTGGGGATTGGCAAGCTGGCGGCACAATTCATCCCCTTTAACCTGAGCGAACTCTTGCATCTGCAGGTCTTTCTACCGGATGCCTTGAAAGCTGCTTCCTTGAGTGCCGAACAACTCGCCGAGCGGGGTCGCCTATTGGCTGACTTTAACGACCGCGCATATGGGGTGATCATCATTTTGCTGACCGCAATTTATGTGATCAAGGGCGGCATGTATTCAGTTGTCTTTACCGAGGTCATGCAATTCTTCGTCATGACGGTGACCTGCTTGGCGATTGCCTGGGTCGCCATGGCCCATACCGATGCGGCCAGCATTGCTGCGGCTATTCCAGAGGGTTGGACCAATCCTTTCTTTGACTGGAAGCTTGATCTGGATTGGTCGCAACTTCTGCCATCCGCCAATGAGAAGATTGCCTCTGAAGGCTATTCGCTCT
>JAJTGP010000012.1 GCA_021299265.1 Hyphomonadaceae bacterium | reverse complement strand
TGCCCCCTGCTCGTCGGCTAAAGCGACATAAAGCGCCAACATCCAAGCGGCAGGCGCATTGATCGTCATGCTGGTATTCATGGTTTCCAGCGGAATATCTTTAAACAAGGCCCGCATGTCGCCCAAATGGCTGACCGGCACGCCAACCTTGCCCACTTCGCCCTTTGCCAACACATGGTCGGCCTCATAAGCCGTCTGCGTCGGCAGATCGAAGGCCACCGACAGACCTGTCTGGCCAGCCGCCAAATTGGCCCGATAGAGCGCATTGGACTTCTCGGCCGTGGAATGGCCCGCATAGGTGCGGAAGATCCAAGGCTTGTCGGGGGCGTGTTGGAAAGGTTTATCGGTCATGAGCGTGTCCTTGTGCACTGCAGCATTGCCATGCCTGATACCTGCGATGCAAGCGGCAAAATCTTCCAAGAACACTGATATCGAGAGCCGTTCTCGCTAAAATTTGCTTGACCACCAGCCGGCGCGATTATACATAACATGTTATACAAATGGACGTATCATGCCGGATATTCTTCAGGACTTAGGCCATGTGGCGCTGGGAAGCCGCCTTAAGCGCTTGGCAGAGCGCTTGCTGGCCGATGCCGCCGTCATACTCGAGCAAGCCGGCATCCCAGTTCAGCCAAGCCACCTCGCATTATTGACCGCCCTCGAGCGGTATGGCCCGTTGAGCATCATGGAAGCGGTTGCCACAGTGGGCTTTAGCCAACCTGCTATGACGCGAACCGTTGCCGCTTTGCGTGGCGCTCGCCTGATCACCACCGACCAAAATCCCGGCGATGCAAGGGCAAAACAGATCGCCCTAACCGATGCTGGCCGCGCCATCTTGGTGAAAACCCAAGAACGCGTCTGGCCCAAAGTCGGCTCCGCCGTCTCAGATCTTGCAGGCGGGCGTGAACAAGAACTTCTGGCCCTTCTCACCCTTTTTGAAACCCATCTAGCGGAGCGATCCATGTTGCAGCGTGTCACCAATCCTTTCTCTTTGATCCAAGTGGCCGACACCATCACGCCGGAGCTTGCAAAAGCCTTTTACGACATCAATGCCGCGTGGATATCGGCGATGTTCAAGCTGGAGGAGCATGACATTGACGTCCTCAGTAATCCTCAAGTGGAAATCCTCGACCGAGGCGGCGAGATCTTGTTTATCGCAACCGAACAACATGGGGTCGTGGGCACCTGTGCCCTGATGCCGACCGAGGATGGAGCGGTTGAACTGACCAAAATGGGTGTCTTGGATTCCTTACGCGGACAAAAGGCGGGCGAACATTTATTGGCGGCAACCTTAGCACGGGCCGAAGAACGGGGGATAGAAACCCTCTTCCTACTCACCAATCACACCTGCGAAGCCGCCATCCACCTTTATGAAAAACTGGGCTTCGTCCACGACCCCGAAATCATGACCCGCTATGGCTGCAGCTATGAGCGCTGCGACGTCGCCATGCGCTATCGCTCAAAGGACTAGCCAAGCCTAGTTTCGGGCGATTTCACGCACAGCTACCGGCAGCTTGTGACGCTCAATATGGTCGATGATCTCACTCACGCTCGTCGTTGTCCCGCTATGCACGAGGGTGAAAAGTTCTGGCGTGGTGGCTCTGCGCCAATAATGGGCGAGCTTAAAGATCAGGCCCTCAGGCGGCTTTAGCTGAAAACCCTCTTGTAGTTGAACTTCGACCGCCACGCCCTCATTGACCAAGCGACCAGTATTCAACCAATGAAAGGTGACATGATCTATCTGGTTCCACGGGATGAACTGGCTTGAAATCCTGATATCGGTTAGCCCGGTCTGCGACAGAATAATCACCCCGGCGCGCGTACTTGAGAGCCGAAGATAGATTTGCAGGGTAACAATCCCGCTAATTATCAAGGTGGCAAGGATCATCCCTAAAAGTGCCAATTGCACAATGTCTGTTGGAATCCGCCCCTGAACGAGACTCGGGACTGCAAGTGTCGGCAGAAGCGCGATCAGCACAGCCAACAGGATAACGCCTCCGATCAGATAACTGAGCCAAGCACGCGGATAGACATGGGCTCGCAGACAAATGTCCTGATGGTTTGTGGGCAGTGCGCCCTCATGCCGGACGGTGGCAATCTTCCACACATCGGGGATGAGGCGGGGCTGATAGTCGGCAAGCCAAGCTGCGGCTTGGGCGGCGGCCTTATTCAAGCCGCCGAAGGTTATAACGACTTCGCCCTCCGGAATATGTCGGACGAGCTGCAATAAGCGGTTCCGCACTGCCCCAAAGGGCGTCAAGCGCACCTGCGCCTTTACTCTGAGCCGATCTGCTACCCCACCCGGATGGGGTTCGATCCATTCAATGTCGTCCCAAGCCAAGCGCTCATACATGATCCGACGATCGAACAGCCCGTGCTCATTCATCTCAACTATAAGGATGCGATTTCGAAAGTTGGATAGAATGAGTTCTTGGGCGAGATTGAGTGCACCAAACGCTAGCGCTAAGATTTCATCGATGTGCCGCCAGGGCACAAATTCCCCGCGCGTGATCATCGCAATCGAAATGTTCACGACAGCATAGCCAATCGCCAAAATGCCCGCCAAAATCCGTGGCGGGCCAATTTTTGCTTGAAAAGAATTCACGCCTAACTCCAACTTTCGTCCAAATACATCCTAGGTTAGCATCGATCGTTTTGTCCGCTAGTTAGAATGGTCCTTCTAGCGGGGCTAAAAACAGCTTGACAAATTATGTTGCAGCGCAGCAGAAGAGTTTAGCTCAGACAAGGTCTGATCGGGGCTTGAAGCGCATGTTTCTGCCTCTAAATCGGACGATTGAGAAACCAATTTCCACAAAATGCGAAAAACCATCGCGCCAAGCATGTTCAGCGGGAGAGTTCGGGATGACGACAACAGATGTAGCGGCACCGCCAGTTTCGGGTGAGCCCTTGCTCGATCTCTATCCCGTTGGGAAAATTCCTCCTGCCTATCATGTGCCCAAAACCATGTGGGGCTGGGCGATCCGGAAAGAGCGCCATGGCCGCCCGCTCAAGGCGATGCAGCTGGAAGTTCTGCCAACCCCCGAAATTGATAATGATGAAGTCCTCCTGTTGGTAATGGCGGCTGGCGTCAATTATAACGGCGTTTGGGCGGGGTTGGGTGAACCTGTCAGCGTTTTAGATGGCTATGACCAAGATTATGCCGTTGTCGGCTCGGATGCCGCCGGAATCGTTTGGGCTGTAGGCAAGAACGTCAAGCGCTGGAAGCCTGGCGATGAGGTCGTGGTCCATTGTAACCAAGACGATGGCGATGACGAAGAATGCAACGGCGGCGACCCGATGTTTTCCAACAGCCAGCGCATCTGGGGCTATGAGACGCCAGACGGGGCCTTTGCCCAGTTTGCCCGTGTGCAATCCCGCCAGCTTATGACCCGTCCCAAGCATCTGACGTGGGAGGAAAGCGCTTGCTACACCCTCACCTTGGCGACGGCGTACCGCATGTTGTTTGGTCACCGCCCCCATGTGCTCAAGCCCGGCCAGAACGTTTTGGTCTGGGGGGCTTCGGGTGGCCTCGGCGTGTTTGCTACTCAATTGTGCGCGGTCTCCGGGGCGAATGCGATTGGCGTGATCTCGGATGAAAGCAAGCGCGACTATGTGTTGTCGATGGGGGCAAAGTCGGTCCTCAACCGCAAAGACTTCAATTGCTGGGGTCAATTGCCACTCGTCAACGGGCCTGAATTCAACGATTATATGAAAGAATGCCGCAAGTTCGGCAAAGCCATCTGGAACGTCACCGATAAGCGCGACGTCGATATCGTGTTTGAGCATCCAGGCGAAAGCACTTTCCCGGTCTCGGTCTTCGTTACTAAGCGCGGTGGCATGGTTGTGATCTGTGCGGGCACGACGGGCTTTAACCTGACCATGGATGCCCGCTTCTTGTGGATGCGGCAAAAGCGCGTGCAAGGCAGCCACTTTGCCAATTTGCAACAGGCGAGTGCGGCCAACCAATTGGTGATTGAGCGCCGTATCGACCCTTGCATGTCGGAAGTGTTTGAGTGGGCCGACATCCCATTGGCGCATGAGAAAATGCTGGATAACCTCCACTTGCCCGGTAATATGGCGGTGCTGGTCTGCGCGCCAAAGCCCGGCCTGCGCACCTTTGAGGATGTGTTGGAAGCCAGCGAATCCGTACCCGGCTAAGTCCCGCGCGAGCGAGGCTTGCCGAAAGCCAAATGCAGGATACGATCTCTCTCAAATAATGATTTGGGAGAGACTTCGCCATGACCGTCCATATACCCGCGAGCCAGTTCACGCGCTTTGAAGTCCGCCCTTTGACGCCCACAATTGGCGCGGAATTGCTGGGGCTTGATCTAAGCCAAGACTTAGATGACGCCATGATTGCCGACATTCGTGCCGCCCTTCTGGTCCATAAGGTTGTCTTCTTCCGCGACCAAAACATCGACCGCGCCCAACATTTGGCCTTCGCCAGAAGGTTTGGCCCACTCGAAATTCACCCGGCCACCCCGCGAGATCAACCGGACCCAGAGGTCCTGCGCATTGCCCATGGCCCCAATTCGCGCGGGGTTGAGAATAATTGGCATTCCGATGTGACTTGGCGGGCGGAGCCATCGCTGGGCTCCATCTTGCGCGCGATCGAATTGCCCGAAGTCGGCGGCGACACCCTCTTTTCCGACATGTATGCAGCCTATGACGCGCTGAGCCCTGCCATGCAGGCCTTTGTCTGCACGCTGGAAGCCGAGCATGATATCGCGCGGGTCTTTGCCAAGAGACTTAATCAAGACATTGAGAAGCTTCACGAGAAATTCCCTGTTCAAACCCATCCTGTTGTTCGAACCCACCCGGAGACAGGTCGGCGCGGCCTTTATGTCAACACGGGCTTCACCACCCGCATTCTGGGGCTCTCCAAGAAGGAGAGCGATTGGCTGCTCGACCATTTGTACAGCCTTGCTGCGGTGCCAGAACGTGTCTGCCGCTTCCGCTGGGCACCGGGCTCGCTGGCCTTCTGGGACAATCGCGCTTGCCAACATTATGCGGCATCGGACTATTTCCCAGCCGTGCGCATTATGGAGCGGGTGACCATAGCGGGGGATAGACCTTATTTTGATCCGTCACAGGGATGATAAGCCGACCACAATGATGCACGTCGATTTTTGTTTAGCTACCTATGGGACGCTGGCCCCCGGCAAGCCCAATCACCACCGCCTCGCGCATCTGGGTGGAACATGGACGACCGGAACCCTATGTGGACATTTGGTTGAAACGGGCTGGGGCGCAGCCTTGGGCTTTCCAGCCCTCAAGCTTGATCCCGCGGGTGATCTGATTGAAGTCCACCTCCTGATCTCTGAACATTTGCCGCAGCATTGGGAATGGCTCGACACTTTTGAAGGGGCCGAATATCGCCGCAGCGAAGTGCGTGTCGAAACGGCAGATGGCCCCGTCCTTGCTTGGATCTATCTGGCCGCGCAGGCCTAAGGCATCATCAGCACTCGTGCGGCGTCATAGATCGCCCATAGTCCCAAAGGCACCAGCAAGACCGGGGTCAGACGGCGGATCGTCCAATCCATGAAGCGGTTGATCGTGCCGATTAAGGGCTCAAACTGCTTATGGGCGATCAGGCGATAGCAGAGCAGAAAAATCAATGGGCTGACATAGATCAGGCTATAGAAGGCAAGCCACACCAGAAGGCCGAGAAAGCTTGCTTCGGTCGCCACCATGATCGGTATGGCCCCGAAATAAGGGAAAGCGGTCGGCATATCGGAAATCGTCGCGCCCAGAGCGAATAGAAAGACGCCGATGATAGCGGCAGAGCTGGGCTGCTTAACCGTCTTGCCCTCCCCCATGGGCGGGCGTCGCCATAACAAGACCGCTCCAATGAAACAGCCAAGTGCGAGGGTCAGCCAAGTTACCACCATCATCCACGGCTTGATCCAGGGCTTTACGGCGGTCAGCAGTTCTGCCCAGCCCGTTACAAGTGCAACACCTGTCAGAAAATAGACCAAAAATGTCGCACCAATAAAGGCAAGCCCCCGCCCGAGGCTCTGCTGCCCGGCAATGACAACCGCACAAGCGGCTATCGAAAAGGGATTGAGGCTGTCGAGAAAGCCTAAGCCAATAATGGCGAGAAGTGCGGTTAGAAATGTCATCTTCGTGGTCAGTGATTATCTGGATCTTAGCCTCGAAGCAGAGGTATTTTGCTACGATTGAGCAAGCTTAAGTGAACACTGTGTAGGGATGATGGAGGCAGCGGTTGGGTGAGGCAGAAAGCCAGTCCAAGAAACACCCCTTCAGTCCCTTCGGGATCGCTTCCCCGCGAGCGGGGTTTCGGCGCAGGCACCGATGTCCGCCAAAGGCGGTGAAGGGGCTTTACACCCACCAGCACCAATAGCCCCGCGTGGAAAACCACCGGGGGTACATCGGAAGAGAGGTACCGGGGCGCAGGGTTTGCGCCAAATGAGGTGGGCCAGATTAACGGACTGGCCCGGAATACGACGCTGACCATGCGCCCCGGCTAGATAAGTCTGTACGCCCAAGAGTGGG
>JAJTGP010000210.1 GCA_021299265.1 Hyphomonadaceae bacterium | reverse complement strand
TTTGAGTCGCACATGACCCTCTAAAATATTCTCTTGTATTTCTTCGGGAATTCCGGGGCCGGTAGCGGCAGAAATTCTACCTGTGCAGAGCTTAGCTTCTCTGCGATGTCCGGGAACAACTTCATAATTGGGATACCCGGCATAACTTGCGGCTTCGCTGAAGTTAGATCGAGGGCGACGACATCGTCAGAAATCAAATCGCAACCCTGCAGAACAGCAGCCGCACTGGTTGTCGATTTGCCGGCGCCCTTGTCTCCAGCAAATGCCACATGATGCTCACCAATTTTCACAGCGTTCGCGTGCAAAACAAGTCGCCCCGTCATATGCAAGAACGTCGAAATAACCGTCCCATAGAGCGGTAAGTTCAGTACCTGTTGTGCGATTCCCGTGCAGGGATAGATGTCGATTGTGCCCTTGGCATCGATGTCGAAGCGCGCAATCTCCGGCCAGAATAAGCTCTGCAAGGAATTCTTGTGACCAAACTGAAGCTCCAGCGGCTCAACACTGGGCTCTGCTCGGTTCAAGCAGACGCGTAGCTCTCGATTGGAAGGATTTGGATTGCTTTCCTCGAGACCAACAATATTCAGGTCAGTCTGTATATTCAATCCAAATGCATTGTAGTTATAAGTCATTTGAACCATCTTGCTTCAGTGTTGAACTAATTGTTTCATAGCCAGTTGCTCGATTTGACCTGTTAAAAGTCCGACCTGTTGGATCCTCTATCCACTTACTTATAGACGATAATTTCCAAATCGATTGGACTAGGAACCCTGTATTTGCCTTTGTATCGTCATGGCACAAATTGTCATAGACATAAGTTGCTTTCTCAAGGTCGACGAGATCGGATAGTTGCGGCAATCGGTCCTTAAACAATTGATCCATCTCTGCTCGACGATCACGTCGGACAGACTTTAATGCTGTGCCGCTAAAGTCGCATTTGGCCTTTTTGGTGCGCACCGATTCTGGCAAGACGCCGCGCATGGCTTCGCGAAGAATATAGCGGTCATAGCCGTGCCGAAGTTTGGAATCTGGTGGCAACGACAAGCAAAATGCGACCAATTCGTGATCCCAAAGAGGGTATTGCATCTGTATCTTGCGTCTACCTGCCAAATTGTCGAGTGTTTCAAAAGCGTAAGCCTGCAGGGGGTCCGAGACAATCGTGAGGTGATTGGTCTGCTCTATGCGCTCTGGATAAAGTGTATCGACGTGGTGTGGCGGGGATACCCCAAGATCAAATGCTTCGTTGGGTGCAAGAAAGCTTGTTCCTGCTTGATCGGCTGTTGAAACCTCGGTGCCAGGAAAGACGCGTTTGAACCCATTTCTGACATAGGATAGCGGTGGCGCTTTGCTGATGAGCTTTAGGATGCTAGCTGCGCCTGTCTTAGGATCGACCCGCAGCAGCTCATAAAACAAGGCTAGCCAACGCCCATCTCGGCGCAATTCGTGCAATCGACCACCGCCGTAAGAGATGGTTTCATCGCCGCCATGGCCATCAAAAACCACGTCCGCGCCTAGGCGTTCAGCCGTTAGATAGGTGTGGAAACTCAGCCCCATCCCAGCACCTAGGGTCGGTCCTGCCTGTTCAAACAATATCTGATCGAGGCTTGCCAAATAGTCGATTTTTGAGCCGTCAATCTCCGTGACCTCTATGCCACCAATAGCCGCAACGGCCTGTTGGTCCTTTTGCTCATTCATACGCGGATCCTCGCTGAGGATCATCGAGATGGCCTGCAATTTTGGTGCGTTCAGCAATCGCCGGGCAGCGGCGGTGATCGACGAGGAATCAAGGCCTCCACTGAGGAAAAAAATCGGCGCCGAGCTTGCATCGAAACTTGGTTCAATGGATTTATCTAGCAAGGCCTTGAACGTCTCCACCTGTTGCGCAAACGACAGCGATGAATAGGCGATATCTAGTGGCTGCTTCCAATAGGTCTGCAGCTGGATGCGGCCTTGCTGCCAGATCATGAAATTGCCTGCTGGAAGTCTTTTAATTGCACTAAAATAGGTCTCAGCGTCGGCGGGCGGCATTCCCTTCAGATATCGCGTTAGACTCATCTGGTTGACTTCGCGGGAGACGTCGGAAAACCCGAACATCATTTGGATGTCAGACGCCAAAAAGAGGCGATCGGCCAGGAGCGAGTAATAAAGAGGGCTCTGTCCAAACGGATCTCGCGCGCACAATCCAAGTTGGGCTTGTTGATCCCATAGGATTAACGCAAATCTTCCCTCTAACCGGCAGATCGCATCGGTGCCCCATGCCCTATAAGCGTGGGCGATTAGGGTTGTATCGCCGCAGGAATACGCTGAAATGCCTAATTCGTGTGCGAGTTCTGCACTGTTTGTGAGCCGACCAGTGCAGACTAGTGCAAGTCCCAACGTGTCGCGACCGGGTGTGCCAGCCTTCGGGGCCATTTGGTGACGTCGTCTTCCCTGCAGGAGTGCGCCGCTGTCCCAATGTACCACAGATATCGGGCTAGAGGCGCGCGTCGCGGCAGCAGCCAGAAGGTCGTGATAATCATCGGTCTCGGGTAAAAGCGGCGCACCAAAAACGCCAGCTACACAGGTCATATCTTAACCGAAATCTGCCAGAGGCTTGTACTTTTGTAGGTCGCTTTTCGTTGCGCCAAAGATCACTTCGCCGTCCTTAACCAACCACGCATGCGCCATCAAACCTTTTTGCGGATCTTTGGCAACGCCGACACGCATTTCGGCACCGTGCCCATAGCACATCAGCAAATGCTTAGCCGCCACGCTTTGGGTGAGGCAGGATGCATAGGGCACTACTTTGCTGGCCCAGCGAACACATTTCAGAATACGCCCGATTGATACGATTGTT
>JAJTGP010000043.1 GCA_021299265.1 Hyphomonadaceae bacterium | reverse complement strand
CTCGCATTGAGGGCTAGACACTCTCATGCCTCGGTTGACTTCAATCTCTGCCCTGATGCGGGCTTGCTCGGTGGCGTCAATTGGAAAGCCGCGCATCATCGCAATCGCGATCAGTTTCAGCACGATCGGAATGGCGCAATAAAGTGCGACGAGGCTGTTCAAAGCCAAAGAGGTTTGTGCGCCGCCTTGGGTGTTGAAGCCTACCAGCCCTAAAATGCCGAAAGCCGCCCCGGCCGAGACCGCGAGCGCGAGCTTGGTCGCAACACTCCATAGCGCAAAATAGAGCCCCGTTCTGGGCGCTTGGCCAGTTTTCAACTCATCCAGGTCAACCACATCGGCCTGCATGGCCGCTGGCAAGACGATATCGGCCCCAAGCGCGAGGCCAGAGCCGACACAGACAATCAAAAACAAGACCCAATCCTGTGGCCCTGTAACACCCAGCGCCAAAGCAAAGATCAGGCACGCCCAAACCATGGCCCAGCGCCACACGCGGTCCTTGCCAAACCGGCCACCCAGCCACGCCCAAAAGGGCGCTGAAATCAGGCCAGCGAGAAAATACGTGCCCAGCAAGGCACCTTGCAAATCTGGGCGACCTAAGCGTTCAGAGACGAAATAGAGAAACAAAGTGGCCGGTAGCCCGTTGGCAATTCCGTTGATGACATAGGCCGCGACCAAACGCCGAAACGGCTCATTCGCCGCACAATCCTTCAACCCCTCTTTTAAGCTGGCCACAGGCTGTGTCGTCAAAGGTGGGTCCGGCACCAAAAGCACGCAAATCCCGCAGGCTAAAGGCGTTGTGATGGCAGCAAACAGCCCCAGCATGGCTAGGGCTTCGCGCAACGGCCCGCCATTTGAAACAACCGCGACGAGGCCTACCGCGCCAATCACCCCCAGGACGGTGGCAATCTCGCGCCACGCCGTCACGACGATGCGCTCGCGGTAATCCGGGCTAAGCTCTGCCCCCCAAGCATTCAGCGGCAGTGTAATCGCTGCCCAAGAGATGGAGACCAACAAAGTCCAGAGCGCAAAATAGGCCGCCCCTGCCCCCTCTGGCGGCGTCATGATCATATAGGCCGACCAAGCCGCCAGCGGGCTGGCCAATAAAACCCAAGGCTTGCGCCGCCCAAATCGGCCGGGCGTCTGATCCGACAAGCGGCCAGCTACCAAATCACTCGCCGCATCTAGCACCCGAACAATCAAGAGGATGAGGCCAATCAGGCCTGCCCCAATGCCCACTTCCTTGGCGTAAAAGGTGGGCGCAAACATGTAAAAGGGCTGGCCCAAGGCCGCGATGGGTACCGCCGGCAGCGCATAGGCAAACAGCTTTAGGGGCGAAACCTTCACGGTAGAGGGGCTGAGGGGTGCTCTATCAGTCATGCCTGTAAAATGGTGTCTGCAAGCCAAGCTGCCAAGCTGCTAGACAGCGCTCAAAATCGCTCGTAAATGTGTGAAATTCACACACATTGGATGTCGATGTGTAAGATTAGCACAAAGTGGATGTCAGCATGCCCTCTCAAGGCCGGAAATTCATTATCATTGGCGGCGCTGGTCTGGTCGGCAGCGCGATCGCGCGGCATTTAGCTAATGATGGTAGCGCACAAGTGATCATTTGCGACCAATTAGGCTCCAGCGCGTCGGGCAAATGGGCCAATCTGCCCGCAAAAATGGCGGATCTTTGGACTCCCGACGACTTAATGACCCATCTCGACAAAGCCTGGCGCGACGTAGCAGGCGTTTTGTGCTTTGCTGACGCGGGGCACAGCGCGGGCGATATGGATGCTTTGTTTGAAACTTCCTATCACCTTCCCCGCCGCGTGTGGGACTATGCGGTGGCCAAGCAACGGGCCATTTATTGGGCTTCGTCCCTGCAAATTTATGGCGATGCGACATCGGATCAATCGAGTGACCCCGCCGTGATTGCAGGCTTCCAGCCCAAAACTGCCTTTGGACGCGCCAAACAGGCGTTTGACTATTTTGCGGCCAGCCAAGGTACAGGGCCAGATGCAGCCCCCATCGCCACGGGTTTCCGCTTGGCATCGGTTTATGGCCAAGGCGAGGGCCATAAAGGCGCACTCGCCAGCCTGCCATCTCGTGCACGCGACCATGCCGTATCCGAACGACCCCTGCCCATCTATGAGGCCAGCCGCGACTGGGTGCATGCCGATGATGCAGCCAAGATAATCGCCCAGATCGTGCTGCACGGCCATGCAGGCTTCTTTGACGTGGGCAGCGGCGCTTTGACCTCTGCGGCGGCGGTCGCCAAGGCCAGCGAAGCGGCAACAGGCAAGGCCTTGGCCGTCGAAGCCCGCCCTGCCCCCGCCGATGCCCACCCCCATCAAACTGCGGTGGCTGACCACTCTGCCCTTGAAAAGCTGGGCATTGCTTGCACATTTAGAACTATGGAAACCGGACTAACCCTGACGTGAGCGCGCCAAGCGGCAATGATCATGACGCCATCACCCATGCCGCCCGCCTGTTACAAGCGCGGTACGGTGAAGATGGCGCTGTGATTGCAGTCATGCGGGCTGCAGAGGCCGCCGCCATGGGCGACCTGGAAATGGCTGATCATTGGGAAGCCGTCGCTGCGATGATTGATGCGCCCGACGCAACAGCGCCAGACGCCCTCAATTAGCCCCAGCCCCACGCCATCACCCCACAAAGCAGTTGCGCAACAGGCCTGATGATTTAGAAGGCCTGTGATCTGTCCGTCGGGGCCATTTGGCCCTGCCGCGCCAACTACGCACCCGGGGACCCTTATGACTGCTTTTGACCGTGACGCCTTTATCGCTGGCCTGCCCAAGGCAGAGCTTCACTTGCATTTGGAAGGCTCGCTGGAACCCGAACTGATGTTTGCCTTGGCCCAGCGCAACAAGATCGCGATCCCGTTCAACAGCGTGGAAGAGGTGCGCGCCGCCTATAGCTTCTCCAATTTGCAAGATTTTCTCGACATCTATTACCAAGGTGCGGGCGTGCTTCAGGTGGAGCAAGATTTTTACGATCTGACAATGGCCTATTTGAAGCGGGTTGCTGCCGATGCCTGTCGTCACGTGGAGGTCTTCTTTGATCCCCAAACTCATACCGATCGCGGCATTGAGATGGGCGTGGTTATCGGGGGCATTGCACGCGCTTTGGCCGATGGGCAAACCCAATTGGGCGTGACTTCCAAGCTGATCCTGTGCTTCTTGCGACATTTGGACGAAGACGCCGCCTTTGCGACCTTAGATGCGGCAGAGCCCTATCTGGCCCATATTTTCGGCGTCGGCCTCGATTCCAGCGAAGTCGGCCACCCACCTTCGAAATTTGCCCGCGTCTTTGAATCCGCCCGCGCGAAGGGCTTGCATTTGTTTGCCCATGCTGGCGAAGAAGGCCCGCCAGCCTATGTCTGGGAAGCGCTCGACCTGCTTAAAATCGACCGGATCGACCATGGCAATCGCGCCTTGGAAGATGAGGCTTTGGTGGCGCGCATCGCCAAGGACGGCCTGACCTTGACTGTCTGCCCGCTATCGAACCTGTCCTTGTGCGTGGTGCATGACCTTACCCAACACCCCTTGCGCACCATGTTGGAAAAAGGCCTGAAAGCCACGATCAATTCCGACGATCCGGCCTATTTCGGCGGCTATCTTAACGCCAATTGGCACGCCATCGCCAAAGCGCTCGACCTCAGCAAGAATGAATTGGTGAGCCTTGCGCACAATAGCTTTAGCGGCAGCTATTTGACGCCAGCCGAGAAGCAGGCCCATGCTGAGGCGATTGAGGCTTGGGCGGCGGGCTTTTAAGTGCAGCCGCCATCGGCCTATCGGGCATTGAAAGGTGTGTAAGATGAACACGATGAAGCCGTTTGCGCTGCTCAGTCTGGGTCTTGTTGCCATCAGCGGGTGTGCAGGTCTACCCCCAGCCGAAAAGTCCACAAATATGATCTTTGCCGCCGCAGACACAGGCACCACCAAGACGCTGAAAACAGGTCAGACCTTTGAGGTGAAATTATTGGGCACGCCGACAGCGGGCTATTCGTGGGAAGTTCAGTCCCTGCCTGCGGGCGTGGTCTTGGTCGACAAAACCTCACAGCCCGAAAACCCCGAAGGCCGCAAACAAGGCATGGTGGGCGGCAATGACTGGACACGCTTCCGCTTCAAAACCATCTCCGCCCCCGTGGATTTACAGAGCACGGCAGGCCAAGCCTTAGTCCTGCGCTATGCGCGGCCATGGGAATTTGAAGCAGGCCGCCCTGCCGAACAAATTTGGCGGATGCAGATTAGTGTGAAGCCGGGGGCGTAAGGCGGGGCTTTTTCACTTGGACGCGCTTTGTGAAACGGCGTTCTTACCAAATGGGCCCGGATGGAGAAAGCCCCTCTCCCAAAGGGCGAGGGGAGCGCGCAGCTCATGGCTCGCGCTGTGCCTTGGATGCACAAACAAAATCTAACCGCTCCATCCAAACGCCACGCGCCCCGGCCCCTCTTTAAGGTGCACCTCCAGTGGTTTTCCGCGTGGGGCTATGATTTTGCCCAGCCAACAAAAAAGGGGTCCAGCTGGACCCCTTTCTTCCTGATCGGAGAGATATCAGTGTCGTCGTCGCAAATTCTCAAGTTCTTCCTTGAGCTTGAGTTTCTGTCGTTTTAGAGCTGCAATCTGTGCGTCACTAGAGGCCAAGCTTTTCATTTCGTTTTGGATCGCTAAATCAAGCTTGGCGTGTTTATCAGACAATTCACGGATATGCGCTTCAATCGCCATGTGGCGGCCTCCTTTGCGTTCAGAGGCGTGTAGGGAAACACGTGATAAGGGAATCGCCAAGTACTTTTTCGTCGCAGGTCAAACAAGGTAATTCACGATCATGTCAAAGCGCTTGATAATAGGGATAAGTGGAGCTTCAGGTGCTGTGTATGGTGTCCGCGCCTTGGACATGCTGGCCGAGATTGGGGTGGAAACACACCTTGTACTGACCAAAGCCGCCGAACTGACTCTGGCTTCTGAGGGTTTACCCAACTCCACGGCTCTAAAGAGTCGCGCTTCTTACGTGCACAAGATTGCCGATGTCGGGGCGTCGATTGCCTCAGGCTCGTTCAAGACCGATGGCATGCTGATCGCGCCCTGTTCGGTGCGAACCATGGGCGAGATTGCCACGGGTGTGACCTCCAACTTGCTGACCCGCGCTGCCGATGTTCAATTGAAAGAACGGCGGCGGGTGGTGTTGATGCTGCGCGAGACGCCCTATCATCTGGGCCATATTCGCACCATGGCCGCCATCACCGAGATGGGCGGCATCATTTTCCCGCCCGTGCCCGCCTTTTATGCGCAATTGGAGTCTCTGGACGCCGTGGTCACCCAATCGGTTGGCCGCGCCCTCGATCTTTTAGGTTTTGAGGTCAAGGGAATTAAGCGTTGGGGGGAAGATGTCGGCCCCGTCCAATAAAGACCCAACGCCCTCCATCTGGGACTTTGCGCTGGCTTTTTATGGCCAAGACGGGGTGGAGGCCGATTGCCTGACCGCACAGGATGTTTATGGGCTGGACGTGACTTTTCTGATCTTTGCCCTGTATCGGGCCCGCCTTGGCCAGGGGTTTGAGGCGACAGACACCCAGCGCTTGGCCCAAAAGCTGACCCGCCAATTGGTGAAACCCTTGCGCCAGCGCCGACGCGCGTTAAAGGCGGAGCCGCAGACCGAAGCCCCCGCCTTAATTGCCGCAACCCGCGCCCAACTTCTCGCCGCTGAATTAGCCTGCGAACAAACCATTTTGCAGATTTTACATTTAAGCGAAATTAAGGGGCAGCCCTTAAGTGGCTATGACGGCCTGATCCAATGCGTCCGCGCCGCCCATGTCCCTCTTGACGCGGCGCTAGACGCATTGTTGAAGCGCCTCGCCCATGCTGGGCAATCGGTTTGACGACTAGGGCACGCGCTCAGAATGAGGAAGCCTAATGGCAAGCGACTGGACTTCACCTTCTGAAGATGCCGATGCTGAACGCTTCGAAGCCAAGATTCATGCCCTGCGTGAGGAACACCGTGCGCTGGACGGTGCCATTCAAGCCCTGCAAGAGAGCGCGCCTTACGACCAGATTGGCATCATGCGCCTAAAACGCCGCAAACTCGCCCTCAAGGACGAAATCGCCCATTGGGAAGACCAATTGACGCCCGATATCATTGCTTGAGACAGCAAGACGTCAGTTGATCGAAAAGACGACCGCAATATTCAAGTCTTTTCGACACTCCTCCAAGGTTCCTGGCTGAACCTCATAGCGCCATGTATTCAAAGCTTTCAACACTTGTCTTGAGAAGTCTTGCTCTGGAACAACGCCAAGAATGCGCGGGTTCTCAATCCGCCCGTCGGCCTTAATGTCGACTCGCGCAAAAACACCGCCGATGTGGATCCAATTCCTTGAAGCGGCAAGTGCCCGGATCGCGTCACCCTCAATGCGACGGGGCGCTGGCTGGTCTGCACATTCGGGCTTTCTGTCATAAATCAGCTTTTCTTCGTCATCGGTGAGATAACGCGGCGAGCGCCGATTATTCCGCAAGCGACTACCCGTCTGATTATCGCGTGCGCCAGCGCTGCGGGCGACAGAGTCCATCACAAGACCCCAAGCTTGTAGCTTACCCCAATCAGCATCATCGGGCCGACGCATTTTCCCATAGGCAAGCTGAGCATCCAATACATCAGATTGGGCATCGAGCGGTTCCCCCAAACGCATACGCGAAATGCCCTTAACCAACAGTGCCATCGGCCGCCTGCGCGTATCACTGGGATTGATGCGCTCCAGTTCGCTAAGGCTGAGACTAGCCGCATCATTGGCCTGACCAGATTTATTGTTCAAAACCAGTGCGTAGGACACGGCAATCAGGGCATCAACGATCAAGATATCGCTCCATGCGCCTTGAACCGCCTTCGCAGCCTTCAGCAACTCCTCTGACTTCTTGGGCTGATCATCCGCGTTGGCAGCAAAAAAATCATTATAGGCCAGTAAGAAAGCTGCTTCCTCAGGCCGATAAGCTTGCTGGGCTACAGGGGCGAGGGTGATCGCCCGCTGAGCAGGCTCTATGCCTTTCGCGGGCTGATTGTTCAAAGCTGCGGTCCAAGCCGCATTATTGGCCAAGCCCGCGGTGTTAGGATTTCTGGCACCCCATTTCACTTCGGCTGCTTGCCAAGCATCATGGGCAAAGCTGGTCGCTTCCACCAGTTTTCCGGCCTTAATGGCTGCCTCATAAGCCCGATATGCGGCAATCGGGTCTGCATTTGGCGCAGGGGCCGCAGGATCAGCCCAAACCGGCGCGCAGGCCAAACTCGTCAAAGCCATTCCCAAAAGCATTGCTTTAAACCGCATCTAAAAATCTCCCCACCCACTCAGGGCTTAGCTGCCTCAATACATCGTGAAAACGACGGTGATGTTGTAATCCTTTAGGCACGTCGCCGGCACATTGGCTGGGAGATCGAATTGCCAAGTGGAAATTCCTTTGAGACTTGCCTCGGCATAGGAAGAGTCAGGCACCGAACCGATGACGCGCGGATTGGTGACCCGGCCATCGGGCGCGAGGTCTGTCAGAACGTGCACGCCGCCTAAGTTCACTGTAAAATAGCCAACCCGCATCGGCTCAATGTCGCGTCCAACCCGTTTGCGCTTAAACTTTGTGAAGCCTGCACATTCTGTCTTTGGGGTCATGACTTTAGCCAGCTCTTCTTGCGTCATATCGCGGGGTTCAGAGCGGCTCCATTTGATCCTGCTTGCAGTACCGTAATTTGACGAGTTGGTAGCCTGGATCAAGCCACTCACCACCATTTGCCAAGCACTCAAGGCACCCCATGTCGGATCATCGGGGCGACGCATCGGCCCATAAGTGACCCGCGCCTTCAAGATATCTTCATGCGCTACCAGAAATTTGTTTTGATCGGACAATTTAGAGACGGCCCGCGCCAGATTGACGAGTGCCATACGGTCAACATCCACCGGATTTAAGCGCTGCACTTCTGCCGCGCTGCGCTCTGCGAGCTTCGCGCCAAGGCTAGCCTTGCCAGTCACCGAAAGGTGGATTGACGCCCGCAGCAGAGCGTCTGCAACCAGCATATCCCCCCACGACCCTTCAACAGCCTTTGCAGCGAGATCGATCGCTTGGGCTTTCTTAGGCAACTGGTTTGTCGTTGCTGTCTCAAATTCGGCATTAGCCAATAAGAATTGCGCTTCAGAGGCTTTATAAGCCTTGGCCCCAACCTCAGCGAGTTCAACGGCGCGTTTGGCTGCTTCCATGCCTTCAGGGGCCTTGCCGATGAGAGCAAGTGACCAAGCCGCATTAAAGGCCAAGCCAGCGGTATTAGGATTGGTGGGCCCCCAAGTGGCTTCAGCGCGCTTCCACGCTTCCTTTGCGTGAACAGCGGCATCGGGAAGCTTACCCTCCGCCACGGCCTGATCATAGGCGCGGTAGGCCACCATCGGATCATTTGCTGCGGCCGGTGTTGAATCCGAAAAAGCGGGCCCAACACTTAAAGCCAAGCAGGTGAGACTGACAGCGAATGCCCGAAATCGCGAAACCATGGCAGCACTCCAAAAACTGACTCAAAACAACCGCAGCCGGCTAAAATCCCCTGCAGCTTAAGTGCGATTTTTTGGCCCTGCAACCTGTTTTTGTGTCGTTGCCTTAGGAGAAGACATGACCGGTAAAAATGGGGTTTCCGCGCAAGAAATCAGGCGCATCCAACGCCCCTTTGCCTTCGCGCTGGACTTTCAAAAGGCGCAAAGCCCCGTGTCCGCAGGCGATCAACAGGCGATCATCCAGCACGGTTCCAGGCGCGCCCTCGCCTATCTCTGCTTGGCACAAAAGGATCTTGGCGCGGGCACCATCGGGCAGCTGGCACCAAGCGCCTGGAAAGGGCGCAAAAGCACGAATGGCGCGGTCGAGGATTTCGGCAGGCTTTGTCCAATCAATCTTGGTCTCTGCCCGATCGATCTTGGCGGCATAGGTGACGCCCGTTTCGGCTTGAGGGACACATGGCAAAGTGCCAGCCGCAAGCTGCGGTAAAGCCTCCACCATCAGGGCTGCGCCGAGGCTGGCCAGGCGGTCGTGCAGGGTGCCTGTGGTATCTTGCGCGCTAATTGGCGTGCGGGCGGTGGCATAAATCCCGCCCGTATCCAGACCGATCTCCATCGCCATGACTTGCACGCCAGTCTCAATGTCACCGGCCTCAATTGCTCGTTGCATGGGTGCCGCCCCCCGCCAGCGCGGCAGAAGCGAGCCATGCAGATTGAAGCAGCCCAGACG
>JAJTGP010000122.1 GCA_021299265.1 Hyphomonadaceae bacterium | reverse complement strand
TCGCGGCGGCCGCTATCGCCAACAAGATCAGGACCCCGATGTGTTGGCTTTCGGCAATGACATCCCAGCCTTTATGAAAATCCCTATCCATCTGGGCCCCATCAGCGACGACGAAGGCTAGACGTTTAAAGTCATAGACTTGGCTTTGGCATTGCGCCCAAGGCCAAGCCGCGACTTTGTGCCGCGCGTGCATGCGGGTTTTGAGTGTGAGTTTGGCTTGCAGGATGCCTGCGGCTGTGACAATACCAGTTGATGATGCGAACCATTCTCAAAAACTCCCGTGCCCGCCTGTTTGTTTCGGTTGCTGTTGCATCCACCATTTTCATGACCCTTGCGGGTTGTGGCGCCTCAGAGCCCGCCGCTGGCTCGAAAGGCGAAGTCAATATTTATTCGGCCCGCCATTATGATGCGGACGAACAACTCTATGACTTGTTTGAGAACAACACCGGTATCGCAATCAACCGCATTGAGATGAAGGGCGACCTTCTGCTCGAGCGTCTGAAGGCGGAGGGCACTCAAAGCCCCGCGGATGTCATCTTGCTGGTCGATGCTGGCAATTTCTGGCGCGCCGAAACAGCTGGCCTGTTCCAGCCAGTTCAATCATCCAAACTTGACGAAGTAGTGCCTGCAAATCTGCAAGGACCCAAGAAGGATTGGTTTGGCTTTGCCAAGCGCGCGCGCGTCATCGCCTATGACCCAGTTCGGGTGAAGGCCGACCAAGTTGCTACCTATGCGCAATTGGCTGAGCCTGCCATGAAAGGCAAAGTCTGCGTCCGCCCGTCCAGTAATGTTTATAATCTGTCCTTGATGTCCTCCTTCATTGCCGATTGGGGTGCTCCAAAGGCGGAAGCTTGGGCCAAAGGCGTGGTGGCAAACTTCGCCCGCCCACCCGAAGGCGCGGACACAGATCAGTTGAAGGCCATCGCAGAAGGCAAATGTGCGGTCGCCATTGTGAACCACTATTACGCAGTCCGCTTGCAACGCTCTGAAGACGCAGGCGACAAGGCTGTAGCGTCTAAGATCGCCCTCTCCTTCCCCGATCAAGCTGGAGCAGGCACGCATGTGAATATTTCAGGCGGCGCGCTCGCCGCACACGCACCCAATAAGGCCAATGCCGTTGCATTCTTGGAATTCTTGGCAAGCCCTGAAGCGCAAAAAATCTTCGCCAAAGCCAATGACGAATTCCCCATCCTGCCAAGCGCCATGGATGACAATAGTGAGTTGAAGGCTTTGGCTGGGTTTAAAGAAGCCAAAACTCCCATGGCAGTTTTGGGCACCAATCAGCCAGAGGCCCAGAAAGTCTTTGATCGCGCGGGCTGGAAGTGACCACATTGGATCCGGCAGCAAGCCCCAGCCCGACACGGGACTGGGATACGCGTGGCTCTTTTCGGGCCAATAGACTGCCTGTGAAGTCTTGGACGCTTTATGCGCTTCTAATTGCGATTCCCGGCCTACCCGTGTTGTTTACGGTGCTGGCAGCCTTTGGACTGAGTGAAAGCTTTGATCACATCGCCCGCGTTCTTTTGGGTGAGATGGCGATAACCTCGCTCGCGCTTCTGGTTCTAGCAACTTTGGGTGCGACCGTGCTCGGGGTGCTCGCAGCTTGGTTTGTCACCGCCTATCAATTCTGGGGGCGGACGGCGCTGAGTTGGGCGTTGGCGCTGCCCTTGGCCATGCCCGCCTATGTTTCAGCTTATGCTTGGGGCGACTTAACGGGCGCGCGCGGGTTTTGGATTGCGACCTTGGTTTATGTAACCACGCTTTATCCCTATGTGTATCTGGCCGCGCGCAGCGCCTTTGAAGCGCAATCGGTCTGCGCCTTAGAAGCCGCCCGACTGTTGGGGGCTGGGGCTTTGAAGCGCTTCTTCACTGTCGCCTTGCCTTTGGCGCGGCCCGCAATTGCCGCAGGGGCCGCGCTGACAGGCTTAGAGATTGCCGCCGATTATGGGGCCGCGGATCATTTAGGCGTTTCGACCCTGACCATTGGTGTGTTTCGCGCGTGGTTCTCTATGGGTGATTTGGCCGCTGCGGCGCGCATTGCCTGCCTGCTTTTGGTTGGCGTCCTGTTTCTGGTCTGGCTCGAACGCAAGTCGCGGGCAGGCTTGGTATCAGGGGGCTCGACCCGTTGGCGCACGCCACAACGGGCCAAGGTTTCCGGCCTAGTCCAGCTGGAGATTACAAGCTTTTGCTTTGCTATATTGACCTTGGGCTTGATCATTCCCGTCCTGCACCTTGCCAACCTCGCCATCGCCAGTGGGTTGCCCGAGCGGGCCCTGAGTAAGCCACTGGCAGCCACCGCACTGCTTTGTGCCCTAGGTGCCAGCGCCACTTTGATCTTGGCTGGCCTCAGCGCCTTTGTCGGCCAGCGCAGCGCGCAAGCCAGCGCTTTTGTCCGCGCTGTTAGTCTCGCAGGCTATGCCACACCCGGTGCGGTGACGGCCTTAGGCATATTGGCAGCTTTAGCCTTGAGTGGCTCACAAATGGTTGCTGCTTTGAGCGGTCCATTAGCCATCATCGCGCTTTGCTATGCCTATGCCGCGCGCTTTACCGCAGCAGGCCTTGAACCTTTAAGTGCGGGTCTTGAAAAATCGACCCGTTCCATGCGGGAGTCGGCCCAAACACTGGGGGCAAGCCGGATCAAGCGCTTTTTGACTCTAGAAGCGCCCTTGGCGGCCCCATCGGCCTTTGCGGCGGCCTTGATCGTCGCGGTCGAGATCGCCAAGGAATTGCCAGCAACCACCATTCTGCGCCCCTTTGGCCTCGACACTTTGGCCGTCCGCGCCCATGCCTATGCCGCCGATGAACGCTTGGGTGCTGCTGCTTGGCCCGCCCTTGCGATTGTATTGGTAGCTTTGATCCCGACCTTATTGTTTTCACACGGTCTTTCTAAATCACGGGCAGGCCAATCATGAGTGAGTTTGCCCTCGAAGCGCGCCACTTGAGCCGCGCCTTTGGTGCCGTTAAGGCGCTGGATGATGTGAGCCTGAGCTTGGAGGCTGGCAAAGTGCTGGCGCTGTTGGGCCAATCCGGCTCTGGCAAAAGTACGCTTCTGCGCGTCCTCGCAGGGCTTGAAAGCTTGGATGCGGGCGAAGTCTATGCTGACGGCAAGCTTGTGAGTGACAAGCGCACCACGGTGCCACCTGAAAAGCGCCCGTTAGGCATGGTGTTTCAGGACTATGCCCTCTTCCCGCATCTGACCGCTCTGGGCAATGTCGCGTTTGGACTTGGCCATATGGGCAAGTCAGAGCGGCGCGCCTTGGCGGCGTCTTGGTTAGAGCGTGTTGGCCTTGGCGACCGAGGCGGCGCTTTCCCGCATGAGCTTTCCGGTGGCGAACAGCAGCGCGTTGCCCTCGCCCGCGCGCTGGCCCCCAGCCCGCGCGCCATCCTGATGGACGAGCCGTTCAGCGGCCTAGACCCACATCTGCGCACCGATCTGCAATCGAGCATGTTGGCGACCTTGGCAGAGGCAGGTGTTGCGGCCCTGATTGTCAGCCATGACACCGAAGAAGCACTCGCCGTGGCCGATCAGGTGGCCATTATCGAGCATGGCCGAATTCTGCAAAGTGGCTTGCCCTGTGATGTCTTTTCCGCACCTAAGTCGCTGGAGGCTGCCCGTGCGCTGGGTGCGGTATGGAGCTTGGAGGCCCAAGCCCAAAATGGCCACGTAAACACGCGCCTCGGGACCTTTGCGAGCGCCTTTGATGGCCCAGTCGTGGTCTGCTCCCGCCCTGAGACAACCCGCGTGACGGCTTCAGAAGCCGGGGATTTTGCGGTGATGGATCGCCGGGGCGTTGGTCGCTTTTTGACCTTAAAACTGCAGACGATCACGGGCGAAGGCGCCTTTGTCACCGCCTTGGTTGAAGCCAAAACCGCCCCGCAGAGAGGCCAGCGCGTGGCTTTAAGCCTGCAGAGCGAAGATGTGTTTGTCTTTAAGGCGTAACCCCTTCGACCAACCTCACTTGAAAAACCCTGCAAGCTTGCCCAAGGTGGACCGATGACTGCTTTGATTGCCCCCCTCACAAGCTTGATGCAGGCCCGCTTTGGACCAAGCGCTGAGGTAGCCGACATGACGCGGCTGTCTGGGGGGGCTAGCCAAGAGACTTGGGGGTTTAGCCTGCCGGTGCATGGCCAAGCACCGCGCGCCCTGATCCTGCGCCGTGCGCCCTTCCAAAGTGCAGCAAAGGGCGAGGCCATCGGCCTTGTGAAGGAAGCCAAAATCATTGCCGCTGCCGCGCAAACTGGGACGCCCGTCCCCGAGATTATCCATGTCTGCCGTCCAGATGACGACTTAGGCGACGCCTTCATCATGGCCCATGTTGACGGTCAGACGATTGCCCGAAAAATCCTCCGCGACGCGGACTATAGCCGTGCCCGCCCACGACTGGCGTTTCAATGCGGTGAGGCTTTAGCGAAAATCCACGCCGTCGCGGCCGAAAGCTTGCCAGCTGACTTGCCCGTCAGCCATGGCTTGGATCAATTGGACCGCTATGAGGCGATTTATCGTGGCTTTGAGATGGATCGGCCTGTCTTTGAATTGGCGCTGGCTTGGTTGCGCCAGAACGCCCCTGCACCCTTGCCGACAACCCTCGTGCATGGCGATTTTCGCAATGGCAATTTGATGGTCAATGGCGAAGGCTTAGCTGCTGTCCTCGACTGGGAGCTCGCCCATCAGGGCGACCCGCGCGAGGATCTGGGCTGGATCTGTGTCAACTCTTGGCGCTTTGGCGTGCGGGAGAATCGGGTTGGTGGCTTTGGCCCGCTGGAAGACTTGTTGGCGGGGTATCAGTCCGCCGGGGGCCATTCATTTGAGCCCAAGGACCTGACGTGGTTTCAAGCCTTGGGTAGCTTCAAATGGGGCATTATGTGCCTAATCATGTATCAGGCCTTTGCCACCAAAGCCGACCCATCGATTGAACGCGCCATGATTGGCAGGCGCGCTTCGGAAGCCGAAATCGACTTGCTCAATCTGATCGAAGGTCGCCCCTATGCATGAAGCCCCCTCGTCTGAAGAATTGCTGGGCTCGGTCATCGGGTTTTTAAACCACGTTGCGGCACCTCAGCTCACTGGCCAAGCCGCCTTTCATGCCCGGGTCGCCGCCAATGCCCTGGCCTTGGTCGAGCGAGAAATAGCCCAAAGACCCGCAGCCGACGCGCGAGCTCAAGCGCTTTACGCGGACTTATTGCAGGATCAAACCAGCCTATTGGAAGCGCTGACCAAACAAGTCTGCGTGCACATCCGATCGGGTGAGCTTTCGTGCGACAACCCTGCCCTTTTGGCCGCCCTGCGCGAGATCACTTCTGCCCAATTAGCGATTGATCAGCCCAATTATAGCGGTCTGATGCCATGAAGCGGAACTGGCAGCGCTGGATCATTGGCGGGATTATTAGTCTGAACCTCTTGGTGGGGCTAACGGCCTATTTCATGCGCGACAATTTGTTTCGCGAGTTAATCCAGCCTGCCGTGCCGTTCCAAGTCGATGAACCACCCCCAGTGCCAGACTATAGCGATGCCGCCGCTTGGGCGTTCCGCCCGCAAGGGGCCAATGCCAGCCTTGGCAAAGCCGATATCTTCATCGTGCACCCGACGACCGCTTGGCGCGGGAATACGGGCTGGAACATGGATATTGCGGACAATGTTTCCCGCACGCGGCTAGAAACAATCGCGCTGCCCAATCATGCGGAGCCCTTTGCAGCCGGTGGCCCGCTCTGGGTACCACGCTATCGCCAAGCGGTATTGTTTGCCCTGTTGTCGCAGCGCGATGACAGTCACGAGGCGCTTAATCTCGCCTATGAAGATGTGGCGCGCGCCTTTGAGACGTTTCAACAAGCCCGCAATCCTAAGCGCCCCTTTGTCCTCGTAGGACTCGGTCAAGGTGGCCTGCATGTCCTGCGCCTGTTACAAGAAAAGGGCGATCTGGGGCCGATGTTGGCCGCCACTTATGTGATCGATCAGCCTGTGCCCACTGCCCTGTTTGAAGGCCCCAGCGCAGTTCCGGGCTTTCCCAAGCCCTGCCAGAGCGCCAAGCAGGCCCGTTGCTTTGTGAGTTACACAAGTCTTGATGGCGGCGATCAACGCGGCGCGCGCATCTTGAAGGAGCGCTCAACCATCTGGACCGCGGACAAGGGCTATCGCGCTATTGGTGGGGGGCGCTTTGCCTGCGTGAATCCGCTGACGGGTGCTGCCCCGCAAAGCAATGCAGCCCCCAGCACCAATCGCGGCTCGGCTGCTGCCAGCGGCCTTGAGCGCGGCACAGAGCCAGCCCTTCTTCCAGGTGAGACCGGGGCCATCTGCCGCAATGACCTATTGTGGGTGGAGGTGAACCGCCCGGCTGCCTTGTCACGGGCGCGGTTTGAACTGGGCACTTTCTATAAGATCACGGGCTATAATCTGTTTTACGCTGCGCTCAGCGCCGATGTTCAAGCCCGGGTTAATGCGCTGAAATAGGGCCATACAAAAAAGCCCGCCTAACCCAAGGGGCCGACGGGCTTTTTGGTATTTGATCTGGCAGGAATTACATCCCGAAGCGGGCTTTCATTTCAGCCGTCATTTCTTCGATTGCCTTCACGGTCACCGCGTCTTTCTCACGGGTCTTCCAATATTTGGCGATCTTCTTGAAGTTCTTCAAAGGTGCTTTCACACCCATAACCGGCAGAATCTTGACCACGAAGAACAGGCTTGGAGTGATGGTGCAATCTGCCAAGCTGAACTTATTGCCAGCCGCATGTTTTTTGCCCGTCAACACATGTTCGAGATGACCCAAAGCGGTATTGACGTCTGCAATGGCGGCCTTAATCGCTTCTGGGTCTTTGCCGGGGCCCATCAGACCAAAAATCTTGCCCATGGCCGGGCCGATATAAATGTCGTTCACGCGCGAAATGAGGCGGACTTGCGCGCGCTCTTCAGGTTTCCGTGGCCGCAAAGCGGGCTTTGGGTAGGCATCTTCGAGATATTCGAGAATCACTTCCGATTCAGGCAAGGACATGCCCGAGTCCGTTACCAAGCAAGGGATCTTCCCGATTGGATTTATGGCCAAGAATTCTTCGCTCTTCATGCCGCCGCCGGGAGGAGGCATATAGTCAACTTCGAGGCCCTTGGCGGCAATCTGCATCTTAACGCGCTGCACAAACGGAGAAAGGTCACTTCCATATAATTTCATCGCATAAGCTCCCTGGCTCTTATAACAAATAGCGTGCTTCACCTGTCCTTACGACAGTTGCTTATCCATCAAATTCGACTCGCGCGGCGCGCCATTCTCAGGAGGATAGGTAGCGCCACACGCGCGTCTGGCCAACAACTTTGACAGCCCAAACCCCAATCAGTGCAGTCAATTCACAAGAATTGATCAGCAATGGTCATTTGATCCAAGTCTTACCGAGCAATGCAGGGCAAGTCTCACAGAAAGGCAGGCCTAGAGGCCAATAATCGCGACAGAACAGACATTACTTGCAGGCGCGCCACCCAGATTATGCGTCAAACCTAAACTTGGGTTCGATAACTGGCGATCACCTGCCCGGCCCTGCAATTGCAGATACATCTCATAGAGCATTCGCAGACCCGACGCACCGATTGGGTGACCAAAGCATTTCAGGCCGCCATCAATCTGGCAGGGCACCTGGCCATCGGCATCATAAAAGCCGTTCATGACATCCTTCCAGCCTTGGCCTTCGGGCGAGATGAACAAGTCTTCCATGGTCACTAGCTCCGTCACCGAGAAGCAATCATGGACTTCAATCATCGAAATCTGGTCACGCGGGCGTTCAATCCCGGCCTCGAGATAGGCCTTTTTGGCGGCGATGCGGGCAGTATGGAAGTAAGAGCCATCCCACGAGTTATGCTGGCTCTCCATCCCGTTAGAGACCGACAACTGCAGGGCTTTCACATAGACCAAGTCCTTCTTGCCCAAAGCGCGGGCAATTTCGGGCGTCGTGACGATGGCAGCGGCTGCGCCATCGGAAACACCACAGCAATCAAACAGGCCTAAAGGCTCTGCGATCATCGGGGCAGCCATGACTTGTTCTTCGGTCACCACATTGCGCAAATGCGCCTTCGGGTTCTTCGACCCATTGGCGTGGCTTTTGACGGAAACATGGGCGATGGCGCGTTTGAGGTCTTCGCGTGAAACCGTGTGCTTGGCGCGATAGGCACTGGCCAATTGCGCGAAATTACCGGGGGCCGAGCCATTGGGCGCAGTCTGCGGGATAAAAGTGCCCATATTGCCCGTCGGCAGGCCGCCATAGCCGGTATCTTTCAGTTTCTCGACACCTACAGCAATCGCGATATCGGCTGCCCCGGCGGCGACCGCATAGACCGCGCCGCGAAAGGCCTCAGAGCCTGACGCACAGAAATTCTCAACCCGTGTGACGGCGATATTGGGCAGACGCAAGGCGATGGACAAAGGCGTGCCGCCCTTGCCAGTGCCAATCTCATCAATATGGGTAGAAAACCAAGCCGCATCCAATTGGGTTGGCTCAATACCGGCATCGGCCATGGCCTCCAGATAGGCCTCGACCATCAATTCTTCCGGACCGCAATCCCAACGTTCTCCGAACTTAGAACAGCCCATGCCAATGACGGCGACCTTGTCACGAATTCCTGCGGCCATTGCGATGCCTCCCTGAACCAAAGTGTTTCTTATTTTGGGGGACTGTGACCCAGATTGATCAGGGTTTCAAGCGGCTGTTTGGCGCGTTTGATGCGGGTGTTGGAACGGTACGATCAAAAAAGGAAAGCGCCTCCTCCCAATCCTCAGTATGGATGCCGTGCAGGCCTGGCCGCATGTAAAAGGCCAAGACACCTTGGCTATCGGGTTGACGCAGCTTGATCTGGGAAAAGGCGGGCGCACCATAAAGCTGATAGACAGGGTCTGCGCCCTGCAAAGCTCTAAAACTGCCATGCGGGTCGCCCCATTGATCCCGCCGTCCCGTACCGATCAAAACCGGCCGAGGTGCCAGAAGCGCGATCAATTGGTGCTGATCGACATCCAGATCCGCTGGCTTGCCCGCATAGGCACGGTAAGCCGGGGCAAACCAATGTGGAAACGACGTGGTTATATCGCTCACTGGCTCGCCCACGTCATCGCGGCCCAATGCGGCCCCTGCTGTTCCCGATTGTAAGGCCCAGATAGCTGCCGGGCGTGGGTCAAAGGCAGCAGACAACAAGGCAGCTTTTCCATGGCGGGAGTGTCCCCATATCACGATCCGATTTGGGTCCAGTCGTGGATCGGGGCTCAAAACATCCACCATGCGGGAATTCGTCCATGCCCAAGCCGCAATGGCCCCGGTGCGCTGGTCAGGCGGCGTGCCGACAGGCGTTAGGGCTTCTAGATAGGGTTCGGCCACCACGGGCACGTCGGGCACCACATCACCAGGGTGCCAAGATGCCAAGGCATAGCCCTTCTCGGCTAAGGTCTCCCAAGGCGGCGCATTGGCATGCAGGCCGAAAATCGCTGTGACCAGAAAACCTGGTACCCCGCCACCACATTCTTGGGGTAAGGCCATCGTGGTTGTGCGCATACCCGGCTGTTTCGGCAGAAGGACGTTATTGCCACAAAAGGTACCGCCTGCGATGACCGGGAAAGGGCCCTTGCCCTTAGGGGTCATCAAGATCAAATCGACAATCGGCCTGCCGCCCGTCCAAGGCCCCGGCTGGGTTGTCTTCAAGGCAATACTAATCCGCTCAATCGTGCCGATTGCACCCTTCTCAGGTCTCTGTAGAACCTCACGACTGACGATCTCATAGCCGACAGCGGCGGGCATCGCGCCATAGATTTCGCTTTGGAAGCGGGCTTTCAATAAGGGGGCGCGGCGATTCTGCCAATCTTCTTGGGTCTGGATTTTGGGGTCAGACTGGAAGGCCGCTAGGATTGGTGGTGAGGCGGCTGGGCCGGTGATTTCTTTGGGAACATTGGGCAGGCGTTGCAGGGCACATCCCCCCGCACTCAAGGCGAGGCCCGTGACGATCAGAACCGCCCCCAAAACAAACTTGCGACGAAGTCCCATAAATTTGTTCCTCTTTCTAGTGCATACAAATGGCCTACGATCAAATCTATCAGCGGGTTACAGGGTTTGCGGCATTGGGTCCATTTAATTGACGGTAAGGTTCTCGAAGGCGCACGCCGACTTCACCATTTTCGGGTCTCCCAAGTCGCTTCGTCGGGTAAAGCAGCATGAATAGCCCCGCGTGGAAAACCACCGGGGGTACAACAGAAGAGGTACCGGGGCGCAGGGTTTGCGCCAAATGAGGTGGGCCAGATTAACGGACTGGCCCGGAATACGACGCTGACCATGCGCCCCGGCTAGAT
>JAJTGP010000270.1 GCA_021299265.1 Hyphomonadaceae bacterium | reverse complement strand
CTAGTGGATTGACCGGAACAAAGGAGTCCATTTGGGGATTCCCAGAGGCTTGCCGACGTGCGAGTCTGTTAGGATGCGCAATGGTATCACTTTCTCCCTATCCGAAGCCGACCGCGAGCGCTTGATCGGCATTGTGGCGGCGCCTTTGAGTCCGCAGAAGCATGTTTGGCGAGCCCGGATCGTTTTGCTCAGCAGCGACGGTTTTGGCACCTCGGCGATCATGGCCGCAACGGGTAAGTCGAAGACCTGTGTGTGGCGGTGGCAGGAACGCTTCATGCACGAAGGTGTCGATGGCCTCCTGCGCGATAAGTCCCGTCCGCCCGGCAGGGCACCGGTCCCGCCCGACCGCGTGGCAGAGATCGTCCGCCTTACGCAGGATCCTCCGCCGCACGAGGCGACCCATTGGACGGCGCGCGCGATGGCCAAGGCTGTCGGGCTTGCCGTCTCGACAGTCCAGTCGATCTGGAAGGCACATGGTCTTGCTCCGCATCGCTGGCGCAGCTTCAAGCTGTCTAACGATCCGGCCTTCGCCGAGAAGCTTCACGACATCGTCGGGCTTTATGTCTCGCCGCCTGCACATGCAGTGGTGCTGTCCTTCGACGAGAAGTCGCAGATCCAGGCCCTTGACCGCACCCAGCCCGGCCTGCCGATGAAGAAGGGCCGTGCCGGGACCATGACCCATGATTACAAGCGCCATGGCACGACCACGCTGTTTGCCGCACTCAACGTGCTCGACGGCACTGTCATTGCTCAAAACATGCAGCGGCACCGGCATCAGGAGTTCATCCGTTTCCTCAACCGCATCGAGCGCGAGGTGCCGAAGGACAAGGCCGTCCACGTGATCCTCGACAACTACGCCGCGCATAAAAAGGACAAGGTCCAGGAATGGCTCGCGCGCCATCCGCGCTGGACCTTCCACTTCACACCAACCTCGTGCTCATGGCTCAATGCCGTCGAGGGCTTCTTCGCAAAGCTCACGCGGCGGCGGCTCAAGAACGGCGTCTTCCATTCGCTCGTCGACCTCCAGGCCGCAATCAATCGCTTCATCCGGGAATACAATGCCAGCGATCCAAAGCCCTTTGTCTGGAAGGCAGACCCCGACGAAATCATCGCAGCACGTAACCGGGGGTTCCAAACGTTGGAGTCAATCCACTAGAAAGGGAAAAGCCTCATCTAATCACCCCACAAAGGGGAGGACGGTTTCTCAAAGTCTCTTGGGTCTTCCGTCGTGCGTCGGAGGGGAGCGCTTCTAGACAAAACCCCTCCCCACAACGTCATCCCCGCCGGAACGTAGTGGAGAGCGGGGACCTTGTGGGATATTGCGGCACGAGGTCCCGGATCGACTTCGCCGTCCGGGATGACAATTCTTGGCCGGGGAAAGAAACCACACCCCCAAATGCTGCGTTGCAGCATTTAGTATGCGCTTTCTAAAACCACCCGCTATACCCTCGACAACGAACACCAAAGGGCTGCTCCTCCCCCCCCCCCACGCAGCCCGGTGAAGGAGAGAAAAAATGACTGAAGCAAACAAAGTCACCGAAACCGTTGAGACCGCTCGTAAAGAAGGTCTCGAAATCGCGCGCAAGATCTGGTTGGCAGGCGTTGGCGCCTATGGCCGCGTCTATCAAGAAGCTGCTGGCCGCGTTGAAAAAGTAACCGGTGCAGCGAACGAAATGTTCGACCAATTGGTTGAAAAGGGTGAGCAAGTTGAAGATCTGGTTCGCGCCAGCATATCCAAGAACGAAGCTGCCGGCAAAGTGACCGAATATGTCGAAAAGACCACGGCACAAGTGAAGACCGCTTCTGAGACCCGCATCCATGATTTGGAAGAGCGTTTTGAAGCCGTTCGCAAAACCGTCGTTGAGAAGGTTTCGCCCTTCATGGACAAAGTGGCCCCAATCAACATCTTCGCTTTGGGCAACCAAATCGAGACCTTGACCGCCAAGATCGACGCTTTGACTGCTGAAGTCGAAGCTTTGAAGGGCGCAAAAGCTGCACCTAAGGCTGCCAAGAAGACCGAAACCGAAGCTGCCTAAGCTTCTTACGCGGTTTCCTGATCCGGGCCGATAAAGCCTGTGATCGGCAACATGATCAGAGCCGCCGCGCGTGCAATCAGTGCGCGCGGCGTTTCTGTAACTGGCGCATCAAATTCCATCCGTACCAATTGGAAAGCAAGGCCCAAGGCCACCTGATTGACCAGCCCGTCAAAGGCTTCGTCGGTCGCGACAATGGCTTTGGAGGTGCGTAAGGCATGAAGCAGGCCAAAAGCCGCGTCATGCTGGACTGCAAACATGTGGCGGATCTGATTGGCCAAGCGGGCATCGGCACGCACGACCGAGAGTGGTTCCCGGTAAGCAAAGCGGGCATCCCAAGCTTCTTCAACGAGGATATGGACCCAAGTCCAAGCTGTCTCAATCGTGGCGTCGGGCCCCGCGCATTTTTCAAGCGCTGTGCCTTTGATCGCTTCTAATTCCCCGATATGGGCGGCAAGAAGGGCTGCGGCAATTTCGGCTTTGCCTTTAAAATGGTAGTAAAGATGGCCCGGCGACATGGACAAATGGTTGGCAATATCGACGGCGGCCAAGGCACCAAAGCCTTCGCTGTTAAAGAGTTCCCGCGATTTGGTGAGGATTTTGTCTTTAGTCGGGCTCGATCCACTCATATTTGGGCATCCTAAAGCAGTCAGAAGCAGATAATCGACGAAAATCCGTAACCAATCGCGCATATCACAGCACAAACAACTTCACGATTAGCAATTGCCGTCATAACCTCGCCTCTGACAATGCCTGCGAGGGTCGAGCAATGAATCATCGGGGCGGGGAGGTCTGAATGTCGAAGCAGAAAATCAATCTTGGTGACGAAGCCGCACAAAATACTGTGGCCCTAACGGCCATGATGGGCCTAGCGCGCGAGGACCTGATGGGGGCTGTCGCGCTGATGATGCGGGAAGTAACTGCAAAGCCCGCCACCACCACCAAGCATCTGAAAGCCTTGGGCGATGATGTCGTCAAGATTTTGAAGAATGAAAGCGATCTGGCACCAGAAGCCAAAGACAAGCGCTTCATGGATATTACGTTCAAATATAACCCGATTTATCGTATGGGGATGCAATATTATTTGGCCGTGCAGAAAAATGTTGGCACTTGGCTCGCCGATCTTGATCTGGACGAGATGGAGAAGGCCCGCGCCACTTTTGTATCCCAGATGATCATCGACAGCATTTCGCCAACCAACACGCTGGTTGGCAATCCTGCCGCGATAAAGCGTGCCTATGAAAGCGGTGGCATGAGCCTTATAAAGGGCTTGCAAAATGCCTATCGCGATCTGACTGAAAATGGTGGCCAAGTCAGCCAAGTAGACAAGCGCCCATTCAAAGTTGGTGAAAATCTTGCGACCTCCAAGGGCGCAGTTGTCTATAAGACCGAGATGATGGAGCTGATCCAATATGCCCCATCGACCGAGCAGGTCCATGCAATCCCATTCCTGATCATCCCGCCACAGATCAACAAGGCCTATGTAAACGACCTTTCGCCAGACAAGAGCATCGTACGCTTCTTGGGCTCTTTGGGGCTGACGACGTTCCTCGTGTCATGGCGCAATCCCCGGGTAGAGCATCGCGATTGGGGCTTGGCCGAATATGTCGACGAGCTGATTAAGGCCAGCGATGTGATCCTAGAGATCACCAAGTCGAAGAAGCTGAATGTATCGGGTGCCTGCTCAGGCGGGATCACCACGGCGACCTTCTTGTCGAAATTGGCAAACCTAGGCGATAATCGCGTCAATGCTGTTAGCCTGATGGTCAATGTGCTCGACCCGCAAAAGGATGATTCCGAGGTCGGCGCCTTGGTGTCTGAGCATGGGATTGAGCTGGCGCGCCAACGCTCTGCCAAGAAGGGCATTTTGGAAGGCGATTCCTTAGGTCGGATGTTTGCTTGGATGCGACCCAATGACCTCATTTGGAACTATGTCATCAATAATTATCTGATGGGCCAAGATCCCCCGCCGTTTGACGTCTTATTCTGGAATAATGATACGACCAATCTGCCGGCTAAGCTGCATTCGGACTATCTCGACATGTATCCCAAGCAGCCTTTCGCCAATCCGGGCCAAGTGGAATTTGCGGGCCATGTGGTGGATTTGACGAAGGTCAAAAATGACCTGTTCGTCATTGCGGGCGTAACCGATCATATCACACCTTGGAAAGCCTGTTATCGGACAACCCAATTGGTCGGCTCTGAGAATATTGAGTTCATTCTCTCGCATTCGGGCCATATTCAGGCGTTGTTGAACCCGCCAGGCAATCCTAAGTCGAAATATTATCGCAATGAAGGCAAGCCACCTCCAACCACAGACGAGTGGATGGCAGGGGCCACCGAAATGCCCGGCTCATGGTGGCCCTTGTGGGGTGAGTGGCTTAAAGCACGCTCTGGCGCGATGAAAGCGGCCCCGGCGGATGTGGGCAATAAGAACCATCCCGCAGGCGATGCAGCGCCTGGCCGCTACGCGTTCAATGATTAAAAAGGCAGTATCGAGCGGACCATTCCAAGCGTAAGAGTTTGGCAACCATCTTGATCGACCATAAAAGCCCGGCTCTGGGATCGCTAAAAGGATAGTCAAACGTGTCATCAGCTACCGAAACGACAGGCCGCAAGGCCCAGTTCGAACGTGTCACCATCGGCGGACGCACTGTTCGCGCAGCCGTTTGGCGCACGGATCTTAAAGGTAAAGCGGGCAAAGACCGTCCACGACCGATCCTGTTTTTCAATGGGATCGGTGCCAATATCGAATTGATGGCACCCTTGGCTGATTGGTTTGTCGACCGCGATATCATCACCTTTGACATGCCAGGCGTAGGTAAATCGCCTAACCCGATTTTACCCTACCGTCCTTGGATGATGTGCGCCTTTGCGGCCAAGTTCTTGGATCATTACGGTTTTGACGTGGTTGACGTGATGGGTGTGTCTTGGGGCGGGGCGATGGCCCAGCAATTTGCGTGGCAAAACCCAAAGCGCACGGGCCGTCTGTTGTTGGCTGCGACCAGCATGGGCATGTTGATGGTGCCTGGCGATCCGGAAGTCTTGATGAAAATGGCCAGCCCGCGTCGCTATGTCGATAAGGACTATATGCTGGCTAACTTCCGCACCCTTTATGGTGGCGACACCAGCGGCTCTGATGGCCATGCTTCGCGCCTCCTGCCGCCTTCGACCATGGGTTATATGCAACAGCTGACCTGTATGATGGGCTGGACGAGCGCATGGTTCTTGCCCTTCTTGCAGGCCAAAACGCTTGTGATGATGGGCGATAAGGACAAAATCGTGCCCGAGATCAATGGCCGCTGGATAGCGAGCCTTGCACCCAACGCCAAGCTGCATATCGTGCAGGGTGGGGGGCATTTATTCTTGGTCTCTTTTGCGGAAAAGATTGTCCCCGTGATGCGCGACTTCTTTGATGAAGGCGAGTTCTGGCACGGCAAGACTTTGGCGTCTGACGCTGCCACCGCCAAGACCGCGACGAAGAAGGCAGCTTGATCGAAGGAGAGCCACGATGCGGATTTGGCTAGTTGTTGCTCTTGGCATGCTTTGCTCCACTTCCGCATTGGCTGGCGTTCAAACAGCATCGGCCAGCCAAGCCACTCTGGTCTATGATCTAGAGCTGGCTGGCCCTCCGTCCGACGCGTGGAAGCATGTCGTCGATATTGCCGCGTGGTGGTGGTCGGAACATACTTATTCCGGCCAAGCCAAGAATTTAAGTCTGGCTGTGAGCCCCGGCGGGTGCTGGTGCAAGAGCTGGGTAGGTGGTGGGGTCGAGCATGCCCGCGTGGTGATGGCCATTCCCGGCAGAGCCTTGCGGATTGAGGGCGGCTTTGGACCTCTGCAAGGCATGGCGGTTAAGGCGACCATGACTTTCACATTAAAGCCTGCGGCAGACCCGTCAAAGACGCAGCTTCATGTGGTCTATCTGGTCAATGGCACGGTAGAGTCCAAACTAGACGGCTTGGCTGGACCCGTGGATGGCGTTTTAGCGACCCAGTTTGGAAGATTGGCAGCCTTAAAATAATGCCTATAGCCCAATTGCTTTCCACCTTTGACCTTGGTCAGCGTCGCAAGCCACCGGGGGCTACTCTGCCGTCCAACTGGGCTCAGACACAGCGCGTGACACGCGATCATGGCCAGATCATCTGGCAAGATGTTGCGCCACCCGCCTATGAAGAGACGATTGCGGCAGAACTGGCCGTGGCGCGGGCGGTAGGGGCTGAAGACCTCGAATGGAAGCTTTATTCGCATGACGAACCGATGGGCCTCGCGGCAGCGCTAGAGGCGGCGGGGTTTGAATGTCAGCCGACTGAGACAATTTTGGTACGCACCTCCGATTTAGGCCCAGCGGCTCCAGTGCCCGGCTTAGAAATCGCGCGAATCCAAACCTTGGAAGAGGCTGCGCATTGTTTTAACTTGGCGCTGCAAGCCTTTGGAAATAATTGGGATAAGACACCTGAAGAGCTTCTCGCCCGTGCCTTGGGCAGTGAACCCTTTTGGCTGGCTCGCTTTGAAGGCCAGCCCGTCTCCATGGGTAGGCTGACGCGGACGCAGGGCAGTGACTTTGGCGGCCTTTACGGCGGGGCGAGCCATCCTGATTTCCGCCGTCGCGGCTTTTATCGGCCCGTGGTGCAAGCCCGCGTTCAAGCCGCCGCTGAGATGGGCTGTCCGTGGGTTTTTTCAGAAGCCT
>JAJTGP010000285.1 GCA_021299265.1 Hyphomonadaceae bacterium | reverse complement strand
CGACTGGTCGCTCTGCAACCTTTGGAAGGACTGGGGTTTGGTCCGTTTGTGGATGGCAGACTGGTGCTCAGATCGCCAGCGCAGGCCTTTTTGACGGGCCAAGCAAATGATGTTCCCTTGCTGATTGGTGCCAATAGCAATGAAGCGAGTGTGATGGAGACGCTTAATGTGACGGATCGTGCCATCACGGCGTTTCTCGGTAATCGGGAGGCAAGCGTTAGGGCCACTTATGGCGGAGCGGGAATCTCGGACACAGAGTTTGCACGCCAAGTCTTTGGCGATGCTACATTCGTTGGCCCGGCGCGGTTCATTGCTAGGCAAGCAGCGAGTGGCGCGCCCTCGTTCCTGTACCATTACGACTATGTGTTGGAGAACCGGCGAGATCGCCAGCCAGGTGCCGGCCATGGGTCAGAGATCCCACAGATATTTCGAAGCTGGGGTCAAATGCCACTTGCGAGCCGCTTGCTCACCCAAGAAGACAAGGACTTTAGTGTGATGATTTCTGCCTGCTGGGTGGCTTTCGCGAAGACGGGAACACCAAGCTGCGCCGGGTTGCCGCCTTGGAAACCCTACGCGCCTGAAACAGACGTCTTGATGGAATTGTCCCCCAAGTCTGGCCCCAAAGCTAACTTCCGAAAAGACAAACTTGATGCGGTTCTGCCAGCAGAGGGTGCTGTGAACGGGCTAAGGAGAAACTAGCCGGTTTTATCCCTAAACCACTTGCTTGAGGAAATTCTGGATGCGCAAGAAAGCAAGCGTCACCACGTCAACCTTCGCTCCGTCGCGGCGTTCTGCCCTTGTCGGTGGTTCGTGTGTCTTTGTCCCCAGCGTTTCACTGGCTCGCTCACGCCCGGCTGAACCTGCACAGCTGCAAGCAGACTTGGAGCGCTATGCTTCATTTGGCAGCCACCAGTCCGGATCAACAGGTGATCAGGCCACAGTTCAATGGATTTCCAGCAGAATTTCCGCGTCTGGCTATCGTGTTTCCCTGCAACCCATTGACGTACCGTTCTTTGATGAAACTCGGGCGACGGTGACGCTTTCAAATGGTTCCGAGTTCATCGGAATCGGCCAACACCCGATCACGCTTACAAGTAAAGGTGGGCTGCTTGCACCCTTGACCCTGTGGCGGGAGGATCAGGATCCGAGAGTAATCGCGGGGAAGATCGTGGTTGTCATGTTGCCCTTTGGCCGACACTCCAGTTCGCTACAGCCTGTCATCGCGGGCGCTATCAAAGCTGCTTCCGAGGCCAATCCAAAGGCACTGATAGTGGTGACCGATGGCCCATCCGGAGAAGCTTTGGCCCTTAATGCATTGGACAAGCCAGCAGACCGGCCCATGCCGATTCTGGTGATCGGCTCGCGCGGCATTCAACCCGTGCTGCAAGCCGCTAGAAATGGAGCATCGGCCACGCTCTATCTGGAGGGCCGGACCGGACGTCGGATCGCCAACAATGTGGTTGGTCGAAGAGTCGGAACGGGCAAAAAGATAGTACTGACCACGCCATTAAGTGGCTGGTTTACCTGCGCAGCGGAACGGGGAAGCGGGGTCAGCGCTTTCCTAGCGCTGGCGGACTGGCTTGCAAAAGCCCATCCCAATTTGGATGTGACACTTGGCGCGATGACCGGCCATGAATTCGAAAACCTCGGCAGCAAGAAGTTTAACGCCCAAATGGTGCCGCCTCCAGGAGACGTTAACCTCTGGGTTCACCTTGGTGCGAGTTTCGCCGCCCGTGACTGGCATGAACTAGCTCCCGGGTTGTTGGCACCTTTGCCCAGTATGGATGCTCAACACTTTTTGCTTGGCCATGAGTCTTTTCTTCCAATCCTTCGGCAAGCTATGAAGGGCGTACCTGGCTTTGAAGTCCCCTATGTTGCCAGTGTCGAAGCTGCCGCAGGTGAGGCGAAGCAAATACTAATCGATGGCTACACAAAACTGATTGCTAATTTTGGTGCCCACCGATTGCATCATGCCCGCTCGGATGGTCTCCAAGCTACAGATGGGGCGTTAGTTAGTCAGGCCTATGTTGGTCTGCAAAGTGCGGTCTCAAGAATACTGGCCTAATTGTGCGTGATCGGCTGAACTCGGAGCTTCCTGACGTGCAGATAATGTCAGCGCCAAAACTGTCCGCTTTCAAGCAAACGCCAACCCGCCCCAAACGGCAACCTTTGGCGCATTTGAGACTGGCGGAATTTCAGCAGAACTTGTTAGATTACGGAAGGGCGGGTGTGGGTTGGGGCTGCAGATAAGCGGACTATTCGATGTTTAACCCTTGAGACAGATTGATCAACCTTCTTGAGACTGCACGGTACGAACACGGGCGCTTTCGGGCTCTATAGGTACTTCCGGATGCACCGAAAGATTAAACCGGCATCTCATCTCGCCGTAATATTACTCGCGATCAGGAAGGCGACGATTACCTCAAGCATGCCCCAAAGCAATGGAATTTTTCCCAAATGTCGATCCACAATTGCTGAGATGATCCGGCCAATTGCCATCCCTGCAGAACACGCGGCAAGCGCGAACAATATGCCGTTTGACAGATCGGGACGGGTCAAGCTGAAGAGGAGCAACCCGGACACAGCGATTGGGAACCCGCCATAGATACCGCGCACCTCGTTACGGCTATCGACTGCCGTAGTCTCGATGCCAAAATCTTTGAGTAAATTGTGGGGGCGGAACATGGCTGTCATCCCAATCGCGCCAAAAAACAAAGCGGCCAGTAAAACTCCGATCGTACCCAGCATGGATTACCCTTCTACCCTAAATGCCTGCCATCCGACAAAAAGCAAAATCGGTAGACCAATCATGTCGGCCACGGCGATGCTTTTAAGTGCGGACGAGGCACCCGCCAGCCACCAGATCAAAATGAAACTGCACATACTGATTCCGACAGCAAATGTTGCAAGTTGGCGAACTTCCGGTCGTAGCGCAGCCCATATGGCGACAGCAAAGATTATGAGGAAAAGAGCTGCACGATGGTGCATCAAGGTGAAGATGTCGGATCCAGCTTCAACCCGGTACATCTTAGTGAGGAGGTTCGGTTCGAAAACAGCAAGCGCGGGCAGAAGGTGGATCAATGCAAGTAAAGCCCAGCAGATTTTCACAAACATGTAGATTGCTCCTTTAACGTAGTCGTCAGTGCAAGAGCCAAGAAAGCTGGGGTAATGACGAGTGCAAAATCAAACGCGAATATTCCATCGAATGGGAAGCCGCGATGGCCCCAAATCTGGATATGGAAAAGCGCGTGAAGAAATGGCCAAGTAATTCCCGCGATAGCAATATTGCGCGTTGTGGTGCTGGCTCCCCAGGTCAATGCACCACCACTAGCAAGAAAAGCCAGTCCAACATCGCTGATAAAATGCATGTTGAATGGCCCCATCAATTTTAGGCCGGGCGTCACTTCGTAAAAATTCATAGGTCGCGCAAATATGTAAACGCCCGTCAGCATCCAAACCATGCCAAGGCCAATCAGAATTGCCCGGTTCATTGGCGCACCCTGCTGGCACTGCGGCTGTTATGTCGGATTACGGTTGCATCAAGGTAAGTATGTTTCGCGGTGACCAACCCATCTCTAAAATAGATGACGTCAATCGCGGGAAGAAGATATGCGCGCCCGTTTGGGACGTAGCGGAATGCGCCAAATGTGAAAGCACGGGGTGGATCCATGTGAATGTCATACTCAATGACGACATTATCACTCCCGAAACTCAGCGACCGAACCGTTGACCGGTAGGTTGGATTGTCAGTCAGGATTTTTTGAAACTGCTGACGGATTGCCTCTTGCCCTTTTGCTGGCGCTGCACCGTCGATGAACAGGCGAAATGTAGAATCCGCACTATGCAGCGCAACAATCTGTCCCGCATCACGGCTCGCCCAAGCCCCGGCATATCTCTGCACCAATGGTTGAAGTTCACTAGTGGGCGGTGATTGGGCGACAACCGATTGTGTAGGCACTGCGAGCACGAAGGCCATCGCTATAACGAAATTTTTGAGTCTTTTCATAGCTGCGCCCTCCAAACGATGCCCAGCTTTTAACCGAGCCGCTTGTAACATGTCAATAACATGTTATAAAGTGATGGGCTGGTAATAGTCATTCAAGGGGGAAAAAGACTTCAGATGGCAAAAGCATTTTCCCGGATCGACGCGCAAAGCGAACGACAAAGCGATCAGGCGCTGAAACTCATCAAGAACGCGATCATTCTCTGCCATTTGCCCCCCGGGACTAGCTTTTCGGAAGCTGAATTGTCGGGACGATTTGGTCTCGCCCGTGCTGCGACGCGTGCTGCGCTTATGCGCCTAGCTGAGGTTGGTTTGGTCGAACCTGTAGCACGCCACGGCTTTTTAGTGACACCAATCACCGTCGCTTCTATTCGCGAGCTATTCGAATTGCGCTTAATGATAGAGCCGCAGGCTGCTGCTTTAGCCATTGGTAAGGTCGACGTCGCAAAGTTGCGAAAACTAAACAGTTCGGCTCACTTGGCGGGTAACGACTCTCAACAGCTCGACTTTGTTGAAGACAACCGGGCCTTTCACGCGGAGATTGCCGCCGCCACAGGAAATCACCGCTTATTTCGCCTCTTGGAATCATTGGCCGACGAAATGCAACGCTTGGTTCGGTTAGGCCTCTTTGGTGCAAGTGGTAGCGAGGCCGAACGCCACAACGCCGACAGTCAACATGAAGCATTGATCGCCGCTTTTGAGGCGGGCGACCGGGAAGGTGCTAAAAATGCAGCACGTCATCATATTGAACATGCGCGTATGTTGGTGTTGAACCATGCTCCAATTAGCAATTCGCCAATCAGCCTAACATGATAGAGATAAAAGCTGTGTTCACTAGAGGTCATGACGTTATCATCACAGATACCGCTTTCATCCATCCTTCGGCACTGATTTACGGCAAAGTGCGGATTGGTGCAGGAGCGTCCGTTTTCCCTTATGTTGTCATGCGTTCCGAGGCACATGAAATCCAGATTGGTGCGCGAACCAATATCCAAGATTTTGTTATGGTCCATGTCGGAAACTTTACGCCAACAATTGTCGGCGACGACTGCTCGATAACCCACCACGTAACACTCCACGGTTGTGAAATCGGTGATCGATGCTTGATTGGGATCAATTCAACGATCATGGATGGCGCGAAAATAGGTGCCAATTCGATTGTTGCTGAACATAGTCTCGTGCGGTCTGGTCAGGAGTTTCCACCTAATTCCGTGATAGCGGGATCGCCAGCGCGATTGATTAAAGAGCGAGACTGTTCAGATGCGAATTTAATGAATGCTCGAATCTATGAGCAGATCGCACGAGGCTATGCAAATGGCGAAGATCGGCTGGTATAAGGCCGAAATAGTGGGACGCATTGATTGGGATTTCCACCTTTATAGGGCTTCTAGTCAAAATGGGCAGGTATTCGGTCCAACGACTACAATAGAATCGAAAACCAAATTTCCGAGCGCAGCACTTTGCATAGATCGTATTACGTCCGCTTTCTGGAAGATCTGAAAGGTCGTTTTTTGACCTAGTATGGCGCAAAGCAGTCCAAAAGCTAAACTTAAAAAAAAGGGGGGGGGGTTAGATGTGGCCTCATAAAAGCATTCTGCGGCGCAGAGTGCGTTCCATCACGAATCGCAAATCGAAAGGATCGCGAAACACGAGTTGCGCGCTCCCTTAAGGCCCATCCAGCCCCATCTTACGCGCTCAAGCTCCTTTAGGGCCTTTGCCAAGACAGGGCCTGCTGCACCTTTTCAATAATTAATGAACGATATGCAAATTGTTCATTGACAAGCGTGCAGCGTTTCCCTATATAGACTGTACAAACACAGAAACAGAAACGGATCCTCCCCATGACCAACACAAATTCGAACCCACACGTCTGGAGCTTAACGCTGGCAGCGTTCCTCGTAGCCTCTATCCTCGCCCCAGTTGGCGAATTGGCAGCCCGGGCTGCAGGCTATTAAGCCCCAAAGGACTGGGCTCTGGTCCAGCAACATTTAGCCAAACCCTCTTCTAAGCCCCACGTCTCCCCCCCCAAGATCGGACGTGCTACTCTGCCGCCAAAGCTTCCTGCTTTGGCGGCATTTTCATGTGTTAAAGCCAAGGCTTGGTAAGAAATGAGCGACG
Organism: Hyphomonadaceae bacterium; assembly: GCA_021299265.1. Taxonomy (GTDB): domain Bacteria; phylum Pseudomonadota; class Alphaproteobacteria; order Caulobacterales; family Aquidulcibacteraceae; genus Aquidulcibacter. The sequence goes on along the minus strand of JAJTGP010000285.1, from coordinate 1,147 downwards.
CTTTTATGCGATAAGGGGTGTCAGATGCGGGGTTGCCCTACTTCCTTTCCCGCGAAAAGGCATGTTCATTGTGATCAAAGTGGCGTCCGAAGCACCGATCATTAGCGTGATTATTCCGACGTTTCACCGTCCAGACGGCGCATTGGCGGCTGTGCGATCGATTCTGGGCCAAGAAGGTGCCCCATCGTTGGAAATCATTCTGGTCGACAATGATGCCAACCAATCCTGCAAACCTATTGCGGATCAACTAGCCCTTGAAGCAGGCCAAACGCCCTTCACCTATGCGGTGGAACCTGCTGCCGGGGTTGCTAATGCGCGCAACAAAGCTGTGAGTTTGGCGCGCGGGACGTTCGTTGCTTTTCTGGATGATGATGAGGTCGCCAAGCCAAATTGGCTGGCCAATCTGGTCCGCGCGCAAGAAGAGTCAGGCGCAGACGTCGTGTTCGGGCCAATTGAAGCCCGTCTGCCCGCCAAGCATAATGTGCCCCACACCTATTTTCAGAACTTTTTCTCCCGCCGCCTCGACGGGCCAACGCGTCTGATCGATATCCCTTATGGCTGCGGCAATTGCTTTTTAAGGCGCGCAACCGTCTTCACCAAGGCAGAGCCCTTCAATCCAGCCGCCAATGAAACCGGTGGCGAGGATGATATTTTGTGGCGCGAAGTGGTTGCCAGCGGCGGCACATTTGGCTGGGCGCATGACGCTTGGGTTTATGAAGATGTACCGCCCAGCCGGGCGACCTGGGCCTATCTAACCAAGCGCGCCTTTGCCTTTGGCCATAATACCACCGGCCAATGGTATAATCGGGCGGACAAGGATTATATCCGGATGGTGATTTCCATGTTCAAAGGGGGCGCGCAGGCGCTGGCCTTGGCACCCTTGGTCGCGCTTTTGTGGATTGTGCGGCACGAACGATTGGCTTGGGCCTATGACAAGATGTGGCGGGGCTTGGGCAAAGTCTTCTGGTTTGGGCCATTCCGTGTCGGCTTTTACGGTGCCGCCGCTCAGAAGAAACAACTGGCGATGCAAAAGGCTTAAGCCTTCGCCCCTTTACGTCCGGTCTTATACATGGGCGCGGCGCGCGCCGCTTCGGCATCCAACGGCCAGCGCGGCCGGGCCGGCGCATCCAAATCATCGGACAGGCCT
>JAJTGP010000298.1 GCA_021299265.1 Hyphomonadaceae bacterium | reverse complement strand
CCGCCCGCAAGGCGGCGGCGGTTTTGGCGACCGTCCACCACGTCAATATGGCGACCGTCCACAAGGTGGCGGTGGCTTTGGCGACCGTCCTCCCCGTCGTGACTTCGGCGGTGGCGGTGGCTTTGGTGACCGTCCACCGCGTCAATATGGCGACCGTCCACAAGGTGGCGGTGGCTTTGGTGACCGTCCCCCACGTCGCGACTTCGGTGGCGGTGGCGGTGGCGGCGACCGTGGTCCTCGCAACTTCGAAGATCGCGGCCCACGCGAGCCGTTGGAAAACCATGAAGGCACTGTGAAGTTCTTCAATGCTGAACGTGGCTTTGGCTTCATCACCCCAGATGGTGGCGGTGCAGATGTGTTTGTGCACATTTCGGCTGTTCAACGTTCGGGCTTTGAAGTTTTGGAGCCAGATCAGCGTTTGGCGTTCCAAACCTTGCCAGACCGTTTTGGCAAGGGCCCTAAGGCGATCAATCTGTCCTTATTGGACGGCTCTGCTGCTTCGCCAGCTCCAGCCCGCGATATGGGTCAAGCTGCACCCAGTGGCGATGATGATCAGCCAGACTTGGGCGACTATAATCCAGAATAAGCGATAAGTCAGGGCTGTATCGGCCTCGACTACTTGCCTTCACTAATACGATAGCGCCGCCCTTGGACTCTGATCTGGGGCGGCGTTTTTGTGCGTTCGAACGCGCGCCAAGCAGGCTCTAGGTCGCGCCAGAAGCTTGCTTTTGGTCCTTGACCGACTTGCAGCATCCGAAATGAAGTCATTTGAAACGGGAAAATATGGAAGGGGATGGCGGCCTGCCCATTCACAAGCGCCGAATAAGCAATGGTATAGACTTCTTCCATGTCCTGATCCGTCAGCCCGTAATGAAGGCCTGATGCACAGCCTGCTTGCAGAAGGCTGGGCGCACCCCGCCAGCCACGCCCGCGATCATAAGCGTTTGGCCAATTAAGATTGATCCCCAAATAGCCGACGCCCTGAGGCCGCATTTGGGCGGCGGTGAGGGTGTAAAAGCCTTCGGGTTGCCCGGTAGACGCGCCTTGTCGCGGACCCAAGGCCCCGTCCTTGCTGCAAATCTTGAAGTTCCTCAGGCGGCTGTAAGAACCAGAGGACGCCTTCACCCACACTTCTAACCGATCTTGCTCCCGGATGAGACGAAAATAAACCGGTGCGCCCAGAGTTAGGCCAAGGTCGGAGTAAGCAAAAGCCAAACGCTGACGGGTGCGCTCAATCGCATCTGCACCGACTGAGGAAACAGCCACGCGCACGCGTTGGCTCGCTTTCGCTTTAGTCTCCGCGCTGACATCGCCAGCACCCGCGGCCGCTACCAGCCAAGCCCCTGCACACGCTGCCAAAATGAGGCGGCGAAACAGGGCCTTTGGTAACGTAAATCCCATGGTGCGTCCTAGAATTCTGTGTCGGTAGCGCGCAGTTTTGGCCTGCGTGCGCCCTGTGTGGTGGCCTAGATTGAATTGATCTTGTCAGCAAAGTCCATCGATGTTGTGACTCGACGCTGCCGACTTAATCCAGACTGGCCTATAGGCCCCCGACCGTTAAAGCGATATAAAACCCAAATGCAGCCACTCATGAATTTGATAACCGATGTTCCTGGCCTCAAAATTGGCCAAGCCGAGGACCAAGCCGCGCTGACAGGCGTCACCGTGATTTATCCCGATGTCGCGGCCGTATGCGGCGTGGACGTGCGCGGCGGTGGCCCCGGCACGCGGGAAAGCGATGCCCTAGCGCCAGAGAACCTTGTCGACGCGATTGACGCCTTGGTCTTGTCAGGTGGCTCTGTTTACGGCTTGGCCGCCGCAGATGGCGTGGCAAGCGTTTTAGGGGCGCGTGGGCGCGGTTTTGGCCTGGTTGATCTTCCCGGTGTGCCCCGCTCACCCGTGGTGCCAGCGGCCATCCTCTACGATTTGGCAAATGGCGGGAACAAAGGCTGGGGCCAAGCCCCGCCCTATCGTGCGCTTGGCGCACGCGCGCTGGAGGCCGTCTCAGATCGGTTTGAGCTTGGCGCACATGGTGCGGGTATAGGCGCGCGGGCAGGGCAGTTGCGCGGTGGCCTAGGTTCGGCCAGTCAACGCACGGCTGATGGCATCCATGTGGGCGCGATTGTGGCGGTCAATTGCTTTGGCAGTGTCATCATGCCTGGCAGCGATGCCTATTGGGCGTGGGCCTTCGAGCAGAATGGGGAAGCAGGCGGTGTGCGCCCAGATCCCACCTTGGTCGTTGACGGTGATGATTGGGGTCCTGCGAAGGCTAATCCCGCCGCCATCGGCCGCACCAATACGACGATTGCCTGTGTCGCTACCGATGTGGCCCTGACGCCTGCCCAAGCCAAAAGAGTTGCCCAAATGGCCAGCGCTGGCCTTGCCCGTGCGATCCGGCCCGTGTTTGCCCCGTTTGATGGCGATGTGGTGTTTGCCCTATCGACCGCCCAGCAAAGTTTGGCAGAGCCAACCCACTTCAATATCGCCCGAATTGGCGCTTTGGCTGCGGATTGTTTGGCTCGGGCTGTCATGCGTGGCGTCTATGCAGCCAAAGACGCTTGATCTTCGCCTCAGTGACGTCTAATGACGCCGCCTCAGCGCGCCCGTAGCTCAGCTGGATAGAGCATCAGACTACGAATCTGAGGGTCGGGCGTTCGAATCGCTCCGGGCGCGCCATTAAATCAATCACTTAGCTAAATCCAAGCCAAACCCCACTGGGGTCTGCTACCAATTTGCTACCAAATGCCAAAAACCTAACGGAATGATCTGGAACGACTTTTTTCTGCAGTGGTAGCAGCAGTGACCACCAGATTATTGGTAGCAAACGGGCATTT
>JAJTGP010000109.1 GCA_021299265.1 Hyphomonadaceae bacterium | reverse complement strand
GGCGCGGCCATTTAATCCAGCAGCAAGGGCCGCCTCGGCATCGGCCTCTGCCGTGAGCGAGACGCTTTGAAGCGCGATCGTGTCGAGCAGGCGCTGAACACCAGCCTTGTCTGCTTCAGGCGCTAGCGACAGGGCAAGCTCTGTTTCGGTTCGTGCTTCGTCAAATCGCTGAAGCCCAAGTAATGCCATACCTGAGTAATAGCGCACACGGTAGTCAGATGGTGCCTTGGAGATCGCAGAACGCACCGTGGCAAGCGCCTCAACATAGTCGCCCTGCGCAATCAGGGTCTCGGCCCGCTGAATCTCGAACGAAACATTGCCTTGGGCAAACACGGTGGAAGGGCTGAAGATCAAAGCCGCGCCACACATTGCTAAGGCTGCCAAAAGGTTCCGCTTAATCCGCCGCAAGGCCTGTCTCCTTGTACAACAAAAATAGTCTTATGGCGTGGTGGGCGAGGATCCGGCAAGCTCCCGTTCGCGGATTTCAACATTGCGCCTTTCCGACCTCAAGGGATCAGAGTCGAACTCCGGCGCCCTTGAAAACTGTAGCCTAAGAGAAAATGGCTTTGCCAGCGAAGCTGACCCCAGTTGCGGGCACGTAAAAAGGCCATCGGGAACCGACAGAGATGACTTGAGATTTTGACCTTTACGCGACGGTCACATTGAACAACAAGAACTTCCTGTTTAAACGCCAGAGGCTGCATGAAAGGAGTTTTCCGGTGATACGTTATCTGATTGCCATCACGCTCATTGTAGGATTTGCTCTGCCGGCGAAAGCGGAAACTTTGATCCTCTGGTCCAAGAAAGCGAAAGCCTGCGGCACGTACGGCTATACCTATCGCGCGGGCTACACGATCGAGGCTTTTACGTCTCCAGCGGCCACCACTCGCTCGGGGCAAGTCAGCGCACGCATCACTGAGCTCAAAGCTGAGCACGCTGCAGGCGTACACATAGAAACCTTGCCTCCTGGGCAATGTATCGCCGTAGCCCGGATGGACAAAAAAGTTGGAACTTGTGAGTTTCGGACATTCAGCTGGAAAGTTGCACCTAGCGCAACCGCTGCTCAGGCGGCGATGGAACGCGTGCTGGCAGGAGAGCCGAACCTAAAGGGCTCCGCGATTCAAGAGGTCCGTTGTGCCAAGCCACCTGAAAGGAAGGACACCGCTTGGGGAATCCGGGGCTAGAGATTGGGCCAAACGACTCGCTAAACGGCTAAACAGGGACACCCCTACGCCTTTTGGGGTGGGGAGCTTGGTTTTGAAACCAGATTGGTTTTGATCCCGAAGGTCTGATCTTCATCGAATTAGCCTTGGCCGCCTAGTCTTGGCTAACTTGTTGATTTAGGCGGAATAGTAAAGCGGTTACCGAAGACACCCGACTGGAGACCGCAGAAAGTAAAAATGTAAAACGCAATGAGGTAACGCTTTCTAATGAGGCGTCCTAGCAAGGCGTAAGTCCAGAGATTAGTTCTGGTTGCAGGCGTGTCCGTGTTGCGGTTGGCGAATTTCGGCTCCGGAATAGGGCTTCGAAGTTAGTGTCCATGAACAAGATTCTCATGAGGCGATGTTATGAAGGTGGAGCCGCTCTAACAAAAAAGAATTCAAAGCCCGAAAGTAGGGGCTGAAGCGCTTGTTTGGGACGTTCTAGCGACTTTGCGTCACTAATTTTGCAGGTCAAATGGCGGGACCTAGCGCGAAGCCGAGCGCGTCCCAATCTGTTGCGGTCCTTGACCTAAGTAGCAATATCGAACCTAGCATGGGAAAATCACCCTAGAATTCGCGCACCACACGAAACCCAGTATCGTAGGTCTGTTCGCCAACGTATTTTTCCCAAAAACGATATCCAGTAATGTCGGATATAGGGCTGGCATAGTGACCTCCTAATAATACTCTCTGACTACAGCTCTCAGAATTTACTTTACGGTGCGTGTTGATTGAGTTTTCTTGGTAGACCAATCGCGAAGATACGCAGTTTGCGGTCCATTCCATAACGTTCCCTAGCATGTCATGAAGACCAAATTCGTTCGCGGGATACGAACCAACTTGTTGCGGCCATGGTTTAAATCCGTCTACCGCGGCAACGGATTTATTGATCACGTTGCTTGTAATGTATGTCTTTGGGGTTCCAGCTTGCGCGGCGTAAACCCACTCTTCACGCAATGGAAGGCGATAAGTTTTTCCTGTTTTTTTGCTGAGCCAAGCCAAGTAAGCGTTCGCATCATTCCAAGACACGAAGGAAGCCGCATGTTTTCCTCTGTCGAAGTCACGGGGATCAATTTTGGGGCAGGCCCCATCGCGAGTGCAGGCATTAAACTGGTCGTATGTAATTTCGAACCTACCGATTGCGATCGGCTGAAGTGTCAAAACAGGTTCTCGGCCCTCTGAATTCTCGTCGAACACAAAGAATGTGCTTGGTAAAAGAGTAAGTTCAGGACAAACTTCCTCGCAGTCTCTGAACGGTGTTAGAATTGGGGTTGCAGCTATCGAATTGTAATAATCTGAATAGGATTTATCTCGGTAGCCCGCGACCATTTGCGCAAACCATGGTTTCTCTAGCCAATAGGGCTTCGGCTTTACAGCGTAGAGGCCGTGATGAAGATCAATTCCCTTCGCAGGCAAGCGGTTTAGAGCAAATTTCAAGCCACCCTCATCGCGGATTCCTGAGTAATAGCTGACCAAAGCCATGGAAAGCGTTGTTGAATTTGGAGCGATCAGTACGGCTTCCTCAAGAGTTGATTTTACTTTTGCGACATCTTTTTCTCGAACGGAATTTGATGCGGCTTCAAGATAGGACAATACCATTTTTTCAATGGTTGATTTTAGGGGTTTCAATTTCTCAGCGGCCTGTAGTCGTTCAACTGGGTCAGTTGCGCGACCCTCGATCAATCTGAGAATTTTCACAGCCTCTTCCGGCTGTGCCAACACGCCTACATAAAGATCGACCGCCTTAAATCCAGCTTTCGCCTTGCTTTTGTCTGCTTCGAAGGCCTGGGCGAAGAGGCGGGCGGCGCGGCCATTTAATCCAGCAGCAAGGGCCGCTTCGGCATCGGCCTCTGCCGTGAGCGAGACGCTTTGAAGCGCGATCGTGTCGAGCAGGCGTTGAACACCAGCCTTGTCTGCTTCAGGCGCTAGCGACAGGGCGAGCTCTGTTTCGGTTCGTGCTTCCTCAAATCGCTGAAGCCCGAGTAATGCCATGCCTGAGTAATAGCGCACACGGTAGTCAGATGGTGCCTTGGAGATCGCAGAACGCACTGTGGCAAGGGCCTCGACATAGTCGCCCTGCGCAATCAGGGTCTCCGCGCGCTGAATCTCGAACGAAACATTGCCTTGGGCAAACACGGTGGAAGGGCTGAAGATCAAAGCCGCGCCACACATCGCTAAGGCTGCCAAAAGGTTCCGCTTATTCCGCCGCAAAGCCTGTCTCCTTGTACAACAAAAATAGTCTTATGGCGCGGTGGGCGAGGATCCGGCGAAGCTCCCGTTCGCGGATTTCAACATTGCGCCTTTCCGACCTAAATGGATCAGAGTCGAACGTGAGCGGTGTTTTTGCGCCACACCTTTGCAGCAAATGTCGCCGCCAGAGGTCTCAGTCTTCCGATGATCGGCAAGCTGCTTGGCCATACCTAGGCCCCAGATAGCCGCTCGCTACGCCCACCTCTCCGCAGACCCGGTCCGCAGGACAAGTGCCGACATCGCAAAGCTGATCGCCGAAGCAATGAAGGACGGCCACCGAAATTCAGGAACCTGCAAGCCGAAATCTAAAACCGCAAACTGGGGAATTCTACTTCGGCGCTTTGGGTGGGGATTACTTCGGCTTTGGCCGCTCGGTTTCGCGAGCGTCAATCGCCTCCTCTAAGGCTGCCGGAGCTCTAGAATCACGAGGATCGGTTGGTGTTGCACAACCAGCAAGAGCCGAAAGCGTTGCGATCGAAGCAGCAAAGAAGATTGCTAATTTCATGTTTCTCTCCTTGCCCCCGCCAGAACAATGTCCCGAGCAGTCCCAGATAATTTAACTGATTTAAGAAGCCTAGTAAAGCAATCCACCGGAGATCTTCAGAGATTATCGACTCAGGAAGGCTGATTGAAGAACCGAGGCCGGTAGCATATCGGCCAAATTGTAGACCTGGCTCAATCGTATTTGCGCGATCCCAATAGGTCCTCTCCGCAGCTCAACCCCCATAGGCCGCGCCGATCTGTCCGCATAACCTTCTCGGCGGCAGCATGCTTCCCGCCGCTAAAGCGTTTCCAGCCGCCACTCCAGCCGCTCTCGATCATGAACGTCCCGAAATCTGTGCCGAGCGCTGAGCGGGTGCCGATAAGTCGGTCGTAGCTCTTTTTCCCGTTAAGCTCGCAGGTGACGGCCCGCTCGGCAGTGAAATCCGCGAGCGCATTCGACGCCGCGGCGTAGACATCGGGCGAGCCACGCATGCTGTTGCTTGAAATCGGACTTATTCGGCAATACTTCCTAACCTTACGAAGTTGATGATCACCAAAGGCGTAATGCAACAATCGCTCTGCCTCGTTGCAGTCTGCAACCAGCGCCGCGTACAAGCACCTGGTTTGCGATATAGCAACTTCCTGGCGGCTGTAAGTTCAAATTGCTGACAGGTTAGCGCTGGAATTGATCTGCATTCACGGAAGCGTCCTCGCAAGGCGGAAACCGGTAGCCGTATTCACGCGTAGGGGGTCCTGCACCGCGCGGCTCGCAGAGCGCAGGTAATTCGGGGTTTCGTACCAAGAGCCGCCGCGGCCCATGCGGCCATAGCAATAACTTTTTTTCGTAAACGCAGAGCCATCAGATGGCTGTGTTGAGTAGCGTGCCTCATGACAGTCCTCCACCCATTCCGCCACATTGCCATGCATATCGTGAAGACCGAACCCGTTCGCCGCCTTGCTACCTACAGGATGGGTGCGGCCTCCTGAGTTGGAGCCATACCAAGCATAGTTTCCGAGACGGCTTTCATCATCGCCGTGGCTCCAGCGCGCCTGGCTGCCAGCTCGCGCTGCATACTCCCATTCCGCTTCCGTCACGAGACGATACCGGTCCGAACGGCCCGTGAGGCCCGTCTTCTGATTTAGCCAGGCGACGTAGCGCTGCGCGTCGTTCCAGCTTACCATGATCACAGGCTGGCTCCCACGGCCCCAGCCCCAATCATCCGGCTTGTAAGAGGCGCAGCCGCCATCCGCAGCACACGCATCCCATTCTTCAAACGTAACCTCGTAACGACCGACAGCCAGCTTGTACCCGATATTCACACTTCGCTGAGGGCCTTCCCCTCGCTCCCGGCCCGTCTCTGAGAGCGGCGAACCCATGGTGAAATTCCCGGAAGGCAGGGCGACCATCGTGGGACAAGCGCTGCAGTCCTTGAAAACCGTTTTAAGATAGGATGCTATACCTCTTGCGTATTCAGCCCCCTTATAGTCTTCAAGCAATTGTATCAGCCAGCTTTGCTCCGCCCAATACTTTCCTCTCGGCAGCAATCGGATGACGGAATCGATTGAAATGCCACTTCTGGACAAATCCAGAAGTTGAGCTTCAAGCGCCCGGCCATCATTG
>JAJTGP010000262.1 GCA_021299265.1 Hyphomonadaceae bacterium | reverse complement strand
TTATAGGCCCGAATTGCCCCATAATTCACGCCAACCAAAAAAGCCGTTCCGCGTGCGCCGGCAGGGGCCAAGAGGCGCACTTGCCAATTGTCATCATCTGCCGAAGCCATTTGATCGGTAGCAATTGGCGTGATGCCCAAGGCCTTCCAGAATGACAATGGTCGGCGAACGCCGTCCGCCAAGCTCCAGTCAAAACCTTCTGGCACGTTGGCTTCTATGCCCCAGCGCTCACCAGCCTGCCATCCAGCGCGCGCCAGATAGTTTTGCGTGGAGGCCAAAGCGTCAACAGGGTTAAACCAAATGTCGCGCTTGCCATCGCCGTCGCCGTCGATCGCGCGACTGAGGAAAGAACTCGGCATGAATTGGGTGTGCCCCATCGCGCCAGCCCAAGAGCCAATCAGATCGCCGCGCGAGGCTTCGCCGCGCTCTAAAATGTCAAACACCGCCAGCAATTCAGCTTCACCCAAAGCGGTCCGTCGACCCGTATAGGCCAAAGTGGCAAGGGAGCGGACGACGTCGGACGAGCCCTTATTGCCACCGAAGCTGCTTTCGACGCCCCAAATGGCGATGGCAAATTCGACAGGCACGCCCGTGCTTTGAACAATCGGGGCCAAGGCGTCTTTGCGCGCGGCATAGGCGGCGCGGCCCTGCTCAATCCGGTTCTGAGATACGGCACCAGCCATATAGGCCCAGATAGGGCGGACAAATTCGGGTTGGCTTTCATTCAGCCGCTTCACATCGCTGTTTGGCGCGATATTGGCCAAAGTCGCGTCGACAATGGCGGGCTGCTTCTTGTTGACCAAGACGGCGCGGGTAGCAAAATCGCTGCGCCACGCGTCAAATTCAGCTGAGCCAGAGGAGGTAAAGGGCGGCGGCACATAGGCCAACGGCTCTTGCGCGCCAGCCAAGGTCGAGGTTGCAACAGCTAAAGCTGCCAAGCTGAAGGTTCGGGCCATCATGCGGTCAGTGTAAGATGCTGCGGGTGAAGCCGCAATGAACAAGATGCGCGAAGTGCCATTCTGCCCTGTCCACTGCCTTGATAACCTTCTAAGTAAAGCAGATAACATTTGAGTGATCGAGAAACCGGGGCACCTGTGACAGACCAATCAAGCCAAGCGGCGGCAACGCCACCTGCTGCCCGGCCCGGTGCCATGATCTTTATTCTGGCGACCGTTGTGCTCGATATGCTGTCCATCGGCCTCATTGTGCCAATCATGCCGAGACTGGTTGAAACCTATTTCTCAGACGTGACGAGCGCCGCCCATGCCTTTGGCTGGTCCATGACCATGTGGGCCACCCTGCAGTTTTTCATGTCGCCCATTCTGGGCGCGCTGTCAGACCAATATGGACGCAGACCCATCATTCTTTTGTCCTGTGTCGGCTTGGGTGTTTCCTATTTCGCCACTGCCTTAGCGCCAACTTTCTTGGCCTTTTTAGCCGCGCGCGTGATTTCAGGGGCAACGGCTGGCAATATCTCCGCCGCGAATGCCTATGTGGCCGATGTGACGCCTCCTGCAGGGCGGGCCAAGGCATTTGGGATGTTGGGTGCGGCGTTTGGCGTCGGCTTTACCTTTGGGCCAGCCATGGGTGGCCTGCTAGGGGCGATTGATGTCCGCTTGCCGCTTTATGTTGCGGGCGGCCTCTGCTTCCTCAATGCGGCATATGGCTATTTTGTTTTGCCCGAATCCCACAAGCTGGAGAATCGCAGCCCATTCAAATGGCGTAAGGCCAATCCGATTGGGGCCTTAGCCGTTTTTAAGGGCCAGCCCATGCTCTACGCTCTGATCCCCGTGTACGGCCTGTTTGCGTTGGCGCAGAATGTGTTTCCCTCAAGCTTTGTTCTGTATGCAGAACATCGCTATCATTTTGACACCATCACGACCGGTGCGACGATGGCTGCCTCCTCAACGCTCATGATCTTAGCCCAGCTCTTCATCGTTCAACGAGTGGTCGGACGCTTGGGTGAGCGGCGCTCTCTGATGATTGCGCTCTTCTTCGGGATGAGTGGCTTTGCTCTCTATGGTTTGGCCCCGACACCCATTCTGTTTTGGTGCTCCATGCCCGTCATGACACTGTGGGCGCTTTTCAACCCTTCGGTTCAAAGCTTGATGACGCAGCGGGTCTCAGCCAGCGCGCAGGGCCAGTTGCAGGGAGGCCTTGCGTCTCTCATGTCCATGATGGGGATTTTTGCGCCGACCCTCTATACAAGCCTGTTCGCACTGGGCGTGGCCAAGCAATTTCCCGGCGGCCTCGACTTGCCGGGGGCACCTTTCCTGACGGCTTCCCTGTTTCTTGCCACTGCCTTGATAATCGCAATCTTTGCCGTCCGCCGCAGCCCTGGCAGCGGCAAGCCCCAATAAGGTGGCAGAAGGCATGCCTCACATAAAGGTGACAACAGGTTTGGCAAAGCAAGCTACCATCGTCACAGGCCCGTCATGGGAACGTCCTAGCAAGAGGGCGAATTGAGCGAACAAGCCGTCAAGGGAGTGCATGATGGGACAGCGTAGTTTAGTGGCAGCCAGTGTTTTGGCCCTAGTGAGCCTTGCGACCCCGGCGCTCGCCCATCCAAACCATGCAGCCGCGACACCGACTCTCGCCCCGTGGCAGCAAGCCTCAGCTTGGCCCGACCGCATCATCACGACATTTGAAACCGACCCGACAACCAGTTTCGCGGTGACCTGGCGGACCGATGCCAGCGTTACCCAAGCGGTCGCTGAAATTGTGCGCGCGACACCCGATGCCCGTTTTGATCTGGGTGCTACACGCAAAGCGGCGGACTCTGAGCCCCTCGACCTTGAGACCATTAAAACCGCTGGGCAAGAGTTGAAGATGACGTGGAATGCAGGTCTGGCGCCCGTCACCTATCATTCCATCAATTTTGACGGGCTAGAGCCTGACACGCTTTACGCCTATCGCGTTGGCGGTGGGGACGGCAAATGGAGTGAGTGGTTCCAAGTCCGCACCGCGCCTAAGTCTGGCCCCATCAAGTTTCTCTATGTCGGCGACGCGCAAAATGGCGTTCTCTCACATTGGTCGCGCCTGATCCGTGCCGGCTATCAAAAAATGCCAGATGCGCGCTTCATCATTCACGCCGGTGACTTGGTCAATCGCGGCTCACGCGATATCGAATGGGCAGAATGGTTTAAGGCGGTTGGCTTTATCCATGGCATGATCCCTGCCATCCCGGTTTCTGGAAACCATGAGTATGACAGCTTTGGCATTATTCCGGCGCAACGCCGACTTTTGTCAGCTTTGTGGCGGCCGCAATTCCGTCTAAGCTCTGTCGAAAGTCTACCCGCCACTTTGCGCGAGACAGTGTATAAGGTCGCTTATGGCCCAGACCTCGACATTTTCGTGCTGGACACCACATCCGAAGATTTGGCGGCCCAAGCGGCTTGGCTGGATCAGGCCCTGTCCCAATCCAAGGCGAAATGGCGTATTGTGACTATGCACCATCCGATCTTCTCCTCAGGTGAAGGGCGGGACAATCTTTCGCGGCGCAACCTGCTCTTGCCGATCTTTACCAAGCATAAGGTCGATTTGATCCTACAGGGCCATGATCATACCTATGCCCGCGGCACGATTGCTGAAACCGATCCGCAACGGCCTGAGCGGGCGGTTGTTGGTGGTGCAGAAGATGTTGCGATGATGTTTGTCAATTCGGTTTCAGGACCGAAGCAATATAAGTTCAAATCCTCAAGATGGGACGAATACGCACCGTCAGGCGTAAGACTGGATCGGTTTGGCGAAGGCACACAATTCTTCCAAACCATTGAAATCAATGGTGGTGCACTTCAGTACCGCGCCTATGCCGCGACCGGCGAACTCTATGACAGCTTTGATATGAGCAAAGACGCCGCGGGCAAAAAGCAGGTGACCAAGGGTCCGGTTGCGACCATGGAGCAGCGCACCTATGGCCCTAATTTCCCCTATCGCGACTTCAAAGACCCGCAATAGTTAGGTTCTATGGGCCAAGAAGGCCTAAAATCCGATCCGGACAACTTGGATAATCAAGGTCCACGCGATGAGCGAGAAGACCACAGCAATGGCAAAGCCAATGGGGCGCAAATCCCTCATGGAATCGTCATCTTCGTGGATTTGCCCTGCAAACTCCATTTCCAGTCGCTCTTGAATGGACTGCACAGGCGAAGGAACATGCGTGGGATCTCGCGAGAAGCGTGCAGAGTTCTCAGCCGTCACCAGAACCGCATCCTGCACCTGTATTTCGACAGGATCATGGACTGATTCCAAATCAATTGCTTGAG
>JAJTGP010000011.1 GCA_021299265.1 Hyphomonadaceae bacterium | reverse complement strand
TGCATATTCCACCCCGCCTGCCATTTTGAATTCCTGCAGATAGGTGGTGACGGGTTCATCCCACGCAAGCTTGCCCTCATCGACCAAGAGCGCGACGGTCGCCGATGTAAAGGCTTTGGTGAGCGACGCGCAGCCAAACAAAGTATCGGCCGTGACAGCCTGAGTCTTGGCAGCATTGCGCCAGCCAAAGCCCTTGGCATAAAGGGGTGCGCCATCCTTAATGACCGCAACGGCCAAGCCCGGCACGCGCCAGTTCTGGCGGGCCAGATCAATCTCTGCATCCAAGCCTGCTAAAGGATCGGGCTTGCGCTTGGCCGCCCAAGCGGGACCAACAAGGCCTGCGCCCAAACTTGCGCCCAATAAGGATACAAAGGCCCGCCGCTGCATCAAATTGCCCCCCACTTAGCTGCGCGATACGGCCAGCATAGTGGGCGGGGCAAGTCGGACTTGTCTAGCCCTATCTGCGCGGAATGGCATCTGCGCCGACACAGGTGCGGCTCTCTTCGCTCCACGTGCCGCCGCGGCGATAGCAATCGAGGCGCATCGCCGCCGCGCGCGCTTCGGCTTGGGCAGGATCGGACTCAACCGGGCCCAAGGCACAGCTGGAAAGGGTGGCGAGGACAAGTGCAAGGCCACTCAGGGTCAGCGCGCGGCGCATCGGCTTACGCCGTCAGCTGTTGGCGGGCGACGTCCAGCAATTGTTCCATTTCGCGGCGGATCTGATGCTCGCTGACATCGGCACCCTTAGCGTCGAGGTCGGCTTTGACTTTGCGGTAGACATCATCATCGCCAGCTTCTTCAAAATCAGCTATCACGATGGACTTAGCGTAATCGTCGGCAGCATCGCCTTCGAGGCCCAAAAGACCAGCAGCCCAAGCGCCGAGGAGCTTGTTGCGGCGGGCGGTGATTTTGAACGAAAGCTCGCTATCGTGCGCATATTTGGCTTCTTCAGCGCTCTTGCGCTCATCAAACTGGCTCATATCAGACTTCCTTGAAAACGTGTCAGCGGACTAAGTCCTATGTGGGTTCTGGATAGGTCTCTGCGCAAGTAAGCGCAAGAGGATGCGCCACATGATTGAGGCCTGTCGCGCAGCCTGTTAGGGTGGAATTGTCGTTAGGAGTTTCGACTCGGGCCACGCTGGCTGCGAGTGCGTGCCTTGCCACCTGACCACTGAGGAGAGCGCGACCATGTCCCGCCGCAAGAAAATTTATGAAGGCAAGGCCAAGGTCCTGTATGAAGGGCCAGAGCCTGGTACCCTGATCCAGTATTTCAAGGACGATGCAACCGCCTTCAACGCTGAAAAACATGCGATTATTGAAGGTAAGGGCGTTCTGAATAACCGTATTTCAGAATTCATCATGACCAATCTGAACGCGATTGGCGTGCCCACCCACTTCATCCGCCGCCTGAATATGCGCGAACAATTGATCCGGGAAGTCGAAATCATCCCGCTAGAAGTCGTCGTGCGCAATGTTGCTGCAGGCTCGATCTCCAAGCGTTTGGGCATTCCTGAAGGCGAATTGCTGCCCCGTTCGATCGTGGAATTCTATTATAAGAATGACGGACTGGGCGATCCCATCGTTGCGGAAGAACATATCACCGCATTTAACTGGGCAACAACACAGGAAATTGATGACATCATGGCGCTTGCTTTGCGCATCAATGACTATCTCTCAGGTCTATTTGCAGGTGTAGGTATCCGCTTGGTGGACTTTAAGCTTGAATTTGGCCGTCTCTATGAAGGCGACATGGTGCGTACGGTTTTGGCCGATGAAATCAGCCCAGATTCCTGCCGCTTGTGGGACGCCCGCACCAATAACAAGCTGGACAAAGACCGCTTCCGGCAAGATTTGGGCGGTGTCTCTGAGGCCTATGCCGAAGTCGCCCAGCGCTTGGGCATTTTCAAAGACCCACGCAGCGCGTTTGTAGAAGGCTAAACCGACCGATGAAAGCCATTGTGAATGTCCGTCTGAAAAAAGGCGTGTTGGACCCTCAAGGCCGCGCCATTGCTGAAGCCCTGCGCGGCCTTGGCTTTGATGAGGCCGAAGATGCCCGCGTCGGCAAAGTGATTGAAATCGAACTCGACGAAACCGACCCTGAACGCGGTGCCGCCCGCGCCAAAGAAATGGCCGCCAAACTTCTGGCCAATCCCGTAATCGAAAGCTGGACGGTCGAGATCGCGGCTTAGGCATCGCCCCGTCATTCCCGCCGCAGCGTGAGCGAAGATCGGGTAAGCTGTCCCGAAGGGACTGAAGGGGTGTTTCCATCTGGACCCTTGTCGGCGAGACGGAAGGATCACCAAAAGGAGCGCACACCAGCCTCGCCGCCCGACACCCCGTTCACACAGACGCTGGCCGCGCCGCGCCTTTACGTTCTGCCATCCGCGTTTCGATGAAGTGGGCGAGGGCTTGGGCGGCTGGGCTTTGCCGAGAGGGTTCGAGGAGGCACATGTCGGCGGCTTCGAGTGGCGGCCAATCGCCCAAGACCTCAATGCCCTCTTGGATCAGCCCACGCGGCATCACCGCATAGCCAAGGCCTGCGCGCACAGCCGCCGCGCAACCCGCATGACTGGGGCTGGTAAACGCACTTGTCCACGGCGCCTTCGCGCGATCCAGCGCTGCCAGCGCCCGTTCGCGGTAAACACAAGCCGGTGGCGACAACACCAAAGGCAGAGGGCGCTCACGCTTTTCAAAGACCGCACGGGCTTCTTCAAAGGCCTTTGGCAGTGTGTCATTGGCCGGGCCAACCCAGACCAATTCCTCGCGCCAGATGGCGCGCGCGCCTGGGTGGACGCGCTCTGTTGATTGTTTAATCAGCACAAGGTCATGCAAGCCTGCCTCAAATTCATCGATCAACGTTCGGGTCAAGGCACAGGATACATGCAGCATCACTTGCGGGTGCGCGTCCATAAAGGCGGCCAGAATGTCGGGCAAATGCGCGGTTGTGAAATCCTCGGGCGAGCCAAAGCGCACTTCGCCCGCAATCTCCTGCGACCGGAACCGCGCCAACATCGCATCCGCCGAGGCGATCATATCGCGCGCATAGCCCAAAAGCTTCTCCCCATCCGGGGTCAGGCGGACATTGCGTGTGTCGCGCTCAATCAATTGACGATCAAAAACCTCTTCCAGCTTCTTGATCTGGCCTGACACAGCCGATTGCGATCGGCCCACAAGGATGCCGGTCCGCGAGAAACTGCGGGTATCAGCCAGCGTCACAAAGGTGCGCAGAAAGGCGGTGTCGACGTCATACATGGCTTACCTCATGCGGCGTTGATCGCGCGCCGTCAACGCAGCTCGCAGGTTCTACGCCACGTGTGGCCACGGTTTTTCCGATAAATCCCATCAGGTTTTCAAGTTTCTCCTTCTGTGGGCAACCGACTAAGCAGCGGCGCCGCACCCCCAAGACGAGGAGCCAAAGATGCCGGTTGAAGTCCTGCTTGAAAACTTAGTCTCGCCCATAACCATGGCATTTTTGCTGGGCATGATCGCCACGTTGATCAAGTCGGATTTGGAAATACCCGAGCCCGTCATCAAAATATTCGCGATCTTTTTGCTGTTTTCTATCGGCCTGCAAGGCGGCCAAGAGCTGGCAGGCGTGGCCTTCGCCGATATTGCCAATGGGCTAGCCGTCACAGCGGCACTAATTTTCCTTCTCCCCCTCTTGGCCTTTTTGGTCGCGAAGTTCGTGTTGCGCCTTGATACCCCCAATGCCGCGGGCATTGCGGCCCTTTACGGCTCAGTCTCCTCGGTGACCTTTGTGGTGGCGCGCACCTATGCCGAGGGCAAGGGCACACCGATGGACGGTTATGTCACGGGGCTTGTGGCCCTGATGGAGTTGGCGATTTTGGTCGCGCTGTTTTACGGGCGCTTCGCGCTCAGTCGGTCCAGCGGGGATAAGGGCAAGCTGACGGAAATCCTGATGGAGACCTTGCGCGGGCGCGGCCTAGTCTTGCTGGGCGGCGGCCTCGTCATTGGCGGGCTGATTGGCGAGACGAATTTCGCCAAGATTGAGCCCTTCTTTGTCGATTTGTTTCGGGGGGTGCTGGTCCTCTTCCTGCTGGAAATGGGCATGACGGCGGCGCGGCATCTGAAAGAGTTTGCCAAAGTAGGCCCTGCCATGGCGGCATTTGGGATCGTCATGCCGATGGTGCACGGTGCCCTCGCCTCAGGCCTTGCAACTTGGGCGGGCCTGCCACTGGGGTCAGCCTTTGTCATCGGGGCGGTCGCCGCTTCCGCCTCTTACATCGACGCCCCAGCAGCCGTGCGCGCCACCTTTCCCACCGCTAACCCCGCCATCTATCTCACCTCGTCGCTCGGTATCACCTTTCCCTTCATGCTGATCATCGGGGTGCCGAGCGTGTATCAAATGGCAGTCTTGTGGCGCGGGGTGTTGGGGGGTTAGGGGCCTACGCGCTCCCCTTGTGTGTTTGGGATGTGATAGAGAGGTCGAGTGAAGGCTAGTCGCGCAACCAG
>JAJTGP010000051.1 GCA_021299265.1 Hyphomonadaceae bacterium | reverse complement strand
TAGATTATCGGTGACGATCGCCGCGGCTTGGGTTTTCAGAGCGGCGGCTAAAACGTGCGCATCTTTGGGGTCGGGAAGGTCGCTCGCAACCGGCAGGAGATGCTCAAAATCCACAACCTCAGCATCCTCGAACGCTGCACGCATTTGTTGAATTTGGTGAGCGGCTTTCTCTTGCGCGGCTTCAATTGGGTTGCCGCGCTTGTGCAGCATACCCATAATGGCCCGTTCTGTTTCGTCTAGAACCGTCGTCGACCAACGGACCCGAAAGAAATCTGCTTCAGCAAGTGACAGAAGCAGATTTCTCGGCAGCACTCTGGCTAAAGTGCAGGCATCGATAAATGCGGTGTATCGATTGGCAAACACAGCGCTAGAGGAGTTCCGCGTCTATGGCCGCAAGCGCATCAAGTGCTTGGCTGCGGCGGCCATCGCGCGATCGTTTGTAATCAAAGAGATCCTCAGCCTTGATGCGCCTATGACGTCCAACGCGTTCGAAGGGCAAATCACCGCGTTCTAAGATATTGATCAAGAATGGTCGTGAGACATTGAGAATGTCAGCGGCCTGTTGAGTTGTCAGTTGTTGGCTAATTGGAACCAAGGTTACGGCATCGCCTTGGCCGAGATGGCGCAGGAGCTCGATGAGAAGAGCTGACAATCCAGGCGTAAGCGTCACTTCAGTTGGGGGTTGATCCACATTTTGTTGGAGCCGCAACGTTGTGCCGCCTTGGGCATGAGCTGCTAGGATTTGGCGTAAGTTATTTGCTACCGCGCGCTCATTTGCTGAGGGTAATCGGCTACCCAATTCTTGGGCGTAGGCTGGCATTGTCATTTTTCTCTCCCGACGAACTTGGTAAGCCCTATTCGAAATAAACGCAATAAACGAAATAAACGTAAACTGTGTCGGCAAAATGGCGTGACTTTTTTGAAGACTGGATCAAGCGGAAACTCTACCAGCGCGCCTGGCCATTTTGGCAAGTTCGCTTAAAGGCCGCGTTTCAGAATAATAGGCATCCCGCTCCACGGGAAGACCAAGGGGCCCACGCACGCGCTCTATCTCTGTCAGGCTGACGGAGCCTAATTCCGGACAACCGTGCCCTAAATCACATAAGCCAAAGGCAATGTCGGGACTATCGGGATCAATCTCGGTCAGAAGCCAGGTCGCATTGGCGTCAGGGGTAAATAGCTTCACGACCGGGACGGGATCAATGTGCTCGCCCGCGGCATAGCGTGCGCCATTGGCAAGTAATTTCTGACGGATGATTTGGGTAAGAAGTGATTGTGTCATGTGAGCCTCTTTGAGGCCGCCGCGCACCATGCCGGCGAACCAGAAGACCCGAGCCAGACCCTAAGGTGCAGGCGTCAACGCCCTTGCGGCTTGACGGCAAACCGGGTCTGGCACCCATGTCCAGCGTTCGTCGGCAGGGGGCGGCAACTACAGCTTGGTTAATCGAGCATTTTGAGCCACCCCAGAGCAGGTACCTGTTGTGCCAGTTCAGGATTCGGCGAGGCTCATTTAAGGACATGGAGGACTAGCGCCAACAATACTGCACACCCTTAAGTCATTGTATTTTAGCATTAAATATGATAACCATCTAAGGGCTATCTGAGGGTGTAGGCCAATACTCACACTGGCATGAACTATGCTTGGGTCCTTCTCTGCGGCAGGACCGCCTGTGCGGCCCCGCCGCGTCAACCAAAGGACGCCACATCTTTTTGTGTGTCCTTTTCGGGGGGTGCAGGATGGGCGTTCGCGCACGACTTGTTTGTCTGGGAATTGGCGCAGTCATTGGATTGGCAGCCGCCACTCAGGTCGTTGCTTGGCGCTATCAGTTTCAACCAGCCCTTGGATGGGGACTGATGATTGGCGATGGGGCCAAGCTTTATCCGCCTTGGGATTTTCTGATTTGGGCGAAGACTTGGGGACAGCTCCCCAAACATCAGGCTGTGATCGGCTTGGGGCTCCCGTTCTTAATGTTAGGTCTGATTGTCTCGCTCTTTCTCATCAAGCTCTTTGATACACCGACCGGGGCAGGGGGTTCTGATCTGAGCCTTGCCAAGAAGCGCCAAAGATCTTCTGGCTGGGGGAATAAGAAAGCGCTGATCAAGGCAGGGCTCACAAAAGACCAAGGCGTTATCTTCGGCCGCCTTGAGCCCGAAGGCCTGCTAGATCGGCTTTCCTTCATCGCACCAGATCTTTTGGTCTCGCCAGATATGAGGCCCATGTTGGTCACAGGGGGCACGCGGTCGGGCAAGGGACGCGGGATTGTGGTGCCGAGCCTCCTTAATTGGAATTGGTCGGCTCTGATCTTTGATCCCAAGGCCGAACTTTGGGCGGCGACGGCAGGCTTTAGAAAGAGCCTCGGACCAACGCTCTTTTTTAACCCACGCTCACCTTATACCGCGCGCTTTAATCCACTCGCCGAAATCAGCCCGGGTGAGGCTGCTGTTGGTCAAGTCAAACGGTTGGTCGAGATTTTGATTGAGCCAGGTGGACGCGATGGGCCATCGGACTTTTGGGATAAGCAGGGCGCCGATATGCTCCAAGCCCTCATCCTGCATGTCCTTTATACGGCTCCTGTTGAAGAAAAAAATCTGGTGACGGTTCGCAATCTGTCAGCTGACTTGGATCTCGCGGCAGCCCAGATGATAGCGACCCGCCATATCCCAAACCCAAAGGCCTGCCCAGAAAGCCCCAGAGAACCTAAAACCATTTGTCATCGTGATATAGCTCTTGCGGCGCGCGCATATGCGTCAGCGCACGAGAAGGGTCGTAAGAGCGTCCAGATGACGGTTCGCTCCTATCTCAATTGGATTGCTGGACACGAGATTGAGCGGTCGATTAGTGCGAGCGATTTCCGGATTGGTGATCTGATGTGCAACCGTGAGCCCGTCAGTCTTTATGTGCAGGTGTCACCTGGTGATTTGAAATCCTTGCAGCCCTTGGTCCGGCTCTTCTTTCACTTAGCCTCGACAAGCTTTACCACTCACATTGAGACCGATAGCGACGGCAGGCCCAAAGAGAATGCGCTCTTGATGGCGCTCGATGAGTTTCCCCTCCTTGGTAAGGTGAGCTTCTTTGAGGATGTGGTGCGCTTGGCCTCAGGCTATGGCATCAAATGTCTCTTCATTGCCCAAAGCTTGAATGACATCTCGCGTGTTTATGGCATCAATAATGGCTTCTTAGATAATACCCAGATTTATGTGGCCTTTGCCGCTCTTGATCCGGTCACACGGGAAAAGGTCTCAAAGCTTACCGGCAATGTCACCGAGACAAGGGTCAGTTCGAGCCTACCCCATCATTTTTCAGGGTCGGGCGGCAGCCGAACCCTGGCTGAAGTTGAGCGGCCTTTACTCGATGTCGCTGAAGTGGGCGCTTTGCCCGACGAGAAGCAATTGATCTTTATCGCAGGCCATAGACCCTATCTGCTGCCCAAACTGCGCTATGATAAGATTGGCTGGCTCGCCAAGCGCGCAAATCGTGCCGTGCCTGACCAAACCAAGCAGATTGATACGCCTGAAAAGCCCGGTCATCCTTGGGGCTCAGTCGAGAGCTTTGGTTTTGATCCAGAGGCCGAGGTCTCCTTTGCGGGCGAAAGTGGCGGCATGAAATATCTGCGCCCCAGTGCGCCAGCTCAGACCCAAACGCCGCCAACAAAAGCGAAGAAGGTGCCGGCCAAAGAGCCAAGACCACAACAAGCCCAAGCAGCAGATCAGCCGGTCCCATCAGCCGCGCAACCAACACACGGTCCAGAACGCGACCGCGAGCCTGAAAATAACGCATCGGGCCTTGAGAGCGCGCGCCAATCCTGGGGTACAATCCAAGAAGTTCAGGCAACCCCGCCGAAACCCTCCAATGACCAATTGGCCTTTGAGTTTGAGGTCGAAGCTGAGCCACCGGCTAATGATCCAGATGATCTATTGGACCGGCTGCATGGGGGTAAAGGCTGATGGGCGCGCGTCCTCGCCTGATTGCCAAGCCTAAAGCGGAAGGCCTCAAGCCACCTCCCGCCAAGGTACAGGTCTATTTGTCTAAGGCAGGACTTGGGGCAGCACTTGAGCGGGAAGCCAAAGCGCGGCGGATCAGTTTAAGCCAAGCGGCGGAAGCTATTTTGGAACGCGGCCTTAAAGGTAAGATTGAAGCTGATCCCGGCGATCGATTGTTGGCGATTGAGCGGCGCTTGAGTGATCATATGCGTCTCACCGCGCGTGATTTATTTGTTGTCGAAGAAATGCTCTTCATTGCCTTGCGTACCATCATTTCTAGGCTGCCGGAGCACCCCCAAGAGCGGGACCCGGATTATCGGGCTGAGATCGATATTTCGATGGATGAGTTCATGGATGAGCTCTCTCGAAAAGTTCGCCAAGGCCGGATGCAATTTGAGGCTGGTCTCAAAGAACCACCCATCAACGAGGCTCAAACCGGTGATGCCGCCAATGATCCAGCCCCAACCCATTCTGGTGAGGGGATTTAGATCATGGCCAAGCTCGGTGATCATCCCATCATTGCCGAGCGCCGCCTTGAAGCTTTGCGTCACGCCCTCGGGGCCCAAGTACTCGCAGCCCTCATCGATCCAGACGTTGTCGAAATCTTGGCTAATCCCGACGGGCAATTGATCCTCGACAAGATTGGTTCGGGCCGCGTCCCAACCAATCAAACCTTGAGCCCTGAGTCTCGCGATCGCGTGATCCGCTTGATTGCCGATTATGTTGGTGAACCGGTCCTGCCGGAAGATCCAAGACTATCTGGCATCTTGCCCGAGACAGGCGAGCGCTTCCAAGGCGTCTTGCCGCCGGTTAGTCGCGCGCCAGCTTTTTCGATCCGAAAGCGGCCCGCGAGAGTATTTACGCTCGCCGACTACCAAGCCCAAGGCATTTTAAGCCATGAGCAAAAGCTCCTCATCGAGCAAGCAGCCCATGAGCGTCAAAATATTCTGATTTCTGGAGGCACCTCCTCTGGCAAGACAACCTTGGCTAACGCCATTCTGGCTTTACCGGCCTTTGTCGATACCCGCACGATCTTGATTGAGGATACGCCTGAACTTCAATGTTCGGCTTGGGATCAAGTGGCTCTCCTGACGCGGCGCACCCCAAAAGTGATTGGGGTTGTTGACCTTGTTCGCGATAGCTTGCGCTTGCGTCCCGACCGGATTGTTGTGGGTGAGATGCGCGACGGGGCGGCAGCGCTTGAGACGTTGAAGGCTTGGAACACTGGCCATCCAGGTGGGCTTTCGACCATTCATGCCAATAGCGCCAAAGACGCGCTATCCCGTCTTGAAGACCTGACCGGTGAAGTTGCGACGAGTATCCCTCGGCGCGCCATTGGTCAGGCGATTGATCTTGTCATCCATATTGCGCGCACCCGTGAAGGCCGTCGTGTGGAAGACCTCATAGAAGTCAGAGGAGAAGAAGAAGGAGCCTATCAAACGCGTAAAATCGGGTGAGAATGACCTGATCAAACGCCAAACCCTCGCTCTAGCGCCACAGATGCGCTCGCCCAACCGGACCCTGGAGACAGAGGCCCGGCGAGACCATTTGGGAAAATCAAAATCAATCTAAGTTATTTATATTATTACACTTTCTTCCTTAAGTTGGCATGGCTTATGCACAAGATATCCACAGGGGCCAGAAGCGTCCCGGATTGGAGCAAAGCTATGAAAAATGCCAATTTTATCCGTCAGAGCCTTCTGACTTCGCTGACAGCGGGTCTTGTTCTGGCAAGTCTTGCAAGCCCTGCCTTAGCCGGTGGTTCGGGCATGCCTTGGGAAGGTCCGCTGCAGCAAGTCGTCAATAGTTTAACCGGTCCTGTCGCCCAGGCAGGCGGGGTCATTGCGGTCACCATGTTTGGGTTGGGCGTGGCGTTTTCAGAATCTGGTTCTGGTTTACGCCGCGGTGTCTCCATTCTTTTTGGGATCGCGATTGCCTTTGCCGCAGCAAGCTTTTTCATGGGCTTCTTTGGTTTTGGTGGCGGAGCCACCATCGGCTGATAGGCAAGGACCAAAGTAAGATCAAGGGGAAAACCCATGAGCACGTTTCATCCAGATCGCCCCGAGGGTTATGAGCTGCCCTTGGCGGGATCCTTGACCCAGCCCATCCTGATGGCGGGCCTGCCCAGAGAATATGCCATTTTGATGGGGACACTGGCTCTGGTTTTGGGCCTTGCTCTCAAACTCTGGTGGTTGGGTCTGATCTGGTGGGGTGTCGCGCATGGGGTGGGCCTTTGGTTTGCCAAGGTCGATGCGCAATTCCTCGATGTCTTGCGCCGCCATCTAAGACTTCCTGGCCATTTAGGGGCTTAAAGCTCCGGCCATTTTCATTTCAACACTCAATCTGCCATGGACGCGGTCGCGTCCGGGAGGGATATCCCATGCGCTTTCTCGATGAATTCCGCCAGAAGCCCGTCACTTTGGCTGACCATTTGCCTTGGGCAGCCTTGGTGGCGCCCAGCGTCCTCCTCAATAAGGACGGGAGCTTTTCAGCCTGCGTGAAATTTCGTGGACCTGATCTTGAAAGCTCGACGCCAGAAGAACTGATGGCGGTGCGGGCCAGGCTCAATAATATGTTGAAGCGCTTGGGCACGGGTTGGTGTCTTCATATGGAGGCAAGGCGCAGACAGGCTGATCCCTATCCAGACCAATCCCCAATCAATCCTGCCGCCTGCCTCATAGATGAAGAGCGCAAGGCTCATTTTGAACAAGCCGGATCAGCTTTTGAGACCGATCATTTTGCAACTTTCACCTGGCTGCCTCCAGCCGATGATGTCCGCAAGGCTGAGAACTTCCTCTTTCAAAATCGCTCCAGTGATACCCGCGATTGGCATGAGAGTTTAGCGCTGTTTGAGCGCGAGATCAGGATCCTCGTCGACCTCATGGCTGATGGCCTGCCCGAAGCGTGTCTCATGTCCGATGGGGAGTTGCTGACCTATCTTCACGCCACTATCAGTTCCAAAGACCATCCAGTTTTAGTTCCTGAAACGCCTGTCTTCTTAGATGTCCAATTGGCTGATACCGCCCTTTATGGTGGGCTTGCGCCTAAGCTTGGCGATCAGCATCTGCGCGTTATCAGTGTCCGCTCCTTTCCTAGCCGGACCTTGCCAGGTCTTCTCGATGGACTTGGCCAATTGCCTTTCTCCTATCGCTGGGTGGCGCGTTGGATTGGTCTGGATAAGGCTGACGCTGAAGCAGAGCTCCTCCGCCTCAGAAAGCGCTGGTTTGCCAAGCGCAAGGGCATGGGGACGCTTCTGCGCGAAGCCATTACGAAAGAAGATGTACCCCTTCTCGACCGCGATGCGCAGGTCAAGGCGGATGAATGTGATGGCGCACTTGAGGCGCTTGGCGCGGAAGTCTGTGCTTATGGCTGGCTCACACTGACAATCACGGTGCTTGATGTCCATGAGGGCAGGGTGACGGAGAAGGCAAGAGCCATTGAAGCCGCCCTCAACGCGCAAGGCTTTGTGGCCCGGACCGAAGATCTAAATGCCGTTGAAGCATGGCTTGGCTCTATTCCGGGCGAACCTTATGCCGATGTGCGTCGGCCCATGCTGTCGACGCTTAATCTGTGCGATCTCTTGCCAATCTCGGCGGTCTGGGCCGGACCCTCAGAAGATGCCCATTTGCAGGGTCCACCCTTATTGATTGCTGAGACATCTGGAGCCACACCCTTTCGGTTGAGCCTCCATGTTGGCGATGTTGGCCACACGATGATTGTAGGTCCAACGGGGGCTGGTAAGTCCGCACTTTTGTCCTTCATGGCGCTCCAATGGTTGCGCTACCCAAAAGCCCGCGTCATCTTTTTCGATAAGGGTAGGTCTGCGCGGGCTGCCACGCTATGTGCTGGGGGTAGCTGGCATGGTTTGGGTCCAAACGCGCCTTATGCCCTCCAACCTCTAGCCCGCATTGATGAGCCGGCCGAAAAGGCGTGGGCTTCAGAATGGTTGACAGAGACGGCAGCCTCTGCGGGTGTCATAATAACACCTAAGTACCGAGAGGAGATTTGGGCAGCGCTTTCTAGCCTTGCTGAAGCGCCAAGGTCCCAGCGCACGCTCTCGATCTTTTCTGCCCTCTGTCAGGCGCGCGATGTTAGTGCCGCACTTGAACCTTTCACGCTCAAAGGTCCCCATGGGGCCCTTCTCGATGCGGCCGACGTCCCAGACACCCCAAGCTTCTTTGAGACCTTTGAGTGCGAAGATCTGATGGCGACTCCAAGTGCCACTGGTCCCGTTCTGACGGCCTTGTTCCATGAGATTGAGGCAAGCCTCAACGGCGCACCTACGCTTCTCGTTTTGGATGAGGCTTGGCTCTTTTTGGGTGAGTCGGGCTTTGCCGCCAAAATGCGCGAGTGGCTGAAGACACTTCGGAAGAAAAATGTCGCGGTCGTCTTTGCCACGCAAAGCTTGGACGATGTGGTCAATTCGCCAATTGCGACGACGCTAATTGAGAGTTGTCCGACCCACATCTTCTTGCCCAACCCGCGCGCTTTAGAGCCAGCTAGCGCTGACCTTTATCGGCTCTTCGGGCTCAACAAGCGTCAGTTGGAACTTCTCGCCTTCGCGGCCCCTAAGCGATCCTATTATATCCGCCAACCTCGGGGCAGGCGCATGTTTGATCTGCGCCTGAAGGGAGCCGCTCTTGCCATCTGCGGGGCGTCCAGTGCGGAAGATCAAAAGCTGATCGATCAGGTCCAAGAGAGCATCAAGACTGAACAAACGCCGGACGCCTTTGTCCGGGCCTTCCTTGAAGCCAAAGGCTTCCTTGGCGTGCAGGGCCTCTTCGATGCGCTCGCGACCCATCCCGCTGCCGCCAATGATTTTGCAGCATCTGAGCTGATCCAAGCCATCGCCAATGATGCAACCCCTTTAAATCTCGGAGGGCCGATAAATGCCGCGCAATAAATCAAATCTCCACTTCGCTGCTGCAGCCTCAGCACTCGCGATCCTTTGTTCCACGCCAGTGATTATTGCCCCAAAACTGGCTCAGGCAGCGGTGGTCTATGACCCAACCAACCATATTCAAAATGTTCTCCAAGCAGCCCGTGCCTTAGAACAAATCCGTATACAGACTGAACAACTCACGGCCCAAATCCGCTCTCTTTCCAAAAGCCCCTACGATCATTCGGGCGAAATTGGTCAGGCCATGCAGGCCCTGGACGATCTTGGGCAACAGGCTCGGGGACTTGCCACAACCGTGCGCGGTCTGGATCGGCAGTTCTCAGACCTCTATCCAGAAAGTGGTGCCGCGCGCTCTGCTATGGCCCGTCTCGAAGCGGCTGCACGCCGCATCGAGCTCTCTCGTCAGACGGCAAAAGATCTTGCCCAAATTGCCGCAAGTCTTGAAAGCACGCGACCCATTCGGGCTGCGCGCATGCGTGGGGCGCTGGCAGCATCTCGGGATGCAGAAGGCGAGACGGGGGCAATCCAGTCTTCAGTTCAAGCACTCGGTGTGCTGTCTGAACAACTTGAAGGCCTTCAAGCTTTGATGGCGGCCCAGTCCCGCTTAGCGGCTCAAGAAGCAGCTGAACGTGCAGCATACAAGCAAGAAGCGATTGCAGCACGCCGTGCCCAGTGGGCGCGAAAAGCGCAAAAGCCCAAAGCGCCTGCCTTCAATCCTCTACCTAACGCGCGTCAGTAGGGTTTTCGCCATGGCTGTCTCATCCCAAACTGCCAATGATCTGATGACGGTGTTTTCAGGCACCATCACGGCAGGGTTTTCGAGCCTTGCTGGCCCCGTCAATGGAATCTTTGGGCTGATGATTGGTCTGGTTGTCGCCCTGACCGGCCTTCAATGGGCAGTCTCTTCCAATCGCGATGTCCTGGCAGGAGCCTTCTCGAAGATCCTCGTGATCGGGGCTTTTGCCTATATCATCAATGATTGGCAGGGCCTTTCGGAGACGATTTTTGCGGGCTTCATGCAGATTGGTCTGACGGCCGGTGGTGGCTCAATCAGCGCAGCTGACTTCTTAAATCCAGGAGCCGTGATCGAGACAGGCTGGGAGATTGTCAAGGCGATTGGGGATGCCCCGACGGTTACCGAGAACCCGCTTGATGTGATTGGCAATCTTGTTGATGCCATCCTGATTGGGGTTTCTATGCTCGGGATCATGATTGCCTTCGCGGTCTTGGCCCTCCAGATCATCGTCACGCTTCTAGAGTTCAAGATCGTGACTTTGGGCGGCTTTATCCTGCTTCCTTTTGGCATTTTTTCGAAGACAAGCTTTATGGCAGAACGTCCACTTGGCTATGTCGTCGCAGCTGGCCTTAAAGTGCTTGCGCTTGCGATTGTGGTCTCTGGCGCTCAGACCATTTTTGCTCAATTGATGCCAAGTCCCGAGCCTGACATCTATGAAGCGCTCACTATTCTGACGGCCGCCATCATACTGGCGATGCTTTCTCTTTTCGCGCCCAATCTGGCCGCAGCCCTCGTCTCGGGCGGTCCAACCCTTGGGGCAGGGGCACTAAGTGTGGGCGGGCTTGCTGTCGGAGCAGCTGGCGGGGCCGCTATCGCCGGCACGATGGCAGCGGGTGCAGCAGGGGCCGGTGCTGCCTCCCAGATTGCCACAAGTGCAAGGGCAGCAGCGGGTGCCGCAGCAGGCAAGCCTCCCGGACCAGGTCCTGGGATGGGTCCAAGTGGTGGCTCAAACCCGCCTGGAACGCCGCCATCCGCTCCATCATCGGCATCGTCGCCATCGCCAGCATCTCCGCCATCCCAAACATCAGCTATTGGCCAAGGCTCATCAGGAACTGAAGGGGGTTCAGGTAATTACTCCGAAATTTCATCCGTTGGGGGTAAGGATGAAAGTAAAGTAGCACCATCTCCTACAGCGGCTACTTCAAGCGGTGCCATTGCGCCTGCGACTTCAGCAAGTTCTGCTTCAAGCTCACCCAGCCCCACAGATTCTGCGCCGCGCTATCATCGCTTTCCGGCCTATGAGGCACGAACACCTAAAGCGCGCGCCTTCAATGCTTTCTTTGCCGCCAATACGGCGCGCCAACTTCTGCCCGCCAATGAAAACTCGGGCTCATTAAGCCCATCCATCCGTGAGGAGGACTAAACATGCATGCTTTCTTTAAACCAAAGCCTGTCGGCACCAATGCCTTATCGGCGACGCCCATCGCCACGCCCTATCAGCGGGCGGGCCAAGCCTGGGATAACCGCATGGGTCTCACCCTTTCTCATGCCCGCAATTGGCGGAATATGGCCTTTGGAACGCTCATCTTTGCAGGCTTCTTAGGTGCAGGCTGGTGGGTTCAAGCCCAACGCTCGGTCGTCAAACCTTTCATTGTGGAGGTTTCAAGCTGGGGCCAGACCCAGAAGATTACGGCACTCGATCAGACCTATCGACCCAATGAAGCCCAAGTCTCTTTTGCGCTGTCGCGCTGGATCGCCGATGTACGCGGACGAAGTGTCGATCCGGTCCTGATCCGTCAGAACTTCATGCGGGCCTATGATTTTACCACGCCAAAATCTGCGGCCTATCTCAATGCTTGGGCGCAAGGAAATGACCCGTTTGCCAATGCAGGAAAAGAGGCAGTCGCGGTCAGCATTCTCAATGTTGTCGCTAGATCGGAAAAAACCTTCGACATCCAGTGGCGGGAAGAGAAATTCACCAACGGCATGAGCGGCGGGGCCGAGCGTTGGCGCGCGCTTGTGACTGTTCGCTTCGAGCCACCCCGCTCGGAAGCCGAGCTTATGAAAAATCCACTTGGCATCAAAATCGAGGACATCTCATGGACACTCGACGCTCAATGATCGCGGGCAGGGCCACGGCTTACGCCACAGGCTTTGCCCTGCTTCTGACACTCTCCTTGCCGCTGGCTATACCAAACGATGCAGGTGCCAAAGCACGCTCAAGCGAAGCTCATAACAATGTGCGCGCTCATGGTTCCAAAAAGGCCAAGAGCACAAAGCGACGTCCGCAAGCCCGGACAGCTCAAGTCACAGTTCAAACTCAAGAAGCCCGCACGCCCAAAGTCGGTCCAGCGGCCATTCGGGCAGCCAACGCAGAAGCCTTAGCGCCCTCGCGGGCAGATGGCTTTGTGAATGCGGCGCAAGTCTTTGGCTATGAGCCAGGTCGTGTCTATGAAGTCTGGACCGCACCGATGCGGATCACCGCGCTTAGTTTGGAGCCCGGCGAGAAGATCATCAGCAAGGCAGCGGGTGATACCGAGCGCTGGATGATTGGCGATACGACTTCAGGGGAAGCCGAAACCGTCCAGACCCATCTCCTGATCAAGCCTTATCGGGCGGGCCTTGCCACTAATATGGTGGTGACTACCAATCGGCGGGTTTACCTGCTCGCGCTTAAAGCATCAGGCGAGAGCGAGGCCTTTAATGCGGCGGTTTCTTGGACACACCCAATGCCCCAGGCCCCTACAAGCCAGGTGGCAGTGGGGCCTGCCGAGACAGCCCCAAACCCCGCAACACCAGCACCAATTCTCAAAGCCCATGGTCCTGAAGCTTATCGAATCCGGCCAGGTTGGCGGAAGCCAGAGTGGACGCCGGTTTCGGTCCATGATGACGGACGGCAGACCTTCATTACCTTTCCAGACAGCCTTGGCACGACAGAGGCCCCACCACTCTTTGTCATGAACGAGCAAGGTGAGGCTCAACTCGTCAATTGGCGCAAGCAAGGCAATTCCTATGTCGTCGACCGGCTCTTCTTAAAGGCTGAGCTGCGCCTTGGCGCTGAGCGTCCCCAGATTGTGAAGATCGAGCGCAAAGGAGATCAGCCATGAAAGCCCCAGATAGAGCCATTCCCGAGCCAGGTGATGCAGAAGAGGCGACCTTGGCAAAGCCATTGACGGGCGGACAGACCCTGCATGCGCGAGTTGCACCCAAGCCTACTCAACAGATCAATAAGTCGGCCGTGCGCGGCGTCTTCATTCTTTGTGGCAGTGTCATTTCGCTTTCGCTCATTTATGGCTTTGTCATTGATCCAGTGGTCAAGGCTGAAGCTCGCGCGAAGCAGGCCGATGTAGCCAGTGAGACCCCAAGTGGATCCGTACGGCCCGCTGAGATTCTGTCCCAAGGCCCTTCGACTTACGCTGAACTGACCAACGCACCGAACCTGCCCAGCGAGGGAGCGCTCGCGATCTCATCGCCAATTGTTCCGCCAGATGCCGGTCCCGCCCATGAACCGCGCGTGATTGTTGAGGAAAGACCCGCCAATAACAACCAACCTGCGCGGCGGCAGTCAGTCCAAACGACCAGTCAAAACGGAAGCGACAATGAAGCCCAAAAGGCGCGGCAGTCGGCATTGTTCTTTTCCCAAACTCCCAGCACCCCAACCCAAGCGGCTACTCCTGTGGCAGCACCTATCCCGCAACAAGACCTTATTCCGCGTAAGAAGGATTATGATGCCGTCTATGGGGACCGGGCGGTGCTTGCTCCCTTGTCGCCTTATGAATTGAAGGCAGGCAGTGTTATTCCCGCAGCCTTATTGACCGCCATTGATACAGAGCGGGAAGGCCGCGTGATCGCCAGTGTCACCGAGAATGTCTTTGATACGGTCACGGGCAGTTATCTTTTGATCCCACAAGGGTCACGACTGCTGGGCCGGTTTGATGGCGATCAGACTT
Organism: Hyphomonadaceae bacterium; assembly: GCA_021299265.1. Classification (GTDB taxonomy): domain Bacteria; phylum Pseudomonadota; class Alphaproteobacteria; order Caulobacterales; family Aquidulcibacteraceae; genus Aquidulcibacter. The sequence goes on along the minus strand of JAJTGP010000051.1, from coordinate 322 downwards.
ATGGCGAACGTCGGGCCTTTCTGGTTTGGGAACGTCTCCTCTTTCCAGATGGTCGCTCAATAACTCTAGCCCGTGAGCCCGGTGTGGATGGGAAAGGCACAGGGGGTGTGTCTGGTCGTGTCGATCGTCGTATCCCGCAACTTATGACCGCGACTTTGTTTGCTGGCGCCATCACGACCTTGGGCGAAGCTGCCCGCCGAGACGGAAGCAACAAAGACACGAGCCTTTTAGGAGATGCGGGAGATGTTGCCGCCCTGGAGGCTGCCCGTGTTGGCGGTCGCTTGGTCGACCGGGAATTGGAAGTGAAACCCACCATTCGGGT
>JAJTGP010000253.1 GCA_021299265.1 Hyphomonadaceae bacterium | reverse complement strand
CAGACTTATCTAGCCGGGGCGCATGGTCAGCGTCGTATTCTGGGCCAGTCCGTTAATCTGGCCCACCTCATTTGGCGCAAACCCTGCGCCCCGGTACCTCTTCTGATGTACCCCCGGTGGTTTTCCACGCGGGGCTATTCATGCTGCTCCCCTCTCCCCACTGGGAGAGGGGAGGGCGCATGCGCCGATGTGTCCCGAAGGGACTGAAAGGGTAGGCCCCTCTCCTACTCGCGTGAGGTTCGCATGGCGCACGCTTCTTTACAAACCTTTATAATACAAAATCTTTGTCGGCTCTCCCGGTGTCACATCAAGGCCAGCGACCAAGTAGCCGGCTTTGAGATTGCGGATTGCCATGGCTTGGTTGGGCTGGCGGGTGGCTGTCTCAAGCCCGCGAAACCCCGCCTCTTTTGCCCAGACATGTTGAGCGGTCATCAAGGCACCCGCAATACCCTGACCACGTGCTTCAGGTGCCACACCGCCGATCCAGGAGTTGAATACACCACGATTGCGCTCATACCCCAGTTTGAGGCCGATCAGCTGTCCCTGTTCGTCCAAGGCAACATGGGCCGACAGACTGCGTCGTCCTACCAGCTTTTCGTCAAAATTTGACCAGTCATCTGGCAGAACCACATCCAGAAAAGCGGCTAAAACCTCTGCCTGCGCGATACAGCGTGGGCCATCCCAGTGTTCAATCTTATAGACTTGCATCAATTCAAACCTCGACCTCGACATGGCCCCACGAGCGCGTTAGACCAGCCTCCTAAAATTAAGATGAGGGAGCCCTTAGCATGACCAAGACCACCACATTTGCCACACTTGCAGACCTAGCCGGCCAAGAAGTTGGCGCGTCCGATTGGCTGCTGATCGATCAAGACCGCGTCAATCTGTTTGCCGACGCAACTGGCGACCATCAGTGGATCCATGTCGACGTGCCCCGCGCCACCGCCGAAATGGGTGGCCCGATTGCGCATGGCTTTTTGACCCTGTCCTTGATTCCATTTTTGGGCAAAGACATCTTGAAGGTCGAAGGCGTGAGCCGCGGTATCAATTACGGCCTCAACAAAGTTCGCTTCACCAATATGGTGCGCGTTGGCTCGAAAGTCCGCGCTGTGCAAAAGCTGTTGAGCGTGGAGCCTAAGTCAGGCGGCCTGATGCTGACCAGCGAAGTCACGATCGAAATCGAAGGCGAAGCCCGCCCAGCATGCGTGGCGGAAACTGTCAGCATGTTGTTCGCTTAAGCTAGAAGGACAATATCATGTCTCGCATTGAAGCCCGCCTGCAGGAACTTGGCATCACTTTGCCGAACCCACCTGCCCCGGTGGCCAGCTATGTGCCCTTCACGCGCGTGGGTGGTTTGGTCCATATTTCGGGCCAAGTCTCACGCGCGGCCGATGGCGATCATTTAGGCCGGCTGGGTGGCAATTTGACCCTCGAACAAGGTCAAGCCGCTGCCCGTGTCTGTGGTCTGAATTTGCTGGCGCAATTGAAAGCGGCTTGCGGCGGGGATTTGGATCGTTTGGTGCAGGTCGTAAAGCTCAATGGCTTTGTGAATGTGACGCCAGAGTTTGACCCCATCCCGCAAGTGATGAACGGTTGTTCGGACCTGATGGTGGAAGTACTGGGCGACGCGGGCAAACATGCCCGATCTGCTGTAGGCGTTGCCAATCTGCCGATGGGCTTTGCCGTGGAAGTTGACGGCGTGTTCGAGATCGCCTGAGCATAAAGCTGATTTGGCCAGTAGCGCGCTTCAGTGATGGGGAGCTCTGCTGGCCAATAATTCGGCCCGAACCCGCAAGGACTTACGGGCATAAGAAATCTCAATCAGAAATGAGATCAGCCCGCCGATGAGCGAGGCCATGGTGGCAATAAACAAAACCGCGACGACGCGGGATAGATCAATTGCAATCAGCTCTACCGAAAACAAGGCTACAATCAGCAAACACACAAGAAGGATCGCCGTCGTCGACAAGGTGATCGCATTATGGATCCAATTCATGCGCTGATCGAGCACGCGAAGTTCTGCCAAATGTCGGTTGGTATGCACGCCAGAGCCGACGGGGGAGTCCAAGTCTTGTTCAATGACGCGGCCACGATCGACAACCCGCGCCAGACGGGAGGTCAAGACATTGAGCAAGGTGCCGATGCCTGCGATCAAGAAGACCGGCGCAATGGACAGCTGAATGATCTGAACTATGTCGTGGGATGACGCGATTGGCATGGGGCCAGTCTAAGCGCCGATTGGCCAAAGGTCGATGCTTATCCCGCGCCTCGCGCAGCACCTGGCCTTTGCATGGGGCCGAACCTCGATAAGCTAAAGGGCATCATGACAGACGCGACTGAGCCTTCCACCAGCGAACCGGAGTTTACGATCCGGATCGTGAACCACATTGGAGATGTGGCGCGCGACACATGGGATGGATTGGCCAATCCACCAGGCGTAGCCTTTGATCCCTTTGTGTCGTGGGACTTCTTGCAAGCTTTGGAAGAAAGTGGCTGTGCCACCAGCTTTACCGGCTGGGGTGGGCGGCACCTCTTATGTCTGGATGGGGCGCAGAATGTGGTTGGCCTCGTGCCGCTCTGGCTCAAGTCACACTCGCAGGGCGAATACATTTTCGACCATAATTTTGCGGAAGCCTGGCAGCGCGCTGGCGGGCGCTGGTATCCTAAACTGACCAGCGCGGTGCCCTTCACCCCGGTCCCCGGTCGCAGGCTTTTGGTGAAGCCAGACGAGGATGCGAGTCTCATCCGCGTGGCCCTGATCTCTGCGCTCGAGCAAATTGGTGCGCAAAGTGGTCTCGCGACCGTGCAGGTCAATTTCGCCAAGGATGACGACTTGGCCGCATTGGAGTCGTGCAACTGGTTGTTGCGCGAAGATCGGCAGTTCCATTTCTTCAATCAGGGCTATTCAAGCTTTGACGATTTTCTGGCCGAGCTGTCTTCGGACAAGCGCAAGAATTTGCGGAAAGAGCGCGCCAAAGCCCAAGAAGGTCTTGAGATTTTGCGTCTCACCGGGGCGGAAATCCAAGAAGATCATTGGGATCATTTCTTTGAATGCTATCAGGATACCGGTGCGCGCAAATGGGGCACGCCCTATCTGAACCGCCGTTTTTTTTCGCTGCTCGGTGAGCGGATGGCCGATCGCCTCGTGCTGATCCTTGCCAAGGATGAAGATCGATATATTGCCTCGGCGCTGAACTTCTTGGGCTCGGATGCGATCTTCGGCCGTTGGTGGGGGCGCCTCGAAGATCGGCCGTTTTTGCATTTTGAGCTCTGCTATTATCAAGCCATTGATGAAGCGATTGCGCGCGGTCTCGCTCGGGTTGAAGCGGGCGCGCAAGGTGGTCACAAGCTGGCGCGCGGCTATATGCCCGTCTCGACTTGGCAAGCAAGCTGGATCGCCGACCGAGGTCTGCGGTCTGCCATTGCTGACTATCTGAAGCATGAGCGGGCGGCGATTGCCGATGATACCCACTGGCTGACGGAACGGACCCCATTCCGACACGTCGTTCAACAGGTGGACAGACCTTAGGTCATACTTTCGTTTTGCTTTCAAAACTATCGACGCATGTTAGCTTTACTCACGTTTGATAAATATAACAAAGATCGTGAGCGAAAATGGGAAAGCATCAGCAAGATTTCGAGACGGCGCTCGCTAGCGATGAGCTGGCGCGGCAGACGTTTAGCTGGCTTGCCCCCAGCCACCGCCACGACTTTGTGAGCTGGATTGATGCCGCGGTTGCTGAGCGGGATCGGTTCACGCGCATTCAAGCCGCGGTCGACATCTTGGCAGGACGAGAAGCCGTCCGCCGTAATTAAGCGAGATTGGCGACGGGGAATGACCCCCGCACATTTCTACTTTGATCGGAATCACGCGAGGGTTCTCGGGAAAGGCCATTCCCATGCATCTATCAAGCACTTATGATCCCCAAAACATCTTTGCCAAGATTTTACGCGGTGAGATGCCGTGCCTCAAAGTCTATGAGGATGCGGTCTGTCTGGCCTTTCTTGACATTTTCCCCCAAGGCCCCGGCCACACATTGGTGATCCCTAAGGTCGCAGCAACCAATCTCTTGACCCTGCCAGCAGACGCGCTGGGTCCCTATATGGTCAGTGTCCAGAAAGTCGCCAAGGCAGTCCAAAAAGCCTTTGAGGCAGACGGCCTGACGGTCTTTCAATTCAATGGCGCAGCGGGCGGGCAGACGGTCTTTCACCTTCACTTCCACATCATTCCGCGACAAGAAGGCGTGGGCCTTCAAGGACATGGGCAAGCCGGCAAGGCATCTGAAGAAGACCTTATCGCCCAACAGGCTGCCATTATCGCAGCCTTTTAGGCCCCCTGCCCGATGGTTTATCGCACGATTGACGCCAACCTTGTTCTACAAACGCTGGAGAAACTGCGCCTACGCATTGGGGAGCGTTTCCCCCAAGCGGGCCTAGGCCAAGTCTGCGCGGAGCTTGCTGTCTTGGCAGGCGATACCCAAGCAAGGGTAATTGGCCTTGCCAAACCCACGATCTGGATTCGGGTCGGCGTCGGGTTAGTTTTGGCCGCGGGGGCAAGTCTTGCCACTTATGGCATTCACGCGATTAGCTTTCGGTCGGGCGAGGCCGAGATATTGCCCCTAGTCTCGGCGCTTGAATCCACAGTTAATCTTCTGTTGGTGGTGGGTGCCGGGGTCTTCTCGCTGACCAGCTTAGAGGCACGTCTGAAACGCCACACGGCCATGCGGGCGCTGCATGAGTTGCGCTCCATCATTCACGTCATCGACATGCACCAATTGACCAAGGACCCGGTGATGTTTGGGGCCACGCGCACCAAGGCAAGCCCCGATCATAAGCTCTCGCCGTTCGAACTGGTGCGCTATCTGGATTATTGCTCTGAGATGCTGTCGCTCTCTGGCAAGTTGGCGGCGCTCTATGCGCAGGACTTCAATGATCCCGATGTGATCGAAGCGGCTTCGGACATCGAACAATTGGCGACCAATCTCTCGCAGAAAGTCTGGCAGAAAATCACGATTGTCCAAGCCAGCAATCCAGCCATGGGCCTCAACTGATTTAGCTGACACGTCATTCAGATGCCCATTTAGGTAATTGTAACGACACCCGTGCCATAAAGCGCCCATCGCAGGAGTGGTGATTATGGCGAACTGGGTAAGTCGGGCGCTGGCAGACATCGAAACACAAACCGAAAACGCTTCTGGCGTCGCAGCCTTGCGTGCCGCCATGATGCAGGATGGTGTGATCCGACAGGCTGAAGCAAAGACGCTGATCGCCATTCACCGCGCTGGTAAACGCCCCTCGGGCGAAGCGGGTTGGGCAGACCTTTTTGTAGAAGCCATGACAGACTATTACGCCCTCACACGCGAGGTGCCGCATTACAGCGAGGACGAACTCAACCCCAATTGGTGCCATGCAATTAAACGCACGCTCGATGCTTTGGCCTTTGATGCGCTTCCCGATGTCGCCGCCGAGCCCACCTATAATGAGCGCCTTGCCGCCTTGGGTGTGACAGAGGCCGATGCCCAAGTGTTGATTGATGCCTTTGCCGCTGATGGCATGGTGCTGGACGCAACAGAGCTTCGCGTGCTGACGGCTTTGTTTGCCCGCGCGAACGTCTATCCGGCAAACCTCCGCAGCTTTGCATGGCGGGCGGTACAGGCCAGCGTCTTGGCCGACAACACGATCCAAGCCCATGAGGTCAATCTGATCCGCTCTATGATTATGGGCCCGGCCAGCCTGTCTGGTGTGGCGGTAGATCGGGTTGAAGCGGACTTGTTGTGCGCACTCGACCAAGCGGTCTCAGACGCGCAAAAGAACCCAAGCTGGGCGACTTTGTTTGCGCAAGGCATCGGCAATCATGTCTTGTTTGCCGGCGGCACGCCAGGACGCGTGGATGCGAGTGAACGCATTTGGCTGAATGAAAAACTAAGCCACGGACCCACGGCCGCAACAAAAGCATTAGAAGCCTTTCTTGCGGCCGAGATCAGTTCAAACGCCTAAAGCGCTCAAGCCTTAATTGCCTGAATCGGCATCTTCAGCTTCCGGCTGAGCTGCACCCTTTTTACCGGGCTTTGGCAGCGCAGGCTCGAAGAAGAAGGTGAGTTGCTCTGCCTGCTCGCTTTCGACATCGACCCGGACAAGGCCGCCCTTCTTCAATTTGCCAAACAGCAATTCGTCTGCCAACGGCTTCTTGATGTATTCTTGGATCAAGCGGCCCAACGGACGGGCACCCATGGCAGGATCATAGCCGCGGACGGCCAGCCAACTGCGCGCAGCATCGGTCAATTCAATCTCCACCTGACGATCCGCCAATTGCGCTTCCAATTGCAGGACGAACTTATCGACCACATTGGCAACAATCTCTGGCGTCAGCGCCTTGAAGTGAATGACCGCGTCGAGGCGGTTGCGGAATTCAGGCGTGAACAAGCGCTTGATAGCTTCGCTTTCTTCATCATCCTTCTTGCCGCGACCAAAGCCGATGCCGTCTTTTGCGGCGTCCGAAGCTCCCGCATTAGTCGTCATGATCAGCACGACATTGCGGAAGTCGACCTTCTTGCCATTGGCATCGGTCAGAGACCCATGATCCATGACTTGCAACAAGATGTTGTAGAGGTCTGGGTGAGCTTTTTCGATCTCGTCCAATAGCAAGACGCAATGGGGATGCTGGTCGATGCCGTCGGTCAACAGACCGCCTTGGTCAAAACCGACATAGCCCGGAGGTGCGCCGATCAAACGGCTGACAGAGTGACGTTCCATATATTCGGACATGTCAAACCGCAGCATTTCCACGCCCATCGTATTGGCCAATTGCTTGGCCGCTTCGGTCTTGCCGACGCCCGTAGGTCCCGAGAACAGGTAAGAGCCGATGGGCTTGTTGGGATCGCGCAAGCCCGCACGGGCCAGCTTGATGGAAGCTGCCAAGGCGGTCAAAGCCGCATCTTGACCAAACACCACCCGACGCAGATCGGTTTCCAAGGTCCGAAGCGCTTCGGTATCAGACTTGGTGACGGACTTAGATGGAATTCGGGCGATCTTGGCAACTACTGCCTCGATCTCCTTGACGCCAATTGTCTTTTTCCGCTTGCTCTCCGGCAAGAGCATTTGGCTTGCCCCGGTTTCATCGATCACGTCGATGGCTTTATCGGGCAATTTGCGGTCGCCGATATATTTTGCCGACAATTCAACGGCAGCCTTGATGGCTTCGGCGGTAAAGCGAACTTTGTGATGCTCTTCATAGGCCGACTTCAAGCCCAGAAGGATTTTCACCGTGTCGGGGATCGAAGGTTCAACCACGTCAATCTTTTGGAAGCGCCGCACCAAAGCACGGTCCTTCTCAAAATGCTGGCGATATTCCTTATAAGTCGTCGAACCCATGCAGCGCATGGTGCCAGACTGAAGCGCGGGCTTTAGAAGGTTGGATGCATCCATCGCCCCACCGCTGGTGGCACCTGCCCCGATAACGGTGTGGATTTCGTCGATAAAGAGGATGGCATTGGGATGGGCTTCGAGTTCCTTCACCACTTGCTTCAGCCGCTCTTCAAAGTCACCGCGATAGCGCGTGCCGGCCAAAAGCGCGCCCATGTCGAGCGAGAAGATGGTCGATTCAGAGAGAATATCTGGCACATCGCCTTCAACAATGCGGCGCGCCAAGCCTTCCGCGATGGCCGTTTTGCCAACGCCCGGGTCACCCACCAGCAAAGGATTGTTCTTCTGGCGGCGGCACAGGATCTGGATCGCGCGCTCGACTTCATCGACGCGACCAATCAGAGGATCGACCCGACCTTTGCGCGACTTTTCATTCAAATCGACACAATAAGTCGCCAAGGCTTCACCCGTGCTGGGCTTTTCCTTTGTGGTCGCGCTTTCTTCTTGCCGCTCTTCCGAAGCACCTTTGACGCGCTTTTGCTCGGTCATGCCGGGGCGCTTGGCCACACCATGAGAGATGAAATTGACCGCGTCATAGCGGGTCATGTCTTGTTCTTGCAGGAAGTAAGCTGCGTGGCTTTCGCGTTCCGAGAACAAGGCAACCAAAACGTTTGCCCCGGTCACTTCGGTACGACCCGAGCTTTCGACATGGATGACGGCGCGCTGGATGACGCGCTGGAAGCCTGCCGTCGGGCGCGCTTCGCTCTCACCCGAGACGATCAGATTTTTCAGTTCACCTTCAATGTAACCGATCAAGTCCGCCTTGAGGCGATCCAAGTCGACATTGCAGGCCTTTAGAACATGGGCTGCATCTTCATCCTCAATCAGGGCGATCAGCAAATGTTCGAGAGTTGCATATTCATGCTTATGCTCATTAGCGAAAGCGATAGCACGGTGGAGCGATTGTTCTAGGCCGCGGGAGAATGATGGCACGTTCTACTCCTTTTCCATGGTACATTGCAGGGGATGTTGATTGCGTCGCGCCAAATCTAGGACTTGGGCAACTTTAGTCTCAGCAACTTCGTAGGAATAAATGCCGCACACACCGACCCCCGATTGATGCACATGCAACATAATACGTGTCGCACTCTCACGGGTTTTGTTGAAGAAGCGTTCTAATACATAAACGACAAACTCCATTGGCGTGTAGTCATCATTCAAAACCAACACCCGATAAAGTGAAGGCTTCTTTGTCTTTGGTTTTGCACGCGCAACAACGGCCGTACTGCGGCCGCCACCAGGGACATTCCCATCTGTGCCAAAACCATCATCGTCCATGTCGTCACCGCGTTCGTCGCTCATCTGATCAACCACTTCATGACGTCTGCACTTGCAGACACTATGTTTGGACTTCTTGAGGAAGCACAATCATTCTTTATAGATAAGTGCTTCGCGACGTTCTGGAAGCCTAAAACATGTGCAAGGGCTGGATTAGTTCGCAGCAGCCCTAAACTCCCCAGCATTAAGGCACAAAAAAGGGTCCGAGACATGCCCGGACCCCTTTAATTCTGGAGGCTATCCGCTTAGCGGGCAGATTGAATCGAGGACCATACAGCGCTGGTACGCTCGCTGATTGGCTTGACCGATTCCTTCATGGCACCGAGCATCACGTCAGACACTTTGGTGAATTCTGCGAAATAGGTGCTCATTGCCGACTTGGCATAGTCAGCTTGAATTTCGACGGCTTCTTGCAACGACTTCACGCCGCCCAAACTCTTGGCGGTTTCGGTCGCAAGCGCTGCTGAGGACTGAAGATAAGCCATGGAGATTTCCGAAGCTTGCTTCATGCCTTCGGCGGCGATCTTGGCCGAAGCGGTCATGGCTTCCATATTGGCCTTGCTGTGCACAAAGGCATCGCCAAAGCTGGCTTGCAGCTTTTCATAGCCAGCTTGGAAGGCTTCAGCGGTTGGGGTGATCACGGATTCGATCTTCTCTGACATGGTCAGTCTCTCCTCTTGGATTGGCTCGGGGGTACGTACGGGTTCTGAAATTTCAGTTGGGGAGGTCTTTGCCACGGCCTGTTTCGACACGTTTGAGGTCGCAGCGCGTTTTTTAGTGGTAGCCATCGTGTCTCTCCGCGATAAAGAATTTCAGTGTGGATGCAGCCGCTATGGCGACCTTTTTCAATTCCATTTCGCAGTTGCAGCATGCACCTTCGCAGTTGCAGCGTCAAGCATTTTTTGAGCAAATTGCCTGGTTTTTGCGCATTTTTTCGACCATTTCCGCGCCCGGATGCGGGAAGCCGCCCT
>JAJTGP010000237.1 GCA_021299265.1 Hyphomonadaceae bacterium | reverse complement strand
CGCCCGCACCGATGCGATCTACAACACCAGACAGCTCATGCTCTTTTGAGACGAAACGCTCAGTCCGGCTGACGAGTTCGCCCCGCAAGCCCTGATGGGTGACCGACGCCAACGTGCGGGTGGTAGCCGCGATCCATTGCAACCGCGGAAAGACCTCAAAGGCGCGTTTTAGGGCAGCCTCACGGCTCTCAAAGCGTTCCCCTAGAATCAATTCTACGTCGCGTTCATTGATGAAGGCCAAGGTCGCATGCGATAGAATTTGCTCAAGAATGGCCGGCCCATCGCCTGCCCAAGCAGCCCAGAGCTGAGCGCGGTAATTGCCGTCAAACGAGACTTTGACCCCAGCTTGGGTCGCAGCCTCTACCAAGGCCAAAGCTGCCTTGGACGCCTCCGCCCCCACGGCAGGGGTTACGCCCGAAACATGCAGCCATTCGGCCCCGGCCAATATCTCGGCTGGCAAAGTCAACTCGGCGGACGAGCGTGCAAAGGCACTGTCAGCGCGGTCGTAAAGAACCGCAGACGGGCGGCTGACTGCGCCATGGGACAGGAAATAAAGCCCCATGCGCCCTTTGGTCTGGCGGATGAGGCTTGTATCGACCCCATGCTTGCGGATCTCGGCAATGGCGGCGCGGCCCAACTCATTATCGGGCACCACGCTTGCTATGCAGGCCTGATTACCAAGGCGCGCGAGGCAAACTGCCACATTGGCTTCTGCCCCACCAATGGCGACGTCTAAGCTTGGGGTCTGCAATAGACGCTCGTGGCCAGGCCCACTCAGGCGGATCAGCAATTCCCCGAAACAAACAACTGATCCAGCCATCGAATTCTACCTCGCCAACCAGCCGCCATCGACTGGGATGACAGCTCCATTGAGATAGTCTGACGCTTTTGACGCCAAAAAGACAGCCGTGCCGCCCAGATCAGAAGGCTCTCCCCAACGACCCGCTGGGATCCGCTTTAAAATGTCGCTGGAGCGCTCTTCGTCAGCCCGCAATTGGGCGGTATTGTCGGTCGCCATATAGCCCGGCGCAATCGCATTGATATTGAGGCCCTTAGACGCCCATTCACAGGCCAACAGCTTGGTGATGCCCGCAATCCCGCTCTTTGAAGCCGTATAGGATGGTACGCGAATGCCGCCTTGGAAGGACAACATCGACGCAATATTGATGATCTTGCCGCTGCCTTGGCCAATCATCACTTTGCCCGCCGCTTGGCTCATAAAGAAGGCAGACTTGATGTTGACATTCATCACATCATCCCAGTCCTTCTCGGAGAAATCGACGGCATCCTGACGGCGAATGAGACCAGCATTATTGACCAGAATGTCGAGCTTCCCAAGGCCCGACAAAGTCTCTGCGACAATGCGGTCAATCGGCTCAATGCTCATCAGATTGGCGTCAATATTGATGAAGCGGCACCCCAGAGCCGCTACTTTCGCGCCGGTTTCTTCAGCAGGCACAATGCCTGCCGCAGCAATATCGGCACCCGCTTCAGCCAACGCCAAAGCAATACCTTGGCCGAGACCAGTATTGGCACCGGTGACGAGGGCGACTTTGCCAGCCAGACTGAAAAACGAAAGGCTCATGATCTTCTCTCCGGCTCTATTTCAACTGGCAGATGTCGCAGACCGCGAGGTCTGTGTAGTCGAGGTTTTCCCCGCCCATCGCCCAAATGAAGGAATAATTGCGGGTGCCCGAACCCATATGGATCGACCACGGTGGCGAGATCACCGCTTCATCATTTTCCATGACGATATGGCGGATCTTATCCTCTTCACCCATGAAGTGGAAAACCCGGTCCTTTTCGCCTAAGCCGAAGTAGAAATAAACTTCTGAGCGGCGGTCATGCAGGTGCGGCGGCATGGTGTTCCAAACGCTGCCGGTGTTGAGCTGGGTAAGGCCCAAAAGAAGCTGGCAGGACTTCACGGTCGCAGGCACGATATATTGGTAGATCACCCGCTCATTAGATTCTGCCAGCGATCCGCGTTCCAGAGGCACTGCCGTCTCGATTGAGATTTTAGCGACTTCAAAACGGGCATGGGCTGGGGTTGAGACCAGATAATATTTGGCGGGCGCGTCGGCTGATTGCGACGCGAAGATTACATCCTTGGAGCCCATGGGCACATAAAGGCCATCGCGTGGCTTAATCTCATGCGCCACACCATCCACATGCACAATACCAACGCCCGTGCCGACATTGATCAGGCCCAGTTCGCGCCGTTCCAAGAAAGGGTGGCCAGCGGCAGAGGCTGGCTCGGTCTGATGTGGCAACACGACTTGGGCATGAACAGGCATCGCTCCACCAATCACCATCCGCTCATTATGCGAATAATTCAGATGAATTTCATCGGCTTGGAACAAGTCCGTTACCACATAGCGGGCGCGCAGCGCGTCATTATCGGCCCCGGCCATCATGTCTGGATGGGTGGCGTGATAAACCTTGTCGAACATCTTTTTGGCCCTCCCAAGCCAGTGTTAGCACCACAATGGTAACCGGTGTCATTCTGGACAAAGTCTTATACGGGAAGATTTCATCTGACAAGTGGGGCGAGACGCAGACAAGTGCGATTGCGGTGCTTACCGGGTACCAGGTGCCGCGGTTGATCCGCGCACCACGATCTCGGGCGAGAAAGTGATGAGCTTCTTAGCCGTCATGCCATCGGCGGTTTGGAGCAGCAAAGTGGCCGCCGCCGAGCCCATCTCGCGGATAGGCAGGCGAACGGTGGTCAAGGCAGGCCAGAGCCTGCCCGCAATCGGAGTATCATCAAAGCCAACGATCGAAATATCTTCAGGAATACGGAACCCCGCCCGGCGCACAGCGACATAGGCCCCCGTTGCCATTTCATCATTGCCGGCAAAAATAGCTTGGGGCGGATTGGATTGGGCTAAGAGGTGCTCTGCCGCTGCCACCCCACCTTCAAACGTATAGCCGCCCTCGACAGCCATATCCGGGCGCAGCACCAGGCCCGTTTCTGCCAGCGCGCGCTCAAAACCGGCGCGCCGCTCATGGGTTGAGCGGAAGCTCAATGGTCCGTGAATATGGGCGATGTGGCGGTGCCCGAGATCGGCCAAGTGCCGCCCCGCCGCTGCCCCACCATCGCCGTCTAAGGTGCGGATCATGCGCGACGGCGTATCCAGCTCTACCGAGGCAATGCGGACATAATCGACATCGGCCTCATTTAAAGCGAGCGCCAAAGGCTCATCTTCCGATACCGATGGCGGCAAGATCAGGCCAAAAGGCTTATGCTGTTGGATGAAGGATTGGATGCGGGCAACATGATCTGGTTTGGCGCGATCACACGGGTGCAAGACCAATTGAAAATCCGTGCCTTCCAGCGCGTCCAATATGCCGCGCTGAATATTGACCACATATTGCGGACTTGGATTGTCGTAGACGAGGCCGATCAAAAAACCTTTGCGCCGCGCCAGAGCGCGGGCTTGCGGGTCTGGCGTAAAGCCAAGTTCAGCAATCACCGCCTTAATGGCGTCACGCGTCTTCTGCTTCACAAATGGCGATTCATTGATGACGCGCGAAACAGTCTTTTTGGACACTTTAGCCAAACGCGCCACATCATTAATGGTCGCCTTCCCGCGCAAAACGGCTTCTCCGCCCGCAGCTTGTGGGCTGGACGATGGCTCTGCGTCTTCGGGATCAGCTTCGTGTTTCACAAAAACCTCTGCATGCGTCTTTTCCTTTTAGCCTTGCCTCTCACCGCGCTGCAAGCAAGGCCCATCTGCATTGACCCGGCCCTAGCACTGCAATCAAGTTTCATCCTGCGATCAAATTAGGATTGACACCGGTGACATTTTCGAAAATGCTACCGGTAGCAAAAGACTGTCGGATGGGTCACTGTAGGGCGTACAGCGAACCCGGAAAGACGAAATAGGGGCAATGCCTCGAGGGGAGTAAACAATGTCACGGAAGATGCGTCTTACCGCCGTATTGATGATGGGTGTTGCCGCGGCAAGCCTTCAAGCAGGCCTTGTCCATGCGCAGACCGCAACGACCAGCGCCGGCGAACCTGAAAAAGAAGTCGAAGTCGTCATTGTACGGGGTTCTTTCCGCGAGTCGCTGCGCTCAGCGATTGCCACCAAGCGCGCCGAGATCGACATTGTTGACTCGATCAAAGCTGAAGACATCGGCAAATTCCCTGACAATAATTTGGCTGAATCCCTGCAGCGTATTCCAGGCGTCGCCATTGACCGCGAAGGTGGCGAAGGCAAGACAATCACGGTGCGCGGTCTTGGCCCCGACTTCACCCGCGTTCGCCTAAACGGACTTGAAGCGATTTCAACCACTGGCGGCAAAGATAAGGACGGCGGGGCAAACCGCGGTCGTGGCTTTGACTTCAACGTCTTCGCCTCGGAATTGTTCAACTCTTTGACGGTCCGCAAGTCGACTTCGGCAGAGATCGAAGAAGGTTCGCTGGGGGCAACAGTGGATCTGCGCACGGCCCGTCCGTTCGACTACAAAGGCTTCACCATGGCTGGCTCGCTGCAGGCGGGCTACAATGATTTGTCCGAGGATGTCGGCAAGCGCGGCACTTTCATGGTGTCGAACCGCTGGGCCGATGGCAAATTGGGTGCTTTGTTCTCGGTCGCTTATTCGACCAAGCAGAACTTTGAAGAAGGTCCTAACTCTGGTCGTTGGCAAAATGCCTATTCGGCGGGCAATGCAGGCCGTCTGCAATCCTATTCAACCGATGGCGGCCGGACTTTCTTGCCCATCACGCCTTGCACCACAGCCACGACACGGGTGTGCAACACATCCGAAACCAACGCCACCAACCCGACTTTGACGGGCGAAGCCTTGGCGGTGACCCGAGCCATCTATCCCCGCTTCCTGCGCACCTCGCAATTTGTCACCGATGCAGAGCGTTTGGGCATAACGGGCTCGCTGCAATATCGCCCAACCGAGAACACCACGTTCACTTTGGATGTTTTGCACTCCGAATTCAGCGCGGACCGGATCGAATATAACCTCGAACCAATCTCCTTCTCGCGCAATACCGCTGGTGTGCCCCAAACCGATATCTACGATTACACGATTGACGCGCGCAAAGTGATTACCAAGGCGTCCTTCAACGACGTGGATATCCGGACTGAAATGCGGTTTGACGAATTGAAGACCAGCTTCAATCAAGTCAATTTCACCCTTGACCAACAATTCACCGACAAGTTCTCGGGCAAGCTTTTGATCGGCAGCTCGCGCTCCTATCTCGACAACCCTGAGCAGACCACGTTCACGTTCGAATCCTACAATGTCCAAGGCTATAAATATGACCTGACGGACATGACCAAGCCAGTCATCGACTTTGGCAGAAGTGCAACCGGCTGTAACATCGCCCAAGCCTGCTATTGGCAATATGCGGCTGCTTCTTCCACCACTGCGGCGACCAACGCCAATGGTGATGCGTCTTTGATCCGACTGCGCCCTCAAACGGTTGAAAACAAGTTCAACACAGGTGCGATGGACTTCAAATATGAGTGGAAGGACAATGTGCGCTTCAAGTTTGGTGGCTCATTCAAAGTGTTCTCATTCGAGACCCAAGAATGGCGCCGCTATACGACTTCAGATCAAACCTCGAACGAAGCCGCAGCACCAGGCTCTGGCATCGTCACCGAATTGAATGGCAATTTGGCCAATTATTCCCGCGCCGTAACTGTCGCTGGATTGACCTATCTGGTTCCTGATCTGGATAAAATCCGCGCCAAGTTTGACTATAATTGCAACTGCACCAACCAATGGGGCCAGTTCACGGTCAATAAGATCAACAATAATGCGCGGGCAAACAACCGGTCTGCCCAAGAAGAAGATACTGCTCTTTATGTGCAGTCGGACTTCCAAACAGAGCTCGCCTCGATGGCCGTGCGCGGTAATCTCGGCGTGCGCTATGTCGGCACCTCGCAAACGGTGGATGGCTTCTTCTCGCGCGGTGCGGTCCTAGAAAAGATCACGCTGAAGCGCTCCTATGAAGATTATTTGCCTTCGTTCAATCTGACGATTGAGCCTATGGAAAATGTTTTGGTGCGCTTTGCGGCAGCCAAAGCCATGTCGCGCCCAACCCTGGCCAGCCTCTCGCCAGCAGGCTCGATCAACACCACCAGCAATACGTTGTCGATTGGCAACCCGTACCTCGATCCGATCCGCGCCAATACCTATGACATGAGCATTGAATGGTATCCATCTAAGGACACCTTGTTCACGGTCAGCCTGTTCAAGAAAGACCTGCAATCCTGGATCCAATCCTTGGTGCGCACCGTTCCGTTCGGCGAAACCGGTTATGACGTCTCGCTGCTCGATGGCACAGGCCAAAGTGCAGCCACCGCTTACACGGTGACCCAGCCGATCAATACTCAAGGCGGTGAGCTGAAAGGCTTTGAAGTTTCGGTCAATCAGCCCTTCAACTTCCTGCCAAGCTTCCTGTCGAACACCGGCATGATCTTGAACTATACCCAAGTTGAATCGACGATCAATTATGTGATCTCGTCGACTGCGACCACGACCACTTTTGCCGCCTATAATCTGATCGGCATGTCGCCTAACTCCTACAATGCGACCCTTTATTATGAAGGCAAGCAATTGTCGGGTCGGGTGTCCTATTCTTACCGCGATGGTTATATCTCGCAGCTCCTGCCCGGTTCGTCAGCCGATTTGTGGGGCAAAGAGGGCGTGAGCTCGTTGGATATGCAAATCTCCTACAAGCTGAACGACAAGATCACCTTCGTGCTGGAAGGCACCAATCTGACCGATGAGGCGCAAGATAGCCGCATCACCTACAACACCGCGCAAGGCAATGTTGCCGACGATTTGTTGTTCGACGTCTCTAATTCGGGCCGCCAATTCTACTTTGGCGCACGGATGAAGTTCTAATCACGTGGACCGCAGGGACCTGATCGGAGGTACGTTTGGGCTGGTTGCCAGTTCGGCCGTGTCTCCGTCGGGTCTTTTTGCGGCACCCAAACAAGAAGGCCTGCTTTCGCCCCATGGGGCCGCCTGGCGGAAGCAAAAATGGGCGACAGGCTTTGATGGCCAAAGGCGGGCCGATCTCGGCAATGGGAAGTTTCTCAACCCCGTTTTTCCCGGCGACCATCCAGACCCTGCCCTGATCCGCGTCGGCGATACGTTCTACCTCACCTTTTCAAGCTTTGAAGCCTATCCGGGCCTTGTGATTTGGCAATCCAAAGACTTGGTGAATTGGGCGCCGGTTACGGCCGCCTTGAAGACCTATATTGGCTCGGTATGGGCCCCAGCGCTCGCCCAGCATGAGGGTCGGTTTTATCTCTATATTCCCGCACGAACTTCGGACTACCGCTCCATCTATGTCATCCATGCTGACCGGATTGAGGGGCCGTGGAGCGAGCCAAGTGACCTGAAATTGCCCGCCCATATTGATCCAGACCATGTGACCGATGATGCGGGCCAACGTTGGCTGTTCTTAAGCGGCGGCGACCGTGTAGCCTTATCGGCCGATGGTCTTTCGACCGCTGGCCCCGTCGAACACATCTATGACCCTTGGCGCTACCCTGACGATTGGACGGTAGAGAGCTTCTCCCCTGAGGGGCCCAAGATCACCAAGCGCGGAGACTATTGGTATATGATTACCGCAGTCGGTGGCACCGCGGGCCCACCAACGGGCCATATGGTGATCGTTGCACGAGCAAAAGACCTAGCCGGCCCTTGGGAGAATTGCCCGCATAATCCAATCGTGCGGACTTGGTCTGCGGAAGAAAAATGGTGGTCGCGCGGCCATGCAACCTTGATCCAAGTGCCAGACGGTTCTTGGTGGATGGCCTATCATGGCTATGAAAATGGCTTTTGGACATTAGGGCGGCAAATGCTGCTCGACCCCGTCCGCTGGACCAAGGACGGCTGGCCTTTAGCTGCCGGAGGGGACCTGTCCCAACCTTTGCCAAAGCCCGTCAAACGCCCCATCAGTCCGCATGGCAAGTCGCTGTCGGATGATTTTTCGGGGAACCATTTAGGCACGCGTTGGGCTTTTTATGAACCAGCCCGCGACGAAGCCCGCCGCTTTCAAATCGGCCCGGAAGGCCTGCGCTTAAGTGCTAAAGGCACCAGTCCATCTAATGCCTCGCCCTTGAGCGTGATTGCAGGCGATTTGGCCTATGAGGTGGAGACGAAAATAACCTTGGAACCGGGAGCCGAAGCTGGCCTCCTCCTGTTTTACTCCAAGCGCCTTTATGCAGGGCTGGGCTTTGATGGGGCGGGCCTCATCATGCACCGTTATGGCCGACAACGTCGGTCCCGCGCGCCAGCTGGACTTGCCCAGACCCTTTATGTGCGACTGCGCAATGACGGTCATATCGTGACCATCCACCATAGTCTCGACGGCAAGGCTTGGACGAAATTCCACGTCCAAATGGAAGTCTCGGGCTATCACCATAATACCGATGGCGACTTTTTAAGCTTGAAGCCTGCCCTTTACGTTAGCGGCACTGGTGCCGCCACTTTCCACACTTTCACCTATCGCGGACTTGCCACCTAATCATGACCTTTATGCCCCGCCCTTCAGCCACTGCCCTAAGCCTGCATGCCGACCGCTTATTCTCCCCTGACCCCGCCCAGCGGCAGATGGCGCGCACCTTGTATGAGACGGTCAAGGATTTGCCGATTATCAGCCCGCATGGGCATACCGATCCATCATGGTTTGCCACCAACACACCCTTTGCCAATCCAGCAGAGCTTCTGATTACGCCGGACCACTATGTTTTCCGCATGCTCTATAGTCAGGGCATTGAAATGGAGCGCTTAGGCGTACCGCGCGCCGATGGCGGCTGGACCGAGACTGACCCGCGTAAGATTTGGCGTCTGTTTGCTGAAAACTATTGGCGGTTTCGCGGCACCCCGTCGCGCCTCTGGCATGATTGGGTCTACTCAGAAGTGTTTGGCCTGACGGTCCGGCTAGGCCCCGATACAGCAGACCATTATTACGATGTCATCGCCCAGAAGCTTGGCCAAGATGATTTCTTGCCGCGTGCTTTATTTGAGCGCTTCAATATCGAGGTCATCGCTACCACCGAAAGCCCGCTCGACCTGCTGGAACATCACCAAGCGATCGCCGGCTCTGGCTGGAAAGGCCGCGTCATCACCGCCTTCCGCCCTGATCCGGTACTCGACCCTGATTATGAAGGCTTTGTCGACAATTTGCGCACTTTGTCTGAAATCACCGGCCAAGATGCCTTGACCTATCAAGGCTATCTGGCCGCGCTTCGGGATCGAAGGGCTTATTTCAAAGCCCATGGTGCCACCTCTACCGATCATGGCCATCCTACCGCCAAAACGGCTTGGCTGAGCGCAAGTGACGTAGAGGCACTGTTTGCGCGTGTCACCCGAGGCTTCGTATCTGCAGAAGACGCAGAAACATTCCGTGCCCATATGCTGGTCGAAATGGCGGGAATGAGCGTCGAGGATGGCCTCGTCATGCAAATCCACCCGGGCAGCTATCGCAACCATAATGCGGAGGTCTTTACCCGCTTTGGCCGCGATAAGGGCAGCGATATTCCAACCCGCACCGATTATGTCCGCGACCTCAAGCCTCTGCTCGATCGCTATGGCAATGATCCGCGCTTGTCGGTCATCGTCTTTACGCTGGACGAGAGCACCTATGCCCGCGAACTGGCCCCCTTGGCGGGCCATTACCCCGCCCTAAAGCTCGGGCCCGCTTGGTGGTTCCATGATAGCCCTGAAGGCATGCGGCGCTTCCGCGAGATGACGACTGAGACCGCAGGCTTTTACAATACTGTCGGCTTTAACGACGATACGCGCGCCTTTTTGTCCATCCCTGCGCGCCACGATGTCGCCCGCCGCATGGATTGTGCGTGGTTGGCGCAAGTGGTGTGCGACCACCGGCTGGAGGCCGATGAGGCCGCTGAAATCGCCTATGACCTCGCCTATCGGCTAGCCAAAGAAGCCTATCGGTTATGAGATGATGCGTCTTAGTGAAACTCATCTTCCTCGAGGTCTCGAAGGACCTGCCTATGATCGACGGGCGGTTCGCGTGGGTCAGGTCCATTTGGGCGTGGGCGCATTCCACCGTGCCCATCAGGCAATCTATAACCAAGCGTGCCTTGCAGCGGGGGACTTACGTTGGGGAATCATGGGCGCAAGCCTGCGGAGCCCCGACGTCGCCACTCAACTCAATCCCCAAGATGGGCTTTATACATGCTTGGTCCGCGAAGGCGCAGAAACTCGCGCGAGCATAATTGGCGCAATCAAAAGTGTCCTTGTCGCACCGCAGGATCCCGCTGCTTTGATTGCCGCTATGTCCGCGCCGGACGTCCAAGTGGTGACATTGACGATAACCGAAAAAGGCTATCACCTCGACCCGGCCACCGGGGCGCTTATGATGCAAGACAAGGCCATTGCCGCCGATCTCGCTGAGCCAGACACACCTGCCACCGCCCCCGGCTTGCTGGTTGCGGCTTTGGCGGCCCGCAAAGCACGCGGGCTTAGCCCATTCACCGCTCTTTCTTGCGATAATCTGCCTGACAATGGTGGTAGGCTGAAACAAGCCGTATTGGACTTTGCCCGCGCCCAAGACCCCGCCCTCGCCGATTGGATTGAGCGATTTGGCGCTTTCCCCGCCAGCATGGTCGACCGCATTGTGCCCGCCACCACGCCAGACGATCTGGACCAATTTGAAGCGCGCTTTGGCACCCAAGACTTAGGCCTCGTCAAGACAGAGCCCTTCTCGCAGTGG
>JAJTGP010000130.1 GCA_021299265.1 Hyphomonadaceae bacterium | reverse complement strand
TGTCTTTCAAGCGCAAGGCAAAGGTACCAATGCCAGCAAACAGGTCAGCGACATGCTTGCGGCCTTCTGTCCACTTCAGCACCCGGGCGGCCAAGGCCTCCTCGCCCGCGCGCGTCGCCTGTAAAAACGCCCCGGCTGGCAATTCGACAATCGCTTGCCCCATTTTTACACGCGGGGTGACGCGGGTCAGAGCGGTCTGGCCGTGCAACGTCAGACGACCAATGGCGGCAGCCTCCGCCAAGGCGGCCAAGCGTTCCAAACCTTTACGCTCGAACTTATCAATTCGGCCCGCATTGCGAACATCGACATCAAGGCCTACCGGCGTTTCGGTGACGAGGAGATCAATCGTTTCCTGTTTTGGTGCCAAAGCTTCAGCCAAAATTGCCATGCGCGGAATGGCTGCATTGAGGCCTGGAGTCAAAACAGGACAGGCACTGATCGGCTCAATCTGGTGGGTCTTGGCTTGGGTGAAGCCGAACAAAAAACGTGGCCCGGCGTGCTTGCCATGAAAGGTCGCCCGCCTGCGCCCTTGGCCCCAAGCAGGCTGGGTTGGTGGCAGAGCAACCTCTATCCCGACGCGCTGCAGCGCCCGCTCTACCAAGCCTGCCTTCCAGACCAAATAAGGGCCTTCCGCCCAATGTTGCAGCGAACAGCCACCGCAGATGCTAAAGTGGCCACAAACCGGCTCCACCCGTTCGTCAGAAGGCTGCAAGACCTTCACCAATGTCGCGCGATCGCCGCGCTGGTTCGCTTCGACCTGTTCGCCAGGCAAAGTGAAAGGCACGTGGACCGCACGATCCTGATCGCGCGAAACGCCATCGCCACGTGCACCAATATGCTCAATGTTGAGCGTGAGTGTTTCCTGAATGCTTTTGCTCATATCTGCTCATGCGCCGTTCAGGGAGGAAGTTGCAAGTTAGCTTTCACAGAAGGCCTGCACCTGTCCCCCATCTATCCCTTGGGTCTTCTCTGTAAAGGAGCATCGTGATGCGTACATTGATTTTCTCAAGCTTGGCTGCAACGCTGGCCCTTTCAGCCCCTGCCATTGTTTCCGCACAAACCTATGACAACAACAATCGTAACTATGGCTCTGTCTCGCAAGAGTGTCAGCAAAGCCTGAACAATAATCGCTTGGCCGGTGGTGCCATTGGTGCAGTTGCCGGTGCGGTCCTAGGCAAGCAGATTGCCGGACGTAACGCCCGTAAAGAGGGCACGGTTCTTGGTGCTGTCGTGGGTGCCGTTGCTGGGTCGCAAATCGCCAAAGGCCGCGTAGCCTGCGATGACCAAGTCTACCGTGGTTACGAGCCCAATCAGCGCCAAGATCGCCAAGATCGCCAAGAAGGCTATCGCAATCAAGGTTATCAAGACTATGGCTATTCCAAAGATGATCGCTACGTCGATTATCGTCCGAGCCGTCGGGGCCATCACCGGGATGATGATCGGGCCTATCAAGCCACTTATACGCCCCCAGTTGTAAGCCGTCAGGAGTGCGGTTGGGGCGAAGCTGCCCTGCGTCGTCCAGACGGCCTCTATGAGCGTCAACAAGTCTGGATGTGCCGCGATAACCGTGGCCAATGGCAAGCCGCGAACTAACGATTTGCCCTAGTAGTCGAGCCGCTTCCCTGTCATTAGGGAGGCGGCTTTGCTTTTGGCAGTAACCTGTCTGACTTACCCATCTAGAGCCTGCATTTTGTTTTCCCCGTTTTGGTGAACATAAAGGTCAAGCGGCTTAATGTTTGGCATAATACAATGAAGTGACAAAAGAATTTCGTCGAGATTTGATTCGAACGTCCCAGAAAAGGACTTGAACATGCGAAGTATTCTACTTGGTGTTGCGCTTTCGGGCCTATTCGCTGGCCCTGCTCTCGCTCAATGCGTTTATGTCGCCTGCCCTGGCTCTTCTGGCAGCAGCAGCAGTTCAAGCTCGTCCAGCGCCTCGTCGACCTTGTCGCAGTATGAAGTCACTCAAACCGTAACCAGCTCACCGGGGACAAACGAGACCTTTGTGCGAGAAGAAGTAGTGCGCGAACCAGAAGCACATAGCGGGCATCACGCCCAACATCAGCAACATACGCAGCATGCCTATCGCCACGGTTATCGCGAGGGGTATCGGGACGGCTATGCCGATCGCGGCAAGCCAAAGGCACGCGCGACAAAGACCCGCACCCGCGCTGCGGCCGTGCCCTCCAGCCATCGCCGCCCGGCATCAAAACCCAAGCGCCCGCAAAGCACCGTCACCAATTCATCGGCTTGGGTCCATGACAACCGTCCCTATGTGGACCCAATCAAGGACCGCGCGAGCACATATGATGCAGCTTCCAACGGCTCTGCGATTTCGTTGGCCAGCGAGAGTAGTGTTTCGAGTAGCTCTACTTGGTCTTCGTCTTCTTCGATGAGCAATTGGTCGAGCCAAGGTGGCATGGCCTCTTGGCCTGCACCTGCCATGCCTATGCAACAAGGTGGGATGATTTGCGGCTGGAGTATTCAGACCACCACCACCCCGGACGGTCATACTTTACCACCACAACAAACTTGGGTCTGCCAATGCCCGCAAGGCTGGCGGCCACCCGGCTATTGATCGCCGGTACCTGATATTTAAAACTCTGGGAGACGAAGATGCGCCACCCCATCCGCACGATTCTGATCGTAAGCCTCTGTGCCACCGCACTTTTGGGGGCAACCCAAGCTTCAGCGCATGGGGACAAAAATCGTTCATCCATGCCGCGCGCGATGGGTCAGCCTGAAGCTTTCTCCGTTACGTGCGCGGAAGCCAAGTCCGGGTCGCGCGCAGCTGGCGGCGTGATCGGCGCTGTCGGAGGCGGCATTGCTGGCAAAGCGCTGGCTGCAGCAGCTGTTCAGCCCGAAGGGATTGTGTTGGGAGCCGTTATAGGTGCTTTTGTTGGCTCTCAAATTGGCGGCTCAAACGTCACCTGCCAAGCAGATCCTGCTACACAGCAAAGGTATGAGCCTCAAGCAGAACAGGAATTGCATCCACATAAGGGCTATGGGCCATTGCCACAGGCTTTACCAGCACCTGCTGCCCGGCGCGTAGTTGGTGGGGACTGGTATCAACCCTCGCCGCATTCCTATTATGGACGCGAACGGCGTGGGCCTCTTTATACGGCCCCGGCTGATGTGCCTCGGCCAGCACAAGTGCCACGCGATTCCTATGTCGGCAGCCAGCCAGTTCCAATGACAGCCCCGATGACAGGTGTCACGCATCCCGGCAGCTTCCCGCCGCCCTGCATGATGTGCACGCGCTAAAGGGCTGCAGAATCCTGCGCGACACGGCGCGCATGGAGCAGATATTCCCGATTGCCATCGCCACCGGCAATCGGGCTTTCGATCAGACCTAAGACTTTGAAGCCGCAAAGTCCGTCAAGCTCGTGGCGAACCTCTTCAGAGATGACAGCTGCCACAGCTGGATCAACTAAGCCCCGTTTGCCAACGCGGGCTGGGCCCGCTTGAAATTGCGGCTTTACCAGCGCCACCAGATCCGCGCTTGGCGCGACCAGCGGCAGGACGGAAGGCAGGATCTTTTCTAGCCCTATGAAGCTTACATCAATCACCACAAGGTCGGGCACAGGCTCACCCAAATCTTCCGGTCTCAAATTGCGGGCATCTGTGCCCTCGAGAGAGGTGATGGCGGGATTGTCGCGCAAGCTTGCATCCAGCTGATCTCGCCCCACGTCGACCGCAACAACATGGGCCGCGCCTCGGCTGAGCAGCACTTGGGTAAAGCCCCCGGTGGAGGCCCCAATATCGAGGGCATAGCGATCCGTTGCCATGATCCCAAAAGCGTCCAAAGCTGCGATCAGTTTGAGGCCGGCACGCGATACCCAATGATAGGCCAGTTGCGCCGTCAGCGGGCAGTCGGGCTCCAAAAGTTCAGAAGGTTTGGCGATAATGCGGTCGCCTGAACGAACCAGACCACTCTCAATGGCTTCGCGCGCTTTGGCGCGGGTGGCGATCAGGCCGCGTGCCACCAATAACAAATCTGCTCTTATACGTTCCATGGCCAAGGGCCTATCCTGCGCGGCTTGGTTTGACCACCCCAGGTACGCATGCCCTAAAACTGAAAACGGCGGGCCCAAGGACCCGCCGTCGTTCGTCAAGCAGAGATTAAACCCTAGTCGAGCTTGTGTGGCAATTCGTTTGCGGCAGGCTCATGACCTGTCACAAATTCACCCTTGGCGAGCTTGGAGTTCCACATCCCATAGAGGAAGTAGACGGCTGTCGCGCCCAACAAGAAGAGGAAGAAGAAGTGCAGCACGCGCTGTTCCACCGTGAAGATCAAAGCCCCACATGACAAAATGCCGAAGATTGGCAAGATCGGATAGAGCGGTACTTTGAACCCGCGTGGTAGGTCTGGACGCGCCTGACGCAGCCAAATCACCGAGATACAAACGATGGCAAAAGCTGCCAACGTGCCGACCGAAGTGACGTCACCCAAGACGTTGATGTCGAACAGGCCTGCAGCCAAAGCCACAATAACGCCGACGACAATCGTGTTGATCCAAGGGGTTTGGAACTTGGGGTGCACGCGCGAGAAGATCTTTGGCAAAAGGCCGTCACGGGCCATTGCGTAGAATATCCGGGTTTGGCCGTACATGAGGACCAAGATCACCGAGGTCAGACCGATGATCGCACCGGCCTTAATCGTCATAGCGAACCAAGCCCATTGTGGACCCATGGAGTCCACGGCCACAGCCACCGGATCAGGTACGTTCAGTTCTTTATAGTTGACCAACAGGGTAAGAACGGCTGCTACCAACATATAAAGGACGGTACAGACCAGCAAAGAGCCGATGATGCCGATTGGCATGTCCTTTTTGGGATTTTTCGCTTCTTGGCCAGCCGTAGAAACCGCTTCAAAGCCAATATAAGCAAAGAAAACGATGGAAGCGGCTCGGAATACACCTTCCCAGCCAAACTTACCTTCACCTTCATTTTCGGGAATGAACGGCACCCAATTCTTTGACAATTCAGGTAGATGGGTAAGAACTTTGTAGCCGCCAATCACGATGAAGGCGACAATCACCGTGACTTTAATTGCCACAATGATGTTGTTGACTTGGCTCGATTCAGAGATCCCGATGGTGAGCAAGCACGCCAAAATCAAAGTCACCAAGAAGGCTGGGACGTTGAATATCGTCGTTAGCGTGGTGCCATCTTTCAAAGTAGTCACATGGTTCATTGGCCCGGTGAATTCCGGCGGGATCACCAAACCAAAGTCGCCTAAAAGACTGACGACATAGCCGGACCACCCCACAGCCACAACTGACGCAGCAAGCCCATATTCAAGCAGCAAAAGCGCGCCCATGATCCAGGCGGCAAACTCGCCCAAAGTGGTATAGGAATAGGTATAGGCTGAGCCTGAAACAGGCAAAGTTGAGGAAAGTTCTGCGTAACAAAGACCGGCGCAGGCGCAGACTAGCCCTGCAACCACGAAGGACAGCATCACGGCAGGGCCAGCGTGCAAAGCAGCCGCATTACCGGTCCGAACAAAGATACCGGCCCCGATGATGCAACCAATGCCCAAAAGCACCAGGTTGACGGGCCCTAAGGTCCGCTTCAACTCACTCTTTTCGTTCTCGCTCATGATTTGAGCGACAGACTTACGCGCGAAAATTCGACTAAGTCCGGTCGCCGGTTTGGTTTCAGCCATTCAACCCCCCTTAAACAGGTTCATGTGGGTGCGACACTTTTGGGTCGCTTTCTCCCTCGTGGCTTCACGCTAGTGCCCTCTGCCCAGATTGGCAACAAAACAACGTGCTAATCACCGCTTCTGCTGCACTCTTGATCGGTTTGAAGCACGATGTGAGGCAGATGTAGGGAGAGAATGTACGTCGCGTGCAGTGACGAGGTGCACGAAAGGCGATTTAGCGCTACATGAGCTGCATGAGCAATTCTTCTATTTATGAGGGTCTGGGTACCCTCGGCCAAGACGTTCGCGGTTACGCCTCGCCCGAAGTGGCCGTGCTAGAGCGCGTCGCCAATCCTCATCCCGGCACGGCCTATTTGGCACGCTTTGTCGCGCCAGAGTTCACGAGCCTATGCCCGGTAACCGGGCAACCGGACTTTGCGCATCTGGTTATCGACTATGTGCCAAGCGACTGGTTGGTTGAGAGCAAGAGCTTGAAGTTATTTCTAACCAGCTTCCGCAACCATGGTGCCTTCCATGAGGATTGCACCGTGGCCATTGGCAAGCGCTTGGTCGAACTATTGGCCCCAACATGGTTGCGCATCGGTGGCTATTGGTACCCGCGCGGCGGCATTCCAATCGATGTATTCTATGCCACAGGGCCTGCCCCAGAAGGCGTGTGGATTCCAGATCAAGGTGTGCCGCCTTATCGCGGGCGTGGCTAAGTGACCAGTCTGCTCGACCCGCGCGAAGCCAATCACCCCCATTTCCGCTTGGAACTACAAGAAACGGCGCAGACCCGCGCGTGGGAGACCTTGGCACTTGCTGCCGCGATGATTGAGCCCGGAATGAATGATCTAGACGGCAAAGCGATTGTCGATCAGGCGATTATGGACAGTGGGGCTGAAAGGCTATGGCATGCCAGCCAAGTGCGCTTTGGCACCAATACGCTTTTACCCTTTGGGGAAGCGCCAGCAATGCCGCACATCCTAGAGCCCAATGATATCTTCTTCCTTGATATTGGACCCTGTTATGATGGCCATGAGGGCGATGTGGGTTCAGGGTTCACCCTGGGCCAAGTCCCTGCCTACCAGAACTTGATTGATGATTCCAAAGCCGTGTTTGCGGCCGTGAAAGCCCATTGGGCAGAAACAGGCGCTAACGGCCGAGACCTTTACAACTTTGCCCTTGCCGAGGCTGCGCGTCGAGGTCGGACCCTTGCGCTGGAGGGGGCGTCAGGCCACCGGATCGGGGCTTTCCCACACCGTGTGCATCACAGCGGCAAACTCAAGGCCTTTGGCAAAACCCCCTCGCCTGCCTGTTGGATATTAGAAATCCATGTCGTCGATCACGCCTTGAAGGCCGGAGCCTTCTACGAAGACATGCTGTAGGGCCAAGCCGTGCTGGCAATTTCCACCGGAAATGTCGCCAGATTTCAGCCCAAGAGCGCATTTATCAAGACTTTGTTAACCATGCCAAGCCATCCCATACCAGTGCGAAACTAGAATTGGTTTTTGATCGCCCTGAGTCGGAGAAGCTGACGATGAATGCCCCAGAAGTCCTTGATGTTGCCCGCGACGCGATCTGGTTGACGATCGCTATGTCGGCACCGGTCATGCTGGTTGGCCTGGCTGTCGGGTTGGTGATTGGTCTTTTGCAGGCACTGACGCAAATTCAAGAACAGACCTTGGTGTTTGTGCCGAAAATCTTGGCCATATTTGCAGCTCTTTTGCTGTTTCTGCCATTAATGGGCGGGATGCTTGGGGAGTTTATGACCCAGATGATGGCCAAAGTTGCCTCTGGCGGCGCGGGCTAACGGGCCCCGCGGATGGAACTCCTTCCACAAACTGTTTGGGTGATTGGTTTGGTCTTTGCGCGGGTCGGCGCGTTAATGATGCTGGCCCCAGGCATTGGTGATCAATTCGTACCGACGCGGGCGCGCCTCATGGTGGCCCTGTTTATCTCATTTACTTTGGCACCTGTCGTCTCGAGCAAAATCGGGCCATTGCCTTCCGATACGGCCGAAATGTTTCTGGCAATTGCGAAGGAAATCCTGATCGGATTATCGCTCGGCCTTACCACCCGCATCTTGTTTTCGGCCCTTGCCACAGCAGGCGCGATTGCGGGGATGCAGACGGGTCTTGGTATGGCCATGGCCTTTGACCCGTCTCAGCAACAGCAAGGTGCCGTATTCGGGACTTTTTTGGCGCTGTTGGGTACGGCTTTGGTGTTCCAAAGCGATGTGCATCATTTGTTTATTTCGGGTGCCGCCAAAAGCTTCGACAATTTCCTACCAGGCGGACCCTTGCCCTTGGGCGATATGGCCCAATTCAGCTTGCGCGCCTTTAGCCAAGCCTTTTCGCTCGCCATCCAAATCACTGCGCCCTTGTTGCTGTTTGGCATTGTGATCAATGTGGCCCTGGGCATTATCAACCGGGTAGCACCGGCCATACAAGTTTTCTTTATCGCCCAGCCTGTGCAAGTTCTTTTGGGCATCATGTTGTTTGCGATCACCGCGGGGGCGGGCATGTTGGTCTGGCTAGAAGCCATTGCCACCGCCGGCCGGTCTTTGAATTGAGACCGCCCTATGGAAGAAGATGAATCACAAAAGACCGAAGCCCCCAGTCAGTACAAACTGGATGAGGCGCGAAAAAAGGGCGATGTCCCCAAGTCGCAAGACATTGCCACCCTCTTTGTGCTGACCGCTGGCATTGCGGTTCTTTTGACCATAGGCCTACACAGCGCCAAGGACCTAACCCGCTATATGACCGTGTTTATCGAACGGCCTGAGCAATTTGCTGTCGATAGCGGCGCTCTGCAGCGCCTTAGCTTTGATATTGGCTCTAAAATGGTGATCCTGTTGAGCGCTACGATTGGCGCAATCTGTGTTGCCGGTTTGGCCGGCCATGTGGTGCAGTCAGGCCTTTTGTTCACCGCCGAAAAAATGATCCCCAAGATCGATAAGATTTCCCCGATCGCAGGCTTTAAACGTCTGTTTGGGGCTGAAGCTTTGTTGACCTTTGGCAAGACGGTGTTGAAACTCATCGTCATCTGTTGGGTTGCTTACGCGATCCTAGCACCCCACGCCCGGGAAATGCCGATCTTGGTGGCGATGGAGCCTGCGGCCTTGATGCCCGTTTTGGTCAAGATTCTGTTTGAGCTCTGTTTTGCATTGATTGGCATCATCGCTGTGGCCTCCGTCGCTGATTATGCGATCCAGCGTTTTTCGTGGATCAAGCGCAACCGCATGAGCAAGCAAGAACAAAAGGACGAATACAAAAAGCTGGAGGGTGATCCTCTGATTAAAATGAAGGTGCGTCAGATCCGAATGCAGCGCGGACGCAATCGAATGATGGCAAAAGTACCTGAAGCAACTGTCATCATCACCAACCCAACCCACTATGCTGTGGCCTTGCTTTATGTAGCTGGCGAAACGGCTGCGCCCATCTGTGTGGCCAAGGGTTTAGACAATTTAGCTTTGAAAATTCGTGAAATTGCAACGGCTTCCGACGTGCCCATCATTGAAGACCCTCCATTGGCGCGTGCGCTTTACGCCAGTGTTGACCTCGAAGAGACAATTCCAGCCGAACATTATCAAGCTGTAGCAAAAATCATTGGAGTGATTTTGGGTGTAGCCGCGCGGCGCAAATCAGGTGATTCTCTCCAGAGTCGAGTCCAAAACGCCGCCTAGGTGCAACTTTGGACCGGTTTGGGGCGAAGAAACATGGCTGGACTTTTGAAGATGTTTTCCCGGTCGGAGTCGCACGACTGGCTTGCAAGTACGGATGGCCCTGCAGCCCTCTTCACCCGGTCGGGACGATTTGTCGCCGCCAATTCAGCCTATGACGCACTCTATCGGCCTGTCTCAATTGACCCGCTTCTTATGAGCCTGCTTGACCAAGCCTGCGCCTTTCGGGCCTCAAAAGCGGTTCGCCGTGGTTTGAACCTGGATGAAAGCCAAGGCCAGATGCGCGTACGTGTCAGTGTTATTGGTGACCATGCCTTGGTTCGCCTCACCACGCTTGAAGGCTCTGCACAGCCAAACGAAGAGGCGCTAGACGCTTCGGGTTCGGCCTCACCGGCCGCGCTGGCAGTTCAAACCGCCTCTTCCCTGTTAACGGGCCTTGCCCGCTTGATTGCCGAAGCGCCCGTCGGGTTTGCCCGCTTAGACCGCCGCGATGCACGCCACGCTATCATCCAAGAGGCCAATCCCGCCTTTGTGCGTATTGCAGGCGCTGGCAAAGGGGCCAAGCTCGCAGACTTGGTCGCCTCTGCACATGCTGACGACTTAGACCGCTTAGAAGTCGGCGGGCAACGCGCTATAGAATTGGATATTGCCAATACCGGCGGTCAAACGTGCGAAGGTTGGCTGTTAGAAGACGAAAATGACGGAGCCGCCCTCTTGTTGGTGGACGTCTCAACCCGCCGCGAGATGGAACATCGCCTCGCTCAGACGAGCAAAATGCAGGCGGTTGGCCAGATTGCAGGTGGCGTCGCTCACGAGCTCAATAACTTCCTTCTGGTGATCACCTTGAACTGCGACGCCCTGTTGGCACGCCACCCTGTCGGCGACCCGAGCTATGGCGAATTGCAGAGCATTCAAAACACCAGCTCGCGGGCCGCAGAATTGGTGAAAATGCTGTTGGCCTATGCCCGCAAGCAGACATTCCGCCGCGACGTTCTCGATGTTGGCGCGGTTCTAACGGAGTTTGCCGTGCTGATGCGGCAGGTCTTGGACGAGCGTATCGTCTTTGAAATCACGCATGGCCGCGATCTACCCAATGTGCGGGCTGATAAGCAGCAGCTTGAAACAGTCTTTATGAACCTCGTTACCAATGCCCGCGACGCGGTCTTAATGTCAGGCAAGGGTAAGGGTTCGGTGACCGTTCGCACCAAACGTGCGACGACTCAGGATGTGCGCACGGCGCTCAAAGGCCTCAGCATCGCCGATATTGAGAATTGCGATTGGGCGATGATCTCGGTGACCGATACCGGCACGGGCATGAGCCAAGATATTGCGACGAAAATCTTCGAGCCCTTCTTCACCACAAAAGAGCAAGGCAAGGGTACGGGCATTGGTCTCGCCACCGTTTATGGCATCATCAAGCAATCCGATGGCTTCATCGCGCTCGACTCGGTTGAGAACGAAGGCACGACGTTCCACGTCTTCTTGCCGGCCACCACGGCTGATGAAGTCAGCGACGCGATGCCAGCTGCTCAAGCCCAAGTCGTCGAAGCCCGCCCGATGGATCTGGCAGGGCGCGGACGGATTTTGCTCGTTGAGGATGAAGAAGGTGTTCGCAATATCGCCACACGCCTACTGACCCAGCGCGGCTATCAGGTGACCTCGGCGGGGGATGGCGAAGAAGCCCTCGAAATTCTTGAGAATGACCCCAATAGCTTCGATCTCGTCTTGTCGGACGTTGTTATGCCGGGCCTAGATGGTCCAGGCCTCTTGAAGGCAGCTAAGCCCTATTTGGGCCATGCTCGTATCGTCTTCATGTCTGGCTATGCCGAACAGGACTTTGCACAGACTTTGGAAGATGAACGCTCCATATCCTTCTTGCCAAAACCATTTACGCTGGCACAATTGGCAGAACGAGTTAAAACAGAGCTCGCAGCGGCCTGATACGTCAAAATTGGACGCATGTATTTTGAATAAGTAGATTATTCCCCTTTGTTCCACTTGTGTTCCGAGAACAGATCAGATACAAAACCTTCATGACGTGACAAAGTCTGGTTTGCACACAGCTTCACTGAGCCCATTGTGCGGATGCAGGCGGGAATCGTGAAAAGGGGTTCAAAGATGGCTACTCAGGCTTCAAATGCAGCGCTTCGCTTGGTGGAAAAGAACGATATGGACAAAGAAAAAGCTCTCGAATCGGCCCTGTCTCAGATTGAGCGTGCCTTCGGCAAAGGCTCAATCATGCGCTTGGGCGAACAAGGCGCAGCGGTTGAGATTGAATCAGTTTCAACCGGGTCTCTCGGGCTCGATATCGCTTTGGGGATTGGCGGCCTGCCTCGCGGTCGCATCGTTGAAATTTACGGCCCTGAAAGCTCGGGTAAAACCACTTTGGCGCTGCATTGTATCGCTGAAGCGCAGAAGAGTGGTGGTGTTTGTGCCTTCGTCGACGCTGAACATGCACTTGACCCCATCTATGCCCGCAAACTTGGCGTGGATTTGAGCGATCTTTTGATCTCGCAGCCAGACACTGGCGAACAGGCGCTTGAAATCACCGACACCTTGGTACGCTCTGGCGCGGTCGACGTCTTGGTAATCGACTCGGTTGCAGCACTCACGCCTAAGGCTGAAATTGAAGGCGACATGGGCGACAGCCTGCCAGGTCTACAAGCCCGCTTGATGAGCCAGGCTTTGCGCAAATTGACCGGCTCAATCTCGCGCTCCAAGACTTTGGTGATCTTCATCAACCAGATCCGCATGAAAATCGGCGTGATGTTCGGCAACCCCGAAACCACAACAGGCGGCAATGCCCTGAAATTCTACGCTTCGGTTCGTTTGGACATTCGCCGCATTGGCCAGATCAAAGACAAAGAAGATGTGGTGGGCAATGTCACTCGCGTCAAAGTCGTCAAGAATAAAGTCGCCCCACCGTTCAAACAGGTTGAGTTCGACATTCTCTACGGCGAAGGTATCTCCAAGCAGGGTGAACTAATTGATCTGGGCGTGAAAGCTGGGATCGTTGAGAAATCTGGGTCTTGGTATTCCTATGACAGCACCCGGATTGGCCAAGGCAAGGACAATGCCCGCGCCTTCCTGAAGTCAAATCCTGAAATGGCCGCTGAGATTGAGCATAAAGTGCGCCAGAACGCTGGCATTCTCGCAGAAGTCTTGGCCGGTGAGCCCGTCTCCGAAGATGGCGAGATGGACGACATGTAAGCGAGCCTGAAGGGCGCTTGTCGCGCTTCACCACCGCTTGCCAAAACGTGCGGGGCTTTTTCGCCCACCAGCATGAAAACAGGACCAAGCCTTTCCGGTTTGGTCCTGTTGCTTTTTCGTCCATTTCGATTCAGCGCAAAAGACTAAACCGCCTTACGCACAACAATCATGTAATTCATGCTGGTGTCAGATCCCAAGGACCAACGGTCCATAAGAGGATTATAATTCACTCCGATTGGCTCATCGAGCGTCAATCCATCTTCCGACTTGAGCGCCGCTTGAATCTCAGATGGTTTGACCAGCTTGTCGTAATCATGTGTGCCCGGTGGCAACCAGCGCAAAATCCGCTCTGCCCCAATAATGGCGAGAGCGAGCGCTTTAGGGGTGCGATTGATGGTGGCAACAAACATCAAGCCACCTGGTGCCACCAATTGCGCAGTATTCTTTAGAAAAGCTGCTGCATCAGCCACATGCTCCACCACTTCCATATTGAGCACAATGTCAAATGGGCCTTCGCCTGAAGCTAACAAGCCCTCAGCCGTGCCATGGCGATAGTCAATTTCAAGGCCGGTTTGTGCTGCATGCGTCATAGCCGTCTTGATATTAGGCTCGGTCGCATCCACCCCAGTTACCTTGGCACCAAGGCGTGTCATCGGCTCGCTCAACAGCCCACCACCGCAGCCAATGTCCAGCAGTTTCAAACCCTTGAGAGGCAGTTCGGCACCAGGCTTCAGGCCGAAATGCGCTTCTGCGGTCTCGCGAATAAAGCCCAACCGGGTGGGGTTGAATTTGTGCAGAGGGCGGAACTTGCCATAGGGGTTCCACCAGTCTTCTGCCATTGCCGCAAACTTGGCCACTTCTGCCGGATCGATCGAAGGCGAGCGTGGCGGCATCTCCATCGTCGCGTCTTGGGTGGCTCTAGGCATCGGGTTCAACTCACCTGTGTGACAGTTTGCAACATGCAAAAGGATTGACCTAAAGACTTCATAGAGCGATGAGCGCGCGCGTCGAGAGCCATCGTCTGTTTGTAACAGCAGATTTCTGCGTCTAATGGCATAGCTGAGGAGCAAAGAAGCATGTCGCGTCTGGTGATGAAGTTTGGTGGAACCTCTGTGGGAGACGTCGAACGTATCCGCCGCGTTGCGCGCTTGGTGAGTGCTGAGCGTCAAGCAGGGCACGGGATTGCCGTGGTGGTTTCGGCCATGTCGGGTGAGACCAATCGCTTGGTTGAACTTTCGCGCCAAGCCGGCGAAGGCCTGCCACCGGAATTATTCGACGATGAATATGATGTGGTGGTCGCTACGGGCGAGCAAGTCACAACGGGCCTGTTAGCGCTCGCTCTGCGCAGTATGGGAATTCCCGCGCGCTCATGGCAAGGCTGGCAGATTCGTGTCGCGTCCAGCTCCGCCCATGGCTCCGCCCGTATTTCAGACATTGACGCGGATGAAGTCGCCGCAGCCATTGATGCCGGCGAAGTAGCCGTCATCCCGGGCTTCCAAGGCGTGACCGAAGAAGACCGCATCACGACTTTGGGTCGGGGTGGGTCAGATACTTCTGCGGTGGCCGTCGCCGCAGCCCTCAGGGCGGAACGCTGTGATATCTACACCGATGTGGATGGGGTCTACACAACAGACCCCCGGATGGTTCCCAAGGCCCAGCGCCTTGAAAAAATCTCCTATGAAGAAATGCTCGAAATGGCCTCGCTCGGGGCGAAAGTCTTGCAAACTCGTTCGGTAGAATTGGCCATGGCCAAACGTGTGCCCGTACGCGTGTTGTCGAGTTTTGTTGAACCCGGTGAGCCAAACCCTGGAACTTTGGTCTGTGATGAGGATGAAATTGTGGAAAAGCAAATCGTGTCGGGCATCGCCTATTCGCGCGACGAAGCCAAAGTGTCGCTGAAAGCTTTGCAGGATCACCCCGGCGTTGCCGCCGATATCTTCGGTCGCCTGGCCGAAGCCAACATCAATGTGGACATGATCGTCCAAGCCCCTTCCCGTACCGAAGGGGCGGTCAATATGACCTTTACCGTGCCAGAGCGGGAAGCCGATCGCGCCATGGCGCTGATGAGTGCCGCGCAAGAGCAAATTGGCTTTGAACAGGTTGAAGTCAAAAAGGACGTCTCGAAAGTGTCTGTGATTGGCGTTGGCATGCGTTCGCACGTTGGCGTTGCTCGCATCATGTTTGATGCTCTGTCGAAGAAGGGGATCAATATTGAGAATATCGCAACGTCCGAGATCAAAATCTCTGTTTTGATCGATAGCTCCTATACGGAATTGGCAGTACGTGCGCTGCATACAGCCTATGGGCTCGACGCTGCCTAAGTTTTGTGCAGCTTGCAGCAAAAAATGCTGTCGCTTTGAAGGACAGTTTATCGCTTCTCTTGTATGAGGAAGGCGACTTATGGTGTGGTCCTGCGTGTGCGAAGTGCCACACCGCACCGTTTCGAGGAAGTGAATGAGCCCTGTCTCTTCTGGCAATGCGGGGGGGTCACGCGTTCTATTGCGTCGCCTGCGCGATGTCATGGTACAGGACGTCGACACCCAAACCCGCTTGGACCGGATCGTCGCGCAGATTGGCACGACGATGGTCGCAGACGTGTGCTCCATTTATTTGCGCCGTTCAGACGGTTCGCTTGAATTGTTCGCGACAGAGGGTCTATCGCGCGACGCCATCCACCGCACACGGATGAAAGCTGGCGAAGGCCTTGTTGGCTTGGTGGCTGAAGGCGTCGAGCCGATCAGTCTGGCCGATGCACCAAAGCATCCGCGCTTTTCCTATCGCCCAGAAACTGGCGAAGATCCGTTTCAGTCGTTCATGGGCGTGCCAGTGCTACGCAGCGGCCGGGTTGTCGGGGTGTTGGTGGTGCAGAACCGGTATGCCCGCACCTATGAAGATGATGAAATCGAAGCTCTGCAGCTGATTGCAACCGTGCTGGCGGAAATTGTGTCGGTGGAAGACCTCACTGGGGCGCTGTCAGAGTTCCAGATTAAGCCAACTGCACCGGAAACCCTGAAGGGCAAGGCCTATTCGCGTGGTCTTGCTTCTGGTCAGGCGCTGTTGCACGACCCAGACGTCGAGCCGACGCGCTATCTGTCTGACGATCCCTTGGCAGAGGAACAACGGCTTGATGAAGCATTGGCCAAATTGCGGTCGGGCCTTGAAGCGCTTTTGGCGGGGGATGTGCAGACCTTGGGCGGCACCTCGTTTGAAGTGCTCGAAACCTTTCACCTGCTTAGCCAGGATCGTTCGTGGGAGAGACGGCTACGCGACGGGGTCAAGAACGGCCTAACGGCAGAAGCGTCTGTCGAGCAAGTCCGCTCGGAGCACCGCGCGCGCATGACCAGCGCTAAGGACGGCTATATTCGCGACCGCCTTCACGATTTAGAAGAACTCGATAACCGCTTGCTGCGCTATTTGTCAGGCGATGCTGGCGACCGCAAGGAAGCGCCAGAAGATTCTATTCTCGTGGCGCGTGATATCGGCCCGGCGGAACTTCTCGAATATGGGCGTGGGCGCATCAAAGCGATCTTGCTGGAAGAAGGCTCTCCCTCGTCACATGCCGCCATCGTTGCCAAAGCGATGGGCGTGCCCATGATCGGCCAATTGCCCAATCTGCTATCACGGGTTGAGGCTGGCGACACCATTATTGTCGACGGCAATGAAGCTCAAGCCTATTTGCGGCCCGACAGAATGGTGTCTCAGGCGCTGCACGGTCGTTTTGAAGCCCAAAGCGCGGAACAAGAACTATTTGCTGCCACCAAGGATTTACCCAGCGAAACGCTGGATGGCCAAACGATCCAATTGCTGCTCAATGCTGGCCTTGCGATTGATCTGGAGCAATTGGAAGCAACCGGGGCCAGTGGGGTTGGCCTCTATCGCACCGAATTCCAATTCATGATCGCAGACTCCCTGCCTCGCCTCGATGCGCAGACCGCGCTTTATACCGAAGCGCTCGATCTCGCCCATGGTCGCCCTGTCACCTTCCGGACGCTGGACCTCGGCGGCGACAAAGTAGCAGCCTATATGCCGACGGAACGGGAAGAGAACCCAGCGATGGGTTGGCGTGCCGTGCGTATGGGCCTCGATCGACCTGGCCTGTCGCGCTACCAATTGCGGGCGCTCGTTCGCGCGGCTGAAGGCCGCCTATTGCGCGTGATGTTTCCGCTCGTGGCCGTGGTGGACGAGTTCCATCGCGCCCGCGAACTCCTCGAAAAGGAGTTGGCTTGGGCGCGCGCCAATGGGCGTCTTGGCCCAACACGGGTAGAGACAGGGGCTATGATTGAGGCACCAGCTTTAGCTTGGGACACAGCCGCCATTGCCGAACATGCCGACTTCCTGTCGATCGGCACCAATGACCTGATGCAATTCTTCTTTGCGGCCGACCGCGGCACCGCCAAAGTCGCTGATCGCTATGATATTCTGTCCCGTCCAGCGCTTACCTTTTTAAAGCATATTCGCGACAGTGCTGGTCAAACCCCGATCTCGATTTGCGGCGAACATGCGGGCCGGCCGCTCGAAGCGATGGCTATGATCGGTTTAGGCTTTACGAGGCTTTCTATGCCTGCAGCGGGAATCGGCCCCGTCAAAAGAATGCTGATGTCCCTCAATGGGGAAGATTTCTCCAAAACCCTAACGTCTTTGTTGCGGAAAGGTGACGGGGATCTTCGCAATGCACTGAAAGACTATGCAAAAGCACACGGCGTTGTAGTAAATTGACACGAAATAACGTTAAGAGTTTTTAAACCAAATGGCCGCACTGTGGTAGGGCCTAAGATTAAGGATTGACACGATGAGTCCGGCAGAGGCCGCACGCACGTTAGACGCAGCCAAGGCGCTCCATTCGGGGCGTGGACATTTGCGTCTGGTGGGCTCAGTCGACAATCCTGATGCGGACGGTCCAGGGGCTCGTTTGCAAGCCGCTCGCCGCGATCAAGAATTGTCCATCCATCAAGTTGCAGCAGCTTTAAAACTGAAGCCAGATCAAGTTGCCGCGATTGAATCGATGCAATTCCAAAAATTGCCTGGCCTTGGCTATGCCCTTGGTTATGTGCGCGCTTATGGGGAACTGTTAGGCCTTGTCGATTGCGACGGCCTTGTCAGCGAATTCCGTGACGCGTGGGAGCCTGTGCAGCGCCGCCGCGAATCCGAGATTGCTACGCAGCCGTCCAAATTTGTTGCGCCTGCCGGTGCGGTTGTGGCGCTCGCGCTGTTGGGTTGGCTAATTGTGTGGGCCAGCTTGCACGCGATTAAGCCTCAGCCCGTGGACGTGGTTGCGCCACCTGATGAGAAGATCAAGGCGTGGGCTGAAGCCCAGCCGAAGGGCCCGGTACAAGCCACGGCCGATGTACAACCGCTTTCAACCCTGAAAGCCTTGCAAGATGTGCGCGTGACATTGCGCGGCGAGGATGGTGCCCTAGTCACCGATCGGATCCTTCGCAAGGACGAAAGCATTTCTACCGATGGCTTGGGGCGCTGGTTCGTCTCCTCACCCTTTGGCGGCGTGCTAGAAGCCAGTGGCTATGGCCAGACGGTCGTGATTGGTGAAGCCGGCAAGAAAGTTGTCAATTGGCGCGTGCCTGATTTTGAAGCGATTGCGACTGCAAAATCAAAAGCTGAAGCCGAAGCAGCTGCCGCTTTGGCTGCGGAAGAAGCGGCAAAACTCGCCGCGCAACAGGCCAAGGATCAGCCAGCGGCAACCCAATCTGTGGCCCCAAATGGGGCAAGCCCTGTTACCACCGCGCCTGGTCCAGCTGTAACAGCTTCTGCCACGCCAGCGACGGCATTACCTGCACCAGCCAAAGCCAGCAGCCCTGCCGCCCAATAGGGTGCCGCACAGGCACGTGACTGGAACTTCTATCAAAGCCGTCCTATAGTTTTCTGTACGCTTTGGCGTGTGGTTGACGGTCTGGCATGTCTGATGGTTCCAATCCCAACAGCTGACCGGTTAGCTTCATGCTGAACGAGCCCTGATAAACTGCGAGAAACAAGAGGTTACGACGTGGCGACTGGTCTGGAACATATCCGCCCTTGGCGCACCATTGTGCGGCGCAAGTCACGCCAGATCATGGTAGGTAAAGTGGCCGTCGGTGGCGATGCGCCAATCAGCGTGCAGACCATGACCAATACGCCAACGCCAGATGCTGGGGCGACAATCGACCAAATCCGCCGTTGTGAAGAAGTCGGTGTCGACATTATCCGCGTCTCTTGTCCCGACGTTGAGTCGACAGCTGCGCTCAAAACCATTGTGCGTGCAGCACAGGTGCCGATCGTGGCGGATATCCACTTTCACTATAAGCGCGCGATTGAAGCCGCCGAAGCAGGCGCTGCCTGCTTGCGCATTAATCCTGGCAATATTGGCTCAGCCGAACGGGTGCGCGAAGTGGTCAGTGCCGCCCGCAACAATGGCTGCTCAATCCGCATTGGCGTGAATGCCGGTTCGCTTGAGGCTGATTTGCTCGAAAAATATGGTGAGCCTTGCCCAGAGGCCATGGTGGAAAGCGCACTAGACCACGCACGCATTCTGCAAGACCTCGACTTTCATGAATTCAAAATCTCGGTCAAAGCCTCGGATACCTTCCTGACGGTTGCGGCCTATCAAGCCTTGTCTGAAGCGATTGATTGCCCACTGCACCTAGGCGTTACCGAAGCGGGGGCAGCACGCTCGGGCACCGTTAAGTCGTCCATTGGCATTGGCTCGCTCCTCTGGGCTGGGATTGGTGACACGATCCGCGTGTCCTTGTCGGCAGAGCCCGAAGAGGAAGTGCGCGTCGGCTATGATATTCTCAAGAGCCTCGGCCTGCGCACGCGCGGCGTGAACATCATCGCGTGCCCATCTTGTGCCCGCCAAGGCTTTGACGTCATCCGCACGGTGGAGGCTTTGGAAAGCCGACTGTCGCATGTTTCCGAGCCAATCTCGCTGTCGATCATTGGCTGTGTGGTCAATGGCCCCGGTGAAGCGCTTTATACAGATCTGGGCTTTACCGGTGGCGGCAAGGGTGCGGGCATGATCTATCTGGCCGGCAAAGCGCACCATAAACTCTCCAACGATGGCATGATTGACCATATTGTGGAGTTGGTGGAAGCCAAAGCCGAGGAGATGCGCGCGGCGAAAGCGGAAGAAGAGCTCGCTGCCGCGACTTAATTGAAAAAGGGCCTGAACTTCAGGAACAGGCCCTCATCAATCGGTTTAGACTTAGTACAAGGTCGCCAGCGCCTTGCCGTCATAATCCATCAGATCATCGGTACGGCCTTCTTTGACCTTCTTGGCCCATTCAGGGTCTTGCAATAAAGCCCGCCCAATAGCCACCATGTCATACTCGCCCTTTTCTAGGCGGCGGACGACGTCATCGAGTGGCGCTTTGGCAGAGCCCTCTCCGCGGAAAGAACCCGCAAAATCGCTCGACAAGCCAATAGAACCAACGGTGATGGTTGGCACACCGGTGACTTTCTTAGTCCAGCCCGCACAATTGAGGCCATTTTCGCCATCGACATCGGGGAATTCTGCTTCCCAAACGCGGCGCTGCGAGCAATGCAGCATATCAACCCCGGCGGCCACGATGGGGGCTAAGAAGGCTTCAAGCTCTTGGGGCGTATGGGCCAATTTGATCGTGTAATCTTGCTGTTTCCATTGCGAAAAGCGCAAGATGATCGGCATATCTGGCCCCACTTGCTTGCGGCACTCGGCAACGATTTCAGCGGCAAAGGTCGCCCGTTCGGGCAAAGAGCCACCATAACGGTCGGTGCGCGCGTTCATCACATCCCAAAAGAATTCGTCGATCAGATAGCCATGCGCACCATGGATTTCGATGGCATCAAAGCCCAGTTTAGCCGCATCGCCTGCGGCACGCGCATAGGCCTGCACCATATCCCAGACTTCTTCAGTGGTCGGCACTGGCAGAACGGACTTGCCTGTGTGGGTGAGGCCCGAGGGGCTGTCGGTTGGCGCGTCGGGATAATGGCCTGTGCCTGGCTTGCGCATCATGCCCTGGTGCCAAATTTGCGGCGC
>JAJTGP010000107.1 GCA_021299265.1 Hyphomonadaceae bacterium | reverse complement strand
CAGCGCGCCAGCAATACCAAGCCACTTGGGTTCGATAGGGGCGCAAATGGTCTGCCATGGTCTTAAAAGGCTTTGGCTTTGGCATTTCTGGCAAGCCATGGGCGATCATCCAGCCCTTGCGAACACCTAGATCATCTACCGGCCATACGTCTGGCCGGCCCAAGGTGAACATCAGATACATCTCCACCGTCCACTGGCCGACACCGCGGACAGCTGTGAGGCGGGAGATGATCTCCTCGTCGGGCAGATGGTCTATTTCCGCACTGTCGGGCACAATACCCTCAAGCCTTTTGGCGGAAAGATCCCGCAAAGCCGCTAGTTTTTGTCGTGATAGGCCACAGGCGCGCAAATCCTCGTCGGAATGACTGAGGAAATCGGCCGGGTCAGGTGCAGCCTCTGGGTCACCACAGAGGGTTAGGACCCGGCCCAAAATCGTTCCTGCTGCTTTGCCAGACAATTGCTGATAGACGATGGCACGAAAAAGGCTTTGGTAAGCGCTTTGGCTTTCACGCGTTGGGATCGGGCAGGGGCCATGGGTTGCGACTAAGCGCGCCATTACTGGGTCTAAAGCTGCCAACGCTTCACTCATCCCAATCCCCCCAAGGACAGCGCCCAGCCGACTAAGGCTTGCACCATTAAGCCGCCCACCAAGATCAGCCCCGCTGTCTTGTTAGATTTAAACAGAGCTAAAGGGTCTTTGGCTAGCCCAGTGACAGGAATTTGTCGGATTTGCCCCAAGAGGTGCAGGCCAAAGGCCAAGACCCCTGACAGGCCGACAATCAGGCTGGCAATAGGTTGATCGCGCAACAGGCACGCCGCAGCGGCCAAGAGGGCCGTTGCAAGATAAAAGCCGCCAACCCAGCGCTTGGCATGATCGCCAAACAGGCGCGCGGTGGATTTCACGCCGACCAGTGCATCATCTTCAACATCTTGCTGGGCGTAGATGGTGTCATAGCCAATCGTCCAAGCCACACAGGCTGCATAGAGGGCAAGTGCGGACGCATCGAGGCTGCCCATCACGGCCACATAGCCGACCAAGACGCCCCAATTGAAGGTGAGGCCCAGCCAAACCTGTGGCCACCATGTGATGCGCTTCATGAAAGGATAGGCTGCCACCATCGGGATGGCGCACAGTGCCATGATTTGGGCAGGGGTGGGCAAGGCGAGCAAAACAAGAAGGCCCACAAAACATTGCGCCAGAGTCCAGATCAGAGCTTGTTTGGCGCTGATTAGGCCAGCGGGCAGGGGCCTCCCAGCCGTGCGCTCTACTTGGGCATCAATATCGCAGTCGACAAGGTCGTTAAAGCTGCAGCCAGCCCCGCGCATGGCGATGGAGCCAATCACCCACAAAGCGATGAGGAGCGCGTCGAGTGCCGAAAATCCGATTCCTGCGCGTCCCAAGAATTGGCCCATGAAGCAAGGCAAGGCCAAAAGCCAAAACCCAATCGGGCGGTCAAAGCGGGACAGGCGCAAATAGGGTTGCCACGCCTGCGGGGCGCGTTCGACAAAAGTGCGGGGTTGGGCATCAAGAGGAATGGTCACGCGCTCAGGTTTAACGAGGTCACTCCGCCCCGACTAGACCCTAGCGCCTTACCTCAAGCAGGGTGCGTACGATCAAGGCTTCTTGTCGCCATGGTTCATGGCACCATGATCCATTTTGCTGTGGTCCATCCTACTATGGTCCATGGATTCCTCAGTGCCAGTAATGGGAACGACGTCTCGCACATCAAAGGTGATGACCATTGGGTTCTGCTCCGCGAATACAAAGGTCACTTTTACCTGATCGCCGTCTTTGAGCTCCTTTGTGGGCTCGAACAGCATAAGATGTTTGCCGCCAGGCGCAAATTTAATCGCGCTTTTAGCCGGTAGATCAAGCGTATCGAGCTTGACCATCTTCTTCATCCCGCCTTCCGTAACGCTGTCATGCATTTCAACGCGTTTGAATGCGGGTGACGCCACCGCAATGATCCGATCCGTCGTGTTGTAAGAACGTTCATAGCCGAAGTAGCCTGCAGTTGGACGCCCTGCGATCGGAGTGCGAATGATGGGCTCAATGAAAGCGATTCTGCCACCTTCTGCGATATCGACCTTTGCCTTGACGTCACAGCCTGAAACCAGACTGGCGGTCACAACAAAACCCACCGCCACGGCCGAACGCAAAGGCTGAAATGTAAACTTCATCAACTCACTCCAATCAAATTTTTTGCGAAGCTCGGCCACGCCGGATTGGTGATGACATAGGCTGTGAATAGCTGATCGGCTAGCACGAAAGGCACGCCCATGAGGTAAGCAGGATGGATTACGTGCCGCGTCGCCAAGCCGTAGATCATGGCACCCATCATCATCAGAAATTGCATAAGATAAAGTCTAAACCAGAAGCCGAAGATCGTATCGTCGCCAAAGACTTTTGAGAGGGGGCGGCCCATAAAGCGTCCACAGCCTGCACCCAACAAAACCGTGGTCGCCAATAGCATCAGGCGCTTGTGGGTGGCCCCTG
Source organism: Hyphomonadaceae bacterium (assembly GCA_021299265.1). Lineage (GTDB taxonomy): Bacteria > Pseudomonadota > Alphaproteobacteria > Caulobacterales > Aquidulcibacteraceae > Aquidulcibacter. Next base: position 4,228 of record JAJTGP010000107.1, on the reverse strand, counting down.
TTTTCCGAAAGGCAATTGCCGCCACAAAGAAAATCGGAAAGCTGACCATATCCGACAGGGGCACGATCATGAATTCAAGCTGGCGGCTCTCGCCATTTAAATAATGGAACTTGGCCATATAGAGCGTCATATAGGTGCCAATCACCGTCATGGCCGCGCCAAGGCCAATGCCACCCAGCCCTAGCTTCAAATGGGTTTTGAGATCCTTTGTGCGGATCAGCCAAATTTGAACCAGAAAAAACGCCATCCAGCCATAGAACAGCACGGCATGGATATGAACCGCCAAGGGTGGCCAAGGCTGCGCCTGCCAAGTAGGGGCCAAGACCCGGCATAAATCCAAATGACACCGCCGCGAGGCTTAGCACCCAAAAGATCAAGAAAAAATTGCGCTCGGTGCTCGCAGGCACGCGAACAGGATCGAGAGATGACATCGCTAAATTTCCTCAGTTGAAGGGCCATTAATCACAACCTTGTGATTGCGTGTCAACTGATCGGTAACAAGAAAAGGGCGGCGAAGCTAAAGCCTCACCGCCCTTTAAATTTCGAGAGAAAGCCGCCTAGCTTAGTCCGCAGTCGGTGTTGGAACCGGGGCCGTCAGGAAAGCTGGCAATTCCCCGCCAAAGCCTGAATCCTCACCCTTTGCTTCACGCGGTGGGCGAGGGGCGCGAGGAGGACGTGGACGACGTTCACGCGTCGGTGCGGTTTCAGAAGCCGCGACAATTTCTTGCGGTTCGCTGAAGCTTGTCGGCTCAGCGAATTCACTTGGTGGTGCGCTCAACGGGCGGCTATAGGCTTCGCCACCGCCGTTAAAGCCGGCCTCGCCACCTGCTTCGCCGCGAATGTCCTGACGCGGTGGGCGCGCATTTTCGCCTTGCCCCTCTTCACCGCCGCCATTGGCCTGATAGGGAAGTTCGTTGCCAAACCGGTCTCTGCGACGACGACGACGACGACCGAAGCGGTCTTCATCACCCTCACCACGGGGTTCGTTACGGCCCTCACCACGGTTTTGGTCAAAGCGGTTTTCGCGGGGTGGACGGTTGGGGTTGAATTCAGGCTGAGGCGCGCCTTCGCTGCCTTCAGCGCCTTCGCCCTCTGCGCCTTCCATGGCTTCGTTGCTTTCGTCACCATCGTCGGCTTCATCGTCATAGCCTGCGATCATCATTTCGGTGCGGGGCACGAAAGTTGGCTGCATGGCGCGCAAGACGCGGAAGTAATGTTCCGCATGCTGCAAATAGTTTTCGCCCAACACCCGGTCGCCAGAAGAATTGGCGTCGCGAGCGAGCTGTTGGTATTTCTCAAACACCGTTTGCGCCGAACCCCGGACTTTAATGTCGGGTCCGTTCGACTCATAGGCGCGATTTGGATTGTTATTCTGTGGTTTTTGGCCTGGATTACGTCCCCGACCGCGTTGCCGCTTCATCATGCAAGCCCTGTTTGTTTCCTGGCTGTGGTTTGGCCAATTAATGCCATGAGCAAGCATGCAAGCCGGCTACATGGTTTTTGCGTGACTGCTTCAAAAAGACGTCTGACACGCAAAGATTTAAAAAAGAGAGCGTGGTTTTCGTGCAATTGATCCGTGACCTTGCACAACCGGCTCCAAAAACAGCTATCGCTAACACCTAATCCCGAAATGGATTTCAACGTCTCACGGACAGACTGTATCCACACGATCATTTCCCTGATTCCACAAGCTTCAATTGCATGTCACCTAAATCGAGACCAAAGGCCAAGATCAAAGCGAAAGCGGATTAAAGGTTTGGGCTAGAGTTGATGGTGTGTCGTTTCCATATGCAGGCCCCCCTTTGGGCTGCATCACGGACGAATAGTCTCTTAGCTTGATTAGCTTCTGTTGAAAAGGCCTAATTCTGTTGCTCTCAGTTAAAGTGCTCTTAGGTTCAAAGCAAACGGCCCGACCTCTGAAAGGTCGGGCCGCAGCAAACGCGTTAGCTTGGGACCTTACTTAGGGCCACCGAAGGCTTTCTTTAGGCCGATCTTATACGTCCGGCCCAAGGGGTTGCCTGTGAATGGGTCGTAATTGAGTTCCAGACGGGCAAAGCTTGGATCCTTGTCTAGGATGTTTTCAATCCCAAACGTAAAGGTCAGGTCATTTTCCATCGCCCAACGATAAGTCAGGTCAAAGGACTGCCAAGCCTCAATCGTTTTGCCCGTGGTGACCGAACCGGTGACACCAGCAACCGTGCTGTAGTTCAAGCTAGGCGCAAACGGGGCAGTGCGTTGATCGGTGTACTCATCGATGAAGTTCATCGCGAGGCGCAGCGAATGGCCACCGGTTTCATAAAGGCCATAGAGCGTGCCTTTATATTGCGGCAGTGGATAGGCTGTTGTTTGGAAGTTCAGCTTACCCAAAGCATCCAAGGCCGGCGCGACGGGGACACCACCAATTGAGAGTGGGTCGACGTCATAGCTCATCGTGTAAGTTGCATCTAACCCGAGCTTCAAGTCACCGCCCATGATTTCTTGGAAGGTGTAGTCGACGCTGATGTCTACCCCATCGGTCAGAACGGCGGAACCGTTGATCACCGTGGTATTGAGGCGCGAGATGTTAGCTGAGTTGCAAACGCCACCACTGAAGGTGAATTTCGCTTGAATGGCGGCAAAAGTTGGATTGCCGCAATTGCCGGTCCCAGTGGTTGGGAACAGGGTTGAAACAAGCCCAGCGATTGGCTCGCTAACGATTGGATTGTCAAAATCAAAGCGCCAGTAATCGATCGAAGCTTTGAAATTTCCGGTGTTCAGCAAGGCACCTATATTATAGGTGGTCGCCGTTTCAGGGTCCAAATTCGGGTTGCCGAAGATATCGACCGCCCGGAAGGTGCCCAAAATACTCTGCAAGGTTGTCACAGACGTTGGCTGGATGTTGGACACCGATGGGGCTCGGAACGTGGTGCTGGTGGACCCACGTACGGCAAATGCGTCGGTCACTTGCCATTTCGCCGAGAATTTCGGGTTAAAGGTTGAGCCGACAGCCCCACCAAAGTCTTCATAGCGACCAGCAATTTGGGCTTCAAATGAGCTGGTGAACGGCAGGCGGAGTTCAAAGAATGCCGCATTGACGTCTGCACTAACATTCGCAGGGAATGAACCTGACAAGAATACCGTCGGACCGGTGACGGCAGCGCAGGTGTTGTTGTTGAAGTCTGGTGACGAGACGCAAGGCTGTTGTGTCAGGTCTGAGAATTTTGAGAACTCAGAGCGGAAGGAGTTCTTCCGGTACTGATAGCCCAAAGCCCAGCCGATGGGGCCATCGCCCAGTTTGAAGCTGGTTTCGCCATTAATGACCGCATCAAACACGACCAGACTGGACGTCTGCTTGGTGCGCACTTCTGGATAGAACCACTCCACCAAGGCCGCGTTCGCAGCGCCTAAGGCTGGATTATACTGGGGATTGGCGACGCCGGTAATGGAGTTACCTGGAATGGCCGTACCAAACGGGCTGAACCACTGACATCCATTGGCCCCTGGCGTATTGGCTGCCACGTTACAATTGGAGCCACCCAAGCCGCGCAGGGCGAGTTGGAAGCGGTTGACCAAGACGTCATAGCCGGTGCGGATACCCGTATCATCCATAGCCGCCAAATTGACGTCATAATCGACCGTGCTGGTCAATTTGCCCTTCATCCCGACAGAGACACGCACAGCTTCAAAGCTGCGCTCACCTTGCGAACCACCGCGTGGGTCATCTGAGGTGAATTTGGGGTTGCCGCCATAGCTGAATGGCCGATAGGCCAACATGTTCACCCCAATCGTACTCGCTGGGAACAAACCGGGGTTCTTGGCCAGAAGGTCAATATAGCCTGGGTTCGTTACCGGCACGAAGAAGCGTCCGGGTAGGCCAGAGATGGCAGGCAATGCCTGTGCCGAGGGGGCCTGCAAGAAGGCGTAGCTGGGCGACGTCTTCCATTCTGGCGTGTTCGTATTGGAGATCAAAAGTTCTGCATGCAGGGTGTGGTCGTCATTGATCTCCACATCCGCGCTTGCAAACAGTTGCGACCGCTCTTCCTTTTCGACGATATTGTCATAGGGCGTGAAGTGGAAGAAGCACACGGGAGTTGTGGCACTGAAGCCTGCAAAGCCGCCAAGGGGGCCGCAATTTGGTTCGCGTGTAATGCCCGAAACTGGGCCACCCGTGGGGCCAATCGCGATATAAGTGCCGGGGTTGCCTGCGGCCGACCAGCCGCCTTCTGGGTTAGACAGATAGTCCCGATTG
>JAJTGP010000176.1 GCA_021299265.1 Hyphomonadaceae bacterium | reverse complement strand
TTGACCCTTGGCCTGCAATGCGGGGGCTCAGACGGCTGGTCTGGCGTGACGGCAAACCCCGCCTTAGGCGCTGCGAGCGACCTTTTGGTGGCCCATGGTGGTACCGCCATCCTGTCTGAAACCCCTGAAATCTATGGCGCGGAATATCTGCTCCTCCAACGCGCCAAAAATCCAGAAGTCGCCCAAGCGCTCAAGGACCGATTGGCTTGGTGGGAGGACTATGTTGGCAAGCATGGGGCGAGCCTCGATAACAACCCCTCACCCGGCAATAAGGCCGGCGGCCTCACCACGATTTTGGAAAAGTCGCTGGGTGCGGTGGCCAAAAGTGGCTCCACACCGCTCAATGGCGTCTATCGTTACGGGCAAGCCATCACCAAAAAAGGCTTTGTTTTCATGGATAGCCCGGGCTACGACCCGTGCAGTGCGACAGGCCAGATTGCTTCTGGGGCAAACCTGATCGCCTTTACCACCGGGCGGGGCAGTGTGTTTGGCTCCAAGCCCAGCCCCTGTTTGAAACTGGCCTCCAACCAAGCCCTCGCCCGCCATATGGATGAGGATATGGATATTGATTGTTCGCCCATCCTATCGGGGGAAAGCATCGAAGCGGCAGGCGCACGCATCTTTGAAGCGATGATCGAAACCGCCTCTGGCAAACCAACGAGGTCAGAAGCCTTGGGCCTTGGTGACGAAGAATTTGTGCCGTGGCAAATTGGGGCTTATCTCTAGAATAGACTATGCTTTACGCGGCCCGCTCTAGCCAATCAACGGATACTCCGCCTCAACCCCATAAATATTTGAGCCCTTTTTCGAGATATGGCTGGCGTAAAGGTAAAAGCGGTCGGCCGTCCACGGCCCTGCCTTGAACAAATTATGGCAGGCTTGATAGGCAATCACCGCTTCCAGACTATGGCCATCTTGCAAATAGCAAGTGGTCACATGGGGGGTATAGGCCCGTGTATCGGGGTCTAGGCCAACTTGCCGACACGCGCGCTCGCACGCTCGTTGCAAGTGGTTCAGCGCCTCATTGGGGGCAACGCCCATCCAAGCGGCATGGGGCTTTGAATTACCGAAAAAACCCGAGCCCTGCAGCGCCAATTCAAAGGGTGCGACGCGGATATCGGCCAAAGCCAAATCTAGGTCGGTCGCCTGGGCTTCATCTACCTCTCCCACAAAGCGCAAGGTGATGTGCAAATTATCCCGCCTGCTCCAGGACGCGCGCTCAAGCCCGCTTTGGGTTTTCTGCACGGCGTCAGCAATCGCGTCCGGCAAGGGCAAGGCAACAAAGAGGCGCAGCATAAGCTTGGTGCTGCTCAAGGGCAGGGATTGGGGATGGTCGAGTGCAGGGTCTCGACGGCAGCTTCCAACTCTGGCGTCCAAGGCTTGTCGAACGCCTCAATCGCATGACTCAATTGGTCCATCGTCGTCGCCCCGATGATAACCGACGTCATGAATTCCCGCGTCGCGCAGAACTTCAAAGCCAATTGCACCGGTGTCATGTCATGAGCCGCCGCCAGTTCCATATAGGACTTGATCGCAGGCTCTGCCCCCGGCCCCTGATAACGCTGACCACGCTCGAACAAAGTCGTACGGGCCCCGGGTGGACGCGCGCCACCAAGATATTTGCCCGTCAAATAGCCTTGCGCCAATGGCGAATAAGCCAGAAGGCCCACATTTTCACGCATCGAGACTTCGGCAAGGCCGGTTTCAAACGTACGATTGACTAGATTATAGGCGTTCTGGATCGTCGCAATGCGCGGCAGGCCATTGCGCTCTGCCTCTTCGACAAAGCGCATCACGCCCCAAGCGGTCTCGTTCGACACACCAATATGACGGATCGCGCCCTTTTTGACCCAAGGGTCTAATGCGGCCAACACGTCTTCAAAAGCGGTGTAGTCATCCTTGTAATCACGATAGCCCCAGCCGCCGAACATATTGACGCGGCGGTCGGGCCAATGGATCTGATAGAGGTCGAGATAATCGGTCTGCAGGCGCTTGAGGCTCTTCTCAATCGCTTCATCGATGTTGGCCTTATTGACGCGGGAGCCTTCGCCCGAGTCGCGGAACCAATTCATCGGCGAGCGACCAGCCACTTTCGAAGCCAAGAAAATCTTATCGCGGGTGCCGCGTGCCTTCATCCAGGTACCAATGATCCGCTCGGTCGCGCCGCTGGTTTCTGGGCGCGGAGGAATGGCGTAAAGCTCTGCCGTATCAAAGAAATTGATACCGCGCTCAAAAGCATAATCCATTTGGGCATGCCCCTCGGCTTCGGTATTCTGCTCGCCATAAGTCATGGTGCCGAGGCAAATCAGCGGGACGGACTGGCCAGTGCGGCCGAGAGGTTTCATGATCATGGCGTGAGTTCCTTGTATCGGCGAGCAGGGTTTAGGGGCGCTTGGGCTTTAGACCAAATGATTTTGCCACAAAGGGCACGAGGCGCGCGGCAATCCGGTCGGCCCCCACCGGGTTTGGATGGATGCCATCGGCTTGGTTGAGCGCGGGGTTAAGGGCCACGCCTTCCAACACAAACGGGTCGAGCGGGATACCATGTTTGCGGGCAAGACTTGGGTAAATAGCGTCAAACCGCGCCCGATAATCCGCGCCCCAATTGCTGGGTGCCCGCATGCCGAGTAGCGCGACTTTCAAGCCGCGTGCCTTTGCACGCGTAATCATCGCGTCAATATTCTTTTTGGCATCTTCCGGGCTGCGCCCTTGCAACATGTCATTGGCCCCAATCGCCAAGAGCACGGCATCGGTGCCGCGCGGCACGGCGAAATCAAACCGCGCGAGAGCCCCTGCCGTCGTGTCGCCCGACAGGCCGGCATTGGCGATACGCAATTCATAGCCCGCGGTCTTTAAACGCGCCTCAAGACGGGCCGGAAAGGCTTCGCTGCGCTTCACGCCCAGCCCTGCCGTCAAGGAATCGCCAAAAGCGACAATGGTAAAGGGCTTTGGTCGCGCCGCTTTGCCGGCTTGGGCGGCGGCCTCCTTGCCCGTCAGCACCATTGCAGCGCTTAGGGTCACAAAAGCTCGACGGGTGGTGAAAAACGGTGGCAAGTGCAACATGACGCTTATTTAAGCCTTCGCACCCATTGCGACAGCCCCTTTCTAGATTATGTGCAGTCTATGACCCAGAATGATATTGTCCTCTCGCTCCACAACGTAACCCTGTCGCTGCCCGGCGCGGATGGCCCCGTCCATATTCTCAAAGGGATCGATGGCGAGATCCGCGCTGGCGAGATTGTGGCGATCACTGGCCGATCAGGCTCTGGCAAGTCCAGCCTGTTGGCGGTCTCAACCGGGCTGGAGCCTGCTAGCGGTGGCTCGGTCAAGCTATTGGGCACTGAGCTTGTGGGTCTGAATGAAGACCAATTGGCCGCCGTACGGCGCGGACGCATTGGCATTGTGTTTCAAGCCTTCCACCTCCTGCCCAATATGACTGCGCTGGAGAATGTCGCGACCGCGCTGGAGACCGCCGACATTTCAACCGGCAAGACGGCGCGCGACGCGGCCGCTGCCGCGCTGGAGAAAGTAGGCCTCAGCCATCGGCTCAAACATTATCCAAGCCAGTTGTCGGGTGGCGAACAACAGCGCGTCGCCGTGGCGCGTGCCACCGTGATCCAACCCAAATTGATCTTTGCAGATGAGCCGACCGGCAATCTGGACCAAGCCGCCGGGCAATCGGTTCGCGACTTGTTATTTGACGCCGCCCGCAGCCAAGGCGCGGCACTGGTTTTGGTCACCCATGAAGCCAGCCTCGCTACTGCCTGCGACCGGATCGTGCGCCTTGAAGATGGGAAGGTTGCTTCGTGACGCGCTGGTCCTATGCGTTCAACATAGCCGCAGCAGAATTGCGCAGCGGCATTAAAGGCTTCCGCTTATTTCTGGTCTGTCTCGCGATCGGCGTGGCCGCCATTGCGGCGGCAGGCAGCATGGCCCAAGCGTTCCGATCTGGCCTTGATGCCGAACAGCGGCGCATCTTGGGTGGCGATTTTGTGCTAAACTTGCGCCAACGTACGCCAAGCCCCGAACAATTAGCCTTCTTCAATGCGCGCGGCACCACATCATTGGCTATTGATAGCAATACGATGGGCACGTCCGGTGAGGTTAGGCGACTGATCCAATTACGCGCGGTCGATCAAGTCCACCCGCTTGAGGGCAGTGTCACCCTAGCCCCGCAACAGCCTTTGCAGGGCCTGTTGGCTGAAAAAAATGGTGTCTGGGGTGCCGTCGCCGAACAGGCTGTGCTGGATGCGTTCAAGCTGAAAGTGGGCGATGAGATCGCGCTTCCCTATGGCAAGGTACAAATCCGCGCAGTCCTGTTGAAAGAGCCCGATGCACTGGGTCGAGGCTTTGCCTTTTCGCCGCGCCTGATGGTTTCGACCGCAGCGCTCAAACCCCTCAATCTCGCCCAGCCTGGGGCCCTGTTTTCTTCAGCCCTTCGGGTGAAGCTGAACAATGCCGGGGCGGCACCCGCCACCAAGGCCGCCTTCGACAAAGCTTTTCCCACTGATAAAGCTTCCTTGCGGGACAAGTCTCGTTCGGCAGAAGGGTTTGATCGCGCACTGGACCGTGTTGAACTCTTTCTGTCGTGCGTCGGCTTTGCCGCCCTCTTGGCCGGGGGCTTAGGCGTCGCAGGGGCTGTGCGCGGACATTTGCAAACCCGCCGTGGCTCGATCGCCATTCTAAAGGCGATGGGTGCATCAGGCGGAGATGTGCGTCTGGCCTATGGCCTACAGATTTTGTGCTTGGCACTTTTGGGTGCCCTTTTGGGTGTCGTGATCGGCGGGGCCGCGCCCTTCTTGACGTCTTGGGCTTATGGCAGTGCCCTGCCCATTCCGATTGAGCTGACCTTGTTTCCAAAGCCCCTCGCCTCTGCGGCCGGCATTGGGCTTTTGTGCGCCTTTGCTTTTGCCGCGCCCCCCTTGGGTGCGGCACGCGCGACACCGCCTTCCCATTTGCTTCGCGGTGGCGGTGGCGATAGCCCGACGCCCATCGTGGAGCGTATCGCGGCCATGATTGGCCTTGTGGCGCTCGCAAGCCTGTTCGCGCTGACGAGCCCCGATCCCGTGATGGCAATCCTATTGGCGATTGGCGCAGGTCTTGGCTGGCTCGCCTTTTACGGACTGGGCAAAGCAGCTCAAGTGCTTGCCCATCGCGCGCCTCGCCCGGGTGGGGCTTGGGGACTGGGGCTTGCAGCCCTCGGCGGCCCAGGTTCGCTCGCACCGGCTGCGGCACCTGCTTTAGGTCTAGGCCTCGCCCTGCTGGTAGCGCTCGGGCAAATCCAGTCCAATTTGGTCGCGCAAGTGCGCGATACCGCCCCCGCCAAGGCCCCCAGCGTGGCTTATACCGAGATCCCCGATCTGAAGGCGCTTGAGTTCGACGCCTTGGTCAAAGCGACCGTTCCCCGTCTGAAACCAGAGGATTACGCGCGCACGCCCGTCATGACGATCCGGGTGATCTCGCTCAATGGTCAAGAGATCGATGTCGAGAAGGTCAAGCCGTCCGAGCGCTGGTTTGTTGAACAGGAAATCGGCTCCACCTGGCAGGCCAAGCAGCCCGAAGGTGCGAAGTTGACGGCAGGCACGTGGTGGCCCGTGGACTATAATGATCCGTTTGAGGCCAAAGTCAGCCTTGAGTCCGAAGCCGCCGAAGGCATTGGGGCCAAAGTTGGTGATACGATTGGCGTCTTGGTCTCGGGACGCGAGATTGAGGCCAAAGTTGAAAACCTGCGCAAAGTCGATTGGGGTGGCTTTGGCGCGAACTTCGCCGTCGTCTTTGCCCCTGGTGCTTTTGAAGGCGCACAATTCCGCCACTTCGCCATAGCGCGTCTTTCACCAGACGAAGAGGCGCAAATGACCAAGGCGATGGCCAAGGATTTTCCAGCCGTCGGCATTGTGCGGGTGCGCGATGCCTTGGCAGCGGCTGGCGACTTGTTTGAAAGCCTCGCCATCGCCATACAGGCGATTGCCGCGGTCGCTCTGGCCGCAGGTGGCGCTGCTGTCGCTGGGGCCCTGGCGGCGGGCAGTCGCAGGCGGCTTTATGAAGCTGCGATCCTGAAAAGCCTTGGGGCCAGTCGTGCCCGCATTGTCGGCGCGATGGCGATTGAACAGGCCTGCGCGGGCTTGATTGCGGCGCTGATTGGCGCAGGCCTTGGCCTAGGTGCCGCCTATGTAATCGTCATCCAGGTGTTGGAGGCCGACTGGTTACTGAATCTAGGCTTGGTTGGTTCCATTGTCGGCGGTGCAGTTACGGTCTTCGCGCTGGCAGGTGTAGCGATTGGCTTTGCGGCCCTTGGCCGTCCGCCCTACCGAGTACTCTCAGCAGCAGCTGAGTTTGGTTGAGCAACGCCCGATCTATCTCTACCAGATAGATCGGATAAGCTGTTGCTCTAATTTTAAATTTGAGCGCAACTTTGATCCACATGGATCAAAACGCGCTCATGCACCAAGCGCTTGAAGCTGGCCGCCTTGGCTTTTGAGCCAGGCGCGGGCTGGCTTCCAGTCGGGCATGAGGCGCGTCACATGGGCCCAGAAGGCGGGCGAGTGATTGAGTTCCAGCAAATGCGCCATCTCATGGGCGACGACATATTCGAACACTTTCGGCGGCGCACCAATCAAACGCCATGACAGCATGATATCGCCGCGCGAGGTGCACGACCCCCACCGGGACCGCGTATCGCGCAGCGCAATGGAGGTCGCTTCCTTGCCAAGGCGCGAGGCAAAGCCGCCTGCGTAATTCACGGCATCAGATTGCGCAAAAGCTTTGAGGGCCACGGCGACCCGCGCACTAAAGCGGGCGGACGTGGCGGCAATCACCAAACGCGGCTCAACCCCATCTTGAAAAATCGGTGCCCCACGTCCAGCCACGCGCACCAATTGGGTGGGACGACCACGAAACAGGATCTCACCCCCTTCAACAAAGGGCGCTGGTGCGGGCAACGCATCCAGGCGCGCCTCGATCCAAGCCGCATTCTCTTGCACAAAGCCCAAGGCCTGCTTTTGGGAGACGCGCAACGGGCCACTCACCACCAAGCGCCGCTTGATCGGGTCGACGCGCATCGTCAGGCGCTTGGCACCACGACGGCCGGTAAAGCAGGCTTCAACACTGCGCCCAGATGGCAGGCTTAATTGGGCTAGCTTTGCCACCATGCCTCTGCCGCCCTTAGTTTGGCGTAACAGGAGCCCCGGACACGGGCGAACGCGAACCGTCAGCGGGCTTATTTTCCGCCCGGCGCGTGGTGATTGCAGGCGTGCGCTTGGGTAGGCCTGCGGCCAGCAATTCATAGGCGCGCTTCAACTGATAATCCTCAGTTTCCTTCCAACCGACAGGTGGCATTTCCGCAGGCATGTGCGGCGGCTTGCGCTTGACGCCGCTTTCATTGTCGAGTGCATGGGGAAGATCTTCCTCACCTTGGAACAGCGCCTTACGCTCTTTCAATT
>JAJTGP010000252.1 GCA_021299265.1 Hyphomonadaceae bacterium | reverse complement strand
GGATTGGTCGCGCGCGGCATCGGCAGCACGGCGCATTTCTGCACCCTCTGGTCCTTCAACGCGACCAACATAATGGCCCGTGACCAAGCAATCGGCCCCGAGGTCGCGGGCTGTTTCCAACAAGTCCTTGAACTTCACACTTTGATTGCAGCGGACACAGGGAATAGGCGTGAAGCCAGCAAGATAAGTATCCGCAAAATTGTCCATCACGGCTTCTTTAAAGCGGCTTTCATAGTCGAGCACATAATGCGCAATGCCGATCTGATCAGCTACGCGGCGCGCATCGTGAATGTCTTGCCCGGCACAGCACGCCCCTTGTTTTTTAAGGGCGGCTCCATGGTCATAGAGCTGTAAGGTGATGCCAATGGTTTCATAGCCTGCGGCTTGCACCAAGGCCGCAACAACCGACGAATCCACGCCGCCGGACATGGCAACTACGACACGAGTTTGTGCACGCGGCTTATCAAAGCCCAAATCAATATCTGGAATAGTCGAAAGGCCCGCGTCGGCGCGAGCTACAAGTGTTTCTAGCGACATGCTCTCTCCTTCCCCACAGGTTCAAGGCCTGTAGCGATGGCAGCGCTTTAGCAGCTTATCGCAGATATTGCAGCAGGTTCAGGTCCTTTAGCTGCCCAAAGATCGCAGCCGAGGCTTGATACTGGGTTTGGGCAGCCGATAGTCGGGCCGCCACTTCGGCCAGATCAACATTTTCCTGATCGCCAATCGTAGCCAATAAAGTATCGCGCTTCGCATCATTGGTGCTGACCGCCATCTCAATCTGCTTGGCCGTACCACCCGCTTCGGCGGATTTGTCGATCAAATTGGTCTGGACCGTGGCCATTTGAGGAATGAGGCCTTGAACATAGGTTAGCTGTGCGGCGGTGAGTTTCCCAGTGAGCGGACCATTGGCATTTTCCCACACGCGGATCGAACGCAAAAGGTCAACGAAGGGCCGGAATAAATCCTCGGCATTGCGGCTCAGTTCGATCGAGCGATTATCTTCAATCATCACGGTGCGATTGCGGCCGGTATCGACCCAATTGGCATCGGTATTGGGTTGCGCGGCCAAAGTGTCGAGGCTTGCAGGCACAAATGGCTCGCCATAGCCCCATTCTCCACCAAAGATGGACTCGCCATTATATTGGGTATTCGCAGCGGTATCGATGATGCTAAGAGCTTGCTCGAGGGCAGCCTTTAAGCCAGCCCCATTTTGGTTGGCAGCCGCATTGGCCAAAGCATCGCGGGCTTGCTGGACGGCGGCTTGCCCGCTGTCCAAGGCAGAAGCTTCCACTTCGGCGCGGGCTTCCAATGCCTTTAAAGTCTCGGCGCGCCGGTCCAAACGCTCGGCATAGGTTTTGGCAGACAAGAGACGCCCGGCCTCGATGCCAAACCCTTGCAAATCGCCGGCGACCTTTTGCGTCGACGCCTGTTCTTGTGCCTTCGCCATATTGGCTTGACCCAAGGCAATGCCAGCGGCACTTCCAAAGAACTGATTATAGGTTGCGACGCGATTCATGAGGGTTGCTCCACCTGTGTCTCTTCAGTTTTGATTGACCTTAGACGGCCTGCAGCAAAGTTTGGTACATTTCATCGACTGCTCGGATCATACGGGCAGCTGCGGAATAGGCTTGTTGGAAGCTGGTCAGTTTGACCAATTCTTCATCGAGATTGACGCCTTCAACGCTGGACCGACGGGCATCGGCCTCCGCCTTAAAGCCATCGGCGGTCTCCTTGTCGGTTGCGGCTTCCGCAGCAAGTCGCCCGACGTCGCCACCAAGGGCAGAAACAAAGTCCAGCATTTTCATGGTGCGTGTCACGCCGCCCGGTCCATCGCTAAACGGCAAAGGTGTGCGGGACGCATCAAACAAGGCCTGCGCGCCACGGCTATCGGCCAAACCGACCGCAACCGCGCCGACGGCGACTGTCGAAAGGTCAGGTCGGGCAAGGCCCATTTTCGCTGGATCTGAAACAATGCTTGGATTGACCGCAATCCCCAAAGCGCGCGCTTCGCGGGTTTTAGACGCCACACCAAAAATCGCCGCAAAGCCGTGGCTGGTGCCACCGCGCGGTCCAATGTCTTGGGTGATCTCGAGACGAAGATTGCCTTGGCCTGTCCCCGGAGTCCATTTCATCACGCCCTGTGGGTCAAGCGAGAACCCGCCATAGAGGCCGACACCGGTCGTAGGGTCATTCAGCGCATTCATGATGTCGCCAATGGTGCCCGCCGGAATGGTGACATTTTTCGTGGTCGCAATGCCGCCGGTTGGCCCAACGACTTGCAAGCTCATCACACTGCCAGCCACAAAACCGTGCGCATCGGTCGCGCGCAGGCCCGTCGCGTAATTCATCGGGGTGCCGGACTGGACGAGATCATTGAGGCCAAAGAAGTGCGCAAAGGCGCGATTGCCGCGCTGGCTTCCCCCTGTCGCGGGCTCATCAAACACAAAGCCGTTGGGAGTGGCGGTGGCCGGCACAGGTGCCGCCGATTGCAATTGCAGCCGTCCATTGGTGAAGCTTGCCGTGCCATTGGCTCCAAGTGCGGTATTAAGCGCGGTGACGAGCGACCCTATCGTCGCCCCGGTTGTGCCAGAAGCAGCCCCATCGACAGTGATCGCACCCGTGTTGAAGTTGATGTCGATCTTACTGACCAAAAGGCCTGCGGCATTCACAATGCCAATGCTGGTTTGGCCGGTGAAATTTAAACTGTCGGAAGCCAACAGACCCGTATCGCTGCCGCGTGCCAGCGCCAGAGGTGGTAAAGTGGCATTTTGGCTGTGGGCTGCATTGAGGGCATCGGCGATCCCGCCCGCTAGTTCACCCAAACCATAGGCGATTTTGGCCAAATCCTGATCGCGTACGTCCAAAAGGCCGCGCAAGGACCCACTTTGAATGCTGGGCTCAAACTCACGTTCGGTCGGATCGGTCCCAAAGGTTATGGTGATGCGATCAAACGAGGTCGCACCAATACCAGAGGCTTTAAAGTTCAAGGTCGCTGGATTGAAGCCAGCCAATAAAACGCCATTGCTGGTGCGCACTTCGGTAGCACCATCGGGGCGCGTTGAGACCTTAATGTCGATATATTGCGACAATTCCTGGATCATGTCGGCTTGACGCTGCTGTGCGCCAGTTGAATCGCCGACCGCATTGGCGCGCAGAATGTCGGAATTGGCCGCCGAGATATCTTTCAGCAGCGTATTCACCCGCTGCACCTGGTCTGCCACTCGCTGGTCCGCATCAGCCCGCGCCGTCTCAATGGTTTGGCCTACCGTGTTGATCTGAGCGAGGAAGCCTTGCAACTCAGCAATCGCCCCACGGCGAGCGGAGATGGAACCCGGGTTTAGCACGCCTGTTTCAAAGGCCCCCAAGACACGGTTCAAGGCGGCAAAGATCGAAGACTCGCTGGTTGGATCACCAAAAGCAGCTTGAACATTGTCTAAATAGCCCGAGCGGCCTGCTGCACTGCCTGCGCTGCTGGAGGCCGCCAACGACGCTGCGGCTAGAAAGCGGTCCGCCGCGCGGGTGACCAAGGCCGTATCGACGCCTTGACCTCTGCCACCAACTTCGCGCGCATTCTGATTATGCTCAAGGCGCACATAGCCCGGCGTATTCACGTTGGAGACGTTCTGCGTCACCGTGCGAATGGCGCTTTGGCTGGCAAACAGGCCACTCGTAGCGATGTTCATGATCGAATTCAGCGACATTCAACTCAGCCTTTGTTTCTGCCTTATTCCTCCCGGCACCCGGTCATTTTTGCCGACTTGCCGAGCGGTTTTTGCCTGATCACACACCTTGTTCGAGTGAGAATTCGGTCGGAGATTGGAATTAAATCACTTTATATCAGTGATTTAACTTATCTCTGTCTCCGCAGCCTCTTCGGTCAACGCACGTGCTCGCGACTTTACTTGCAACCCGCGCGCCAGTGTGGGCCACTTCCGCAGCGTGGGGTTTCAATCTGCTACGTATGGTCCCATTGGCGCGCTTAAAGGCGTTTTGGGGACAAGCGGCAGGATTGGCCTTGCACCCGGCAATCTATGCCGCTCCCCGGCTGTTTTGCCCCTCATTTACCTCGGTTAACCCCTAGTAAATATCAACAAAAACAGTATATTAAAGCAAATCCAGAGTGGCATAGCCCTTGCTACCCCAAATCCTCGAGGTCGCAGAGTGACGTGCGGCGTGTTGGGAAGCGGGGCTTAAGACGCATGGAAATGGTTGGTCGTATAATGGACAGCATCGCAGAGGCTCCGCAATCGCGGCGCGCGAAGCCGTCTGTTTCGCCAGCCGGTGACATGGGCGCGTCATCAGGCCTTAGCTTTGTCGATACGATGATTGGCCTTGTCCAACCGCCCAGCCCGCAAGAACCAGCCAAGGCCGCGCCCGAGTCATCAGAGGTGGGAATTAGCTTGAAGCTGGCACCAGAGCCTTTGTTAAAGGATGGCACCTCGCTCACTGACACCTCGAGTATTACCTCTCTAGCCGTGCCGGCACTTCCCTTGGCGAGCACGCCGATCAACCTGATTCCCAAGACGCCTGCAGATGCCGCTATTCAAGAAGGCACTGGCGCGACGGGCCTAGCCAATGCCGCTCAGAACGTTGCCATTACCTTGGGCCTCACGGGCGACACATTTGTTAAGGAACTCGTACTTGCTCCTGGCGACATTTCAGGCGCAGAACCTGTGGCGGCAAACCCCGACATCAAGAGCGGCGAGGCCTTACCTGTAACAACCCAGACCGCCGACGTTCTAGCAACGACAAGCAACGACACTTCTACACCTGCGCAGGCGCTTGCCCTCAAGACCCAAGCTGCCGCATCGCAAAGCTTAATGGCTGGCCTTTCAGCATCGGGACAAACGCAGCAGCCCGCGCCCAAAGACAGTCAAGTCGCACAACTTGCTGCCACTGCGCCTGTGCCAGCACCTGCGCCCGCACCTGCCCAAGTAATTCAGCCTAACCCGCAGCCAACTGATGCTGCGACTGCACAGGCCGTTCCGACTTTGGACGCGGTGCTGGCCAACCAGCCTCAGGGGCCCGGTGCAGCGCGCGCACTGGAAGCACAAGCAAGTCAGGCAAACGGCTTAAAGTCCAACAGCCCAGCTGGCTGGCTTGCCAATGGCGCAGGCATGTCGGCGACGAATGATGCTGGCTTTCAGAGTACACCATCTGCGCTCACCGTGGCCACCGCTACCCCGCAAGCAAATGCCGCCGCCGCGACGGGGTTGGTACCAAATCTCGCCAAGACAGGTACCAAAACCGAAGAAGCCAAGATCGCCGCAACCGATGCCAGCGGCATGATGGGCGGTTCGAATGGTGCGGCAGATGCCGCGACTTCAGTGACCGTCGACGGTACAGTCACCCCCGCTCAAGACACCACGCCCAAGCCAAGCTTGGTTCAACCCCACACGATTCCCATGCTGGCGGCTGCCATGATGCGGCGCATTTCAAACGGCATGAAGGAATTCACCCTCCGCCTCGATCCGCCAGAATTGGGTCGGGTCGATGTGCGGCTGACCGTGGGACCCGATAAGAAGGTACGTGCCGTGGTCAGCACCGATCGGCCTGAAGCCTTGAAGGATTTAGCTCTATCTGCGCGCGATCTGACTCGGGCGCTCCAAGAAGCCGGCCTTGATCTGGAAGAAAATGGACTGTCGTTTTCAATGAATGATCAAGGCAGCTCGCAACAAAATCGCGACACCCATCAGCAGCAAAGCGCACGCATGATGGGTGGCGCGGAAGTCTACGAAACATCTGAAGCGGCGAAATCTGAAGCATCAGCGCCGCTCTCGACCCCCCTCTCCGGCCCTGTCGAACGCTGGCAACGCGCCCGCATTGCCTTGACCGCCTAAGTTATAAGGAAAGCAATATGACAACTGTGACCAATACGACTTCGGCGGCAGCCTCCGGCACGGCAGCGAAAGCAGCTACGACGCCGAAAGCCTCGTTGGCAAACAATTTCGAGACGTTCTTGACTCTCTTAACCGCACAATTGAAGAACCAAGATCCGCTCTCGCCTTTGGATACCAAAGACTTCACCAACCAATTGGTGCAATTCTCAGGCGTGGAACAACAGCTGAAGACCAATGATCTTCTGTCGTCCTTGACCGAAACCACCAAATTGAGCGCAGGCGCGACGGCGGTAGCCTATCTGGGTAAAGAAGCGACAGCGACATCTGCTTTGGCTGGTCTGTCGAGCGGTGGCCAAGCCACCTGGCGCTATGAGTTGCCGCGGTCTTCAACCAGCACGACGTTAAAAATTGTGGACGCGCAAGGCCGGACCATTGCCACTAAACCGGGTGAAACTTCCACCGGCGAAAAGACCTTTACCTGGGATGGCAAGGATCAATCAGGCAAGGCAGCACCTGCCGGGACCTATCGCCTCGAAATTAATGCCCAAGGGGCGGATGAACGTCCGATCACCGGCACCGTCCGACAAAAGGGCGTTATCACCGGCGTCGACCTTTCCGGGAACACACCGACAGTAACAATTGGCGGCGCGGCCCTGCCCTTGTCGTCAATCGTTAAGATAGGACTGCAGGCCAGTTGATATTTTGACTTAAATCGCTGCGATTAAGAAAAAAATCAACCAAAAATCAACACTCCGTCCCTAAAATCTGGACACAAGTGGTTGGGCAGAATGCTCCTAACAATAAAAACACGATCAGGAGCATTCAATGTCGATCAATAACGCAATGCTGGCGGGGGTTTCGTCCCTCATCGCCAATTCCAGTGCCATGGCTGTCGTCTCTGACAACATCGCCAATGTGAACACGACCGCCTTTAAGCGGAACCGCACGGACTTCACCCGACTGGTCAATCCTCAAAGCAAAGGCTCTACCTATAATGCAGGTGGGGTTTCCGCGCAGACACGGCAATTGGTGCGTTCACAAGGCAATTTGAGCACGACCTCGACAGTGACGGACCTTGCGATCTCGGGACAAGGCTTCTTTGCTGTGTCGCCCCTGCAAACAGCTGGTGGCGCTGTGACCGACGTGGCGTTCACACGGGTCGGGACATTCGCTGCCAATGATGAAGGCAATCTGGTCAATCAAGCCGGATATTTCCTGCAAGGATGGCGCGTTGACCCAACAGGCACGGTGACAACCAGCCCCAGCGATCTAAGCTTGCTTGAAACTGTCAATATCAGCTCGATTTCCGGCACGGCAACCCCGTCCACGATCGCCAAAATCAATGGCAATCTGAAATCGACGACCCCAGTTAGCACGGCTGTATCCGGCGGCACCTATAATGCGGCGACCAACAACATGGCTTCGGGCGCTGTGACGCCAGATGCCAACTGGTCCTTCCAAGTCTATGACAGTCTCGGCGGTCTGCGTACCTTTAATGTCGCCATGCTGAAGAGTGCGACGGCCAATCAGTGGATTACAGAAATCTACGCCTCGC
>JAJTGP010000134.1 GCA_021299265.1 Hyphomonadaceae bacterium | reverse complement strand
CGGTGTCCGCGCCTTCCCAACCAATATGTCCGGTTATGATGGCGTATTTTCAGTCGGAGTCCCTTACACTTACTCAATGCCCGCGGAGTAGGTCTCAAAGTTGTCTGCCTTTTCTGCTTGGCCTTCAGGTATCAAAAAGTGCAGCATTCTGGATGGCATTAAACCCGCAGGACGCTTCCTTGTGTTGAAGTAAGTCACCTGACTGATCCCAGCTTCGCGAAAGCTCTAGACCGCGTTTGCTCCTTTTTCGCCTCGCTTTGCTATAAGCGTCTCTTCGGCGTCCCTAAACACTTTGGTGCCGAAGCTCCTGATCCAGTCATGGATAACTAGGGCAACAAGGCCCCAGTTCCAAACAGTCCAGATTTCAGGCGGTGGGGCAATGACGATAGGCCAGGCAATCGAACTTGTTCGCTGGTTGAGAGTTGCTTTGGAGTCTTTAGAGTGAGCAGGCCACCGATGAAGTTTCGTCATCAAAAGTGAATTGAGTTCGACTACTGGGATACAGCTCCCAGATTGCCTCGCGATCAGCCGCAGTTTCGGGAAACCACAAGGCTCCGACCTGAACGCCCTTTAGGCAGTTTAGAACATTTCTGCGACTTGGGATGACCATTGCTCCCCTAACTGCGGGGAGCTGGTGACGCTTTCGCATTTCCTTCAATTCATACCATCCTGAATCAACATTTAGGGACATGGCTGCCAGCTGGTGCATGCCACTATCCTGACGGAGACCGTCAATGCTCGCCTTCAAGACTTTCTCCCGATCAGACTCAGCGATCTGAGAGGTCTTCATGATTTGCGCTCGAAGCTCATCGACCGCCTCTTGAGATGCTAAGGCAGGTGCTCCGTGAAGACCTAGAACAGAAAACGAGTTGATGGACAGCGTATTTGCGGCAGCGGCAATATAGTTTGCGCAGCTCGACATACAGAAGCCTTCAATTTGCACATTGATACGCCATTTATCTATATACATTCCGGCTACAATCGCCGGTGTCGTGAGTCCACCTTGAGATGTGATTTGCAGGGTGTCATTTGGACCTAAACGATGAGTCGTCAAACAAGCTGGGAGTAGGTCAGTCGACCCTTCAAAGGTGAGCCACTTTTTTCCACCCTGAATCCTTACCTCGCATTTGTTGTGGGAATTATCAAAAGCTCTTTCAAGCAGCTCCCTCAGCTCGCTTCGCCTCGAGTCAGATAGCGCCAATCTTTCGGACGTATCTTGGGACCAAGCGCGCCCCATCGAAGGAGGCCATGCCATGGCAGCAGCAAAGAGCCCGATCAAACACGCGCGGAAATTCAAAAGGCTTCTTCTCATAAATGTCCCTTCAATGGTCGCATTGGTGTCTGTGACCTACTCTGCACTGATATTTTCGGGTACTTAGATTCGGTCAATTGCCGAAGCGCATCTTTCGATATTTTCAGTCGGCTGCAGCTATCTTGGACTATTGCCCGCTTCCGCATCTGGCTCCCCTGGAGCACTCTTGATAAAGGAAATCGGTTGAATAAAGTTGCAGGATGGCAGCCCAACCTCAAACACTCGGCATCTTTTGGATACTGAAGAGTGCGCGCGTTTCCTTCCTAGCATCTGCTTTCAAATGCTTGGGCGATCGTGACAAAGGGCCATTTGAGGTCAGCAGTTCGGCACGGCGCAGTCGGCACAAAAAAGCTCGGACTCGAAATGTCGCTATTCTTGAGCGTTCAGCTATTTTGAACTTCATCGGATTTCATATTTTATGCTGAATTCGTATGTTGAGTACGAATTGAGCATCCAAAATACAAAAAATCCTAGATGAATGGGTTTGGTCGTGACTTGTTAATCAAGGGCGTCCGCAGCCGCATTCCGGTCGCGGTAGTAGATGTTCGACGACTCTCTGCTATTTAGTTGGTTCAACCGCCTTTTTGGATGGAAACACTGCCATCAAGTTGTCGGCGAACGCCCGATTCCACTGATCGGGATTATGTCCATCGCTAAACCATCTTGCCTCGACATCGCCGCCTGAATTCTGAATAGCGGTGGTGGCTAGTTGTGAATTCACCAAAAAGGTCTCTTCATAATGGCCTGCGCTAATGCGAAACTTTGACTTTGTTACTGAGTTAGCGAAAGTTCCGAATTCTGGATTTGTCCCCGCGATCTGATCGTGTCCCACAGCGTGGTGTAACAGCTTAGCCATGATGTAGCCGGTTTAGGGCTGTGCTGGTCATGATCAGGGGACTGCGCTGAGCATGACGATGGGATCATTGCTTAAAGGGGCGAGGGTTTCAAGTGTCATGTAGCGTCCTCGCTGCACAGCCCATTCATCTGATTGTTCCATGATGATGGCTCCTATGAGGCGGGTGATGGCGGCTTCATTGGGGAGCGAGGCAAGCCTGCCACTGGTCCGAGGGCATGCCGAGCGCCGACAACATTGGTACGGCGCTTGATTTCACCATTGAGGCGCTCGATGGGATTGGTGGAGTGCAGTTTGGCGCGGTGTGTTTGAGGAAAAGCCATGAAGGCGAGGACATCGTGCTCGGCACTGTCCATCAGGGCGGCGAGTTTGGGGATTTTGGGCCTTAGCTGATCGGCGACGCTGCGCCATTGCAGGCTGGCACTTTTGGCGTCGTCTTGGGCAAAAGCGGTAGCGATGAAAGCCGACACAACACGCCGCCCGCTTTTACCTGCATGGGCCAAAGCATTGCGCATAAAATGGACGCGGCAGCG